>VAXB01000075.1 GCA_005883995.1 Actinomycetota bacterium
GAAGATCGGCGCGAGAACGACGAGCGCGATCAGCGCCGCAGCCCGCACCGCCTGGTCGCCGAAGCCGTGCAGCAGGAGGACGAGGACGAGCCCGCTGAGGAAGATGACGATCACGAGCGCGGCCAGCGATCCGAATGCGTGCACGTAGTCGGCTCGCGCGAGCCGCGTGCCGCGACGCAACGCAGCGCGGAATCGGCGTTGCTCGACGAGCGCGGCGGGTGCGCCGAGGCCGACGAACGCGAAGAACGCGAGCGTGACGAGGTCGAAGCCGGGGAAGACCGCGACGCGTTGCACGATCAAGGGGAGAAACGCGACGAACGCAACGGCGAAGGCGACACCGACTCCGCCTCCGTCGACGCCGAGCGCAAGCCGGCACGCACCGACGTACGCAGCCGCCCACAACGCCGTGCCGACCGTCGGCACCAGAGCCCACACGAGCGAACGTGGAAGCTCCACGAGGGCCGCGCCCGTGAGCCCGGGTCCGATGCCCAACGCGAGCGCCGGCCAGAAGCGCGCCCCGTACAGCCGCAGCGCCTCGGCTACGACCTGGCCGACCGTGCGCGTCTCCGGCGGAAGCGGAGGCGGTAGCTCGGAGCGCGGCACGTTTCGAGGCTACCGCGTGCCTGCGAACGAAGGCCTACCGCCGAACCAGTCGACCTCGACCGTCAACCGCGACTCGTGGAGCGCTTCGAGATTCGCGATCTCCTCGCGCTTTTTCGCATCGATGACGTCGCCGGCGTCGCCGACGTAGACGAAGCGTCCGTCGTTCGAGTGCTGCAGCGAACCGATGCGGACGCACCGCCCGGTCGCGCACGGGTTCTCGTCGCCCGAGAGCGGCCGCGTCAGGCGGATGTCGGTGATCCGCCTCGGCCACGTGCCGCTGACATCGAAGAGGTGGACGACGCTGTTCGGCGCGTCGAGCACCCACAGCTCCGGCCGATCCGGCGCGAGCGACAGGCCGTGATCCGGGGGTTTCGGGCCGAAGCGCGGGTTCCACGTGTATCCGGGGAACGTGAAGAATCGGGCACGGCCGCTGTTGGCCTTGGACGCGCGGAAGCCGAGCCGGTTGCGGAACGTGGAGTAGACCGTCGCGCTCTGCACGTCCGGCAGGCGGAGGTCGTCCGACGCCGGAGGCGGCGGCTCGACACCGGTTTGGAGATGTCCCGTCGTCAAGTCGACGAGCGCGCCTCGTCCGTCGTCGTAACGCAACGCGAGCTTGCCGCCGGGACGCGGTCCGATCGCGCTGATGCCGCGGATGCCAGGCAGCGAGAGCGCGCCGATCAGATGCTGCTCGTCATCCATGTCGAAGAAGCAAAGCGCCCGGTCCGGGACGACGACCTCGAATCGATGCTCCTGCTTGTCGGTCGGCGCCTTCCACTTCGGAACGCCACTGGCGAGGCACGGCGGGATCGCCTCGGTGCTGAAGTAGACGGTGAGACCGGCGATCAGGCCGACACCGACGAGTGCGAGGAGCGTCGCGCGGACGGCGATGCGCCAGGTCACGACCAGGCGGCGAGCACGCGCGGGACCGCGTCTCGAAGAGCGGCGAGCGCGTCGTCGAAGCGCCACTGCGCACGGTCGCGCTCGCCGACGTCGTTCGAGACGGTGCGGAGCTCGAGCGCAGGGACGGCGGCCAACGCGGCCGCGCGCAGGACGCCGAACCCTTCCATCGCCTCGACGTTGCATGTCGTCCCGCCGCCGACGCTCGCCGACGTTGCGATCGCGCAGACGTGCGCGTGCGGAAGCGCGCGCTTCGCCGCGGCAAGGAGCCGCGCGTCCGGAGCAACATGGTGCACGCGTGGGATCACGGACTTCGAGTCGACGACGTCGCAATACACGGACTCGGAGCCAAGGACGACGGCCGGCGGCGCCAACGTGCGCGAGCCGGCGATCCCGACGTGCAGGATCGCGTCGGGACGGCGTTCAGAGATCGCCCGCGCCGTCGCAAGCGCGGCCTCGACGGGCCCGATACCGCACACGACGTTCTCGGCGCCGCCGGCGCCTTCGAGCTCGCGCGCAGTGGCGGCGACGACGAGGATCATCCGGCGAACGTTACGGACACGGCTGCGCCAGGCACAGCCGTGTCCGGATCAGACGACCGCCGGCTCGCGCAACGCCGGCCGCTCGAACACGAGCTCGCCGCCGTGCACGTCGACGCGAACGGTGTCGCCGGCTCCGAACTCGCCCTCCAGCAGCCGCAGCGCGAGTGGGTTCTCGACCAACCGCTGGATCGCCCGCTTCAGCGGGCGCGCGCCGTACGTCGGATCCCAACCCGCGTCGGCCAACGCCTCCTTCGCCGCGTCGGTCAGCTCGAGCTCGATGCCGCGGTCGGCGAGACGTTCCCGCAGGCGCGCGAGCTGCAGGTCGACGATCTCCGCGAGCTGGTCGCGCGTGAGCGCGTGGAACTCGACGACCTCGTCGATGCGGTTCAGGAACTCGGGCCGGAAGAGCTGTCGCATCTGTTCCTGCGACCGGAGGTTCGACGTCATGATCAGGACCGTGTTGCGGAAGTCGACGGTGCGCCCCTGCCCGTCCGTGAGCCGGCCGTCGTCGAGGATCTGCAACAGGACGTCGAAGACCTCGTTGTGCGCCTTCTCGATCTCGTCGAGGAGGATGACCGAGTACGGCCGACGGCGGACGGCTTCCGTCAGCTGTCCCCCTTCCTCGTAGCCGACGTACCCGGGCGGCGCACCGATCAGGCGCGCCACCGTGTGGCGCTCCTGGTACTCCGACATGTCGAGCCGCACCATTGCGCGCTCGTCGTCGAACATGAACTCGGCGAGGGCACGCGCGAGCTCCGTCTTGCCAACGCCGGTGGGGCCGAGAAACACGAACGAGCCGATCGGCCGGTTCGGGTCCTGGAGTCCGGTGCGAGCGCGCCGCAGCGCGTTCGCGACCGCTTCGATCGCTTCGTCCTGGCCGACGACGCGCTGATGCAGGCGCTCCTCCATATGGATCAGCTTCTCGGTCTCACCCTCGAGCAGCCGGTCGACGGGAATGCCGGTCCAGCGTGCGACGACCGCGCCGACGTCGTCCTCGTCGACCTCTTCCTTCACCATCGCCGTCGCTGCTTGCGCCGCGTCGCGCTCGTCGCGCTCCCGCTCGAGCGCCGGTAGCTCGCCGTACCGGATCTCGGCGACGCGCTGGAGATCGCCGCCTCGCTCGGCGCGCTCGGCCTCCATTTTCAGCTCGTCGATCCGCTGCGTGATCTCTTTGACGCGGTCGAGCGTCTCCTTCTCCTTCTGCCAACGCGCCTGCAGGCCGTCGCGCGCCTCGCGCGCCTCGGCGAGCTCGCGCTCGAGCGGCTCCCGCACCTCGGGCGACTCCTTCGCCATCGCCGCGAGCTCGATCTCGAGCTGGCGGACGCGCCGGTCGGCCTCGTCGAGCTCAACGGGAGACGAATCGATCTCCATCCGCAGACGCGACGCGGCCTCGTCGACGAGATCGATCGCCTTGTCCGGCAGGAAGCGGTCGGTGATGTAGCGGTCGGAAAGAACGGCCGCCGCGACCAGCGCGGCGTCGCGGATCCGCACGCCGTGGTGCGCCTCGTAGCGCTCCTTCAGCCCGCGCAGGATCGCTGTCGTGTCCGTGACGGACGGCTCCCCGACGAAGATCGGCTGGAAGCGGCGCTCCAGCGCCGCGTCTTTCTCGATGTGCTTGCGGTACTCGTCGAGCGTCGTCGCGCCGATGCAGCGCAGCTCGCCGCGCGCGAGCATCGGCTTCAACAGGTTGCCCGCAGAGACCGCGCCTTCAGCCGCGCCCGCACCGACGATCGTGTGTAGCTCGTCGATGAAGAGGATGATCCGGCCCGCGGCGCCGTGAATTTCCTCCAGCACTGCTTTCAGCCGCTCCTCGAACTCGCCGCGGTACTTCGTGCCGGCGATCAGCGCGCCGATGTCGAGCGACCAGACGCGCTTGCCCTTCAGCCCCTCGGGAACGTCGCCGGCGACGATCCGCTGGGCGAGGCCCTCGGCGATTGCGGTCTTGCCGACGCCCGGGTCGCCGATCAGCACAGGGTTGTTCTTCGTCCGCCGAGACAGGACCTGGATGACGCGGCGGATCTCCTCGTCGCGCCCGATTACCGGGTCGAGCTTTCCGTCCTCGGCCGCCGACGTCAGGTCGCGGCCGAACTTCTCGAGCGCCTGGTACGTCTCCTCCGGATCCTGCGAGGTGACGCGCTGGCCGCCGCGCACGTGCTTGATCTTGGCCATGAGCTGGTCGCGTGGGACGACGTCGAGTGCCAGCAGGAGGTGCTCGGTCGAGACGTAGTCGTCCTCCATCCGGCGCGCCTCGTCGGAGGCGGCGTCGAGGGCGCGTGAGAACGCGGCGGAGACGTTCGGCTGCTGGGTGGCGCCCTGGATCGACGGCTTGCCGCGGAGCGCTGCTTCGGCCTGCGCGCGCAGCGCGGCAGCGTCCGGCACGAGCTGCTGCGGCAACTCCTGGTCGAGGAGGGCGAGCACCAGGTGCTCGGGGTAAAGCTCCGGATTGCCCATCCGGCGCGCAAGCTCCTGCGCGGTCGCGACGGCCTCCTGCGATTTCAATGTCAGCTTGTTGAAGTCCATGAAGTCCTTGTTAGGTCAGTCGGTGGTTTGTACGGGACGAGGTCCCGCCGGTACTGGCGGTGAACCTCGGAAATCGCGCGACGCATCTCGCGCTCCATCCGGTCGAGCCGGCGGCGCATCCGGACGAGCTCGTCCTGGAGCCGCAGCACGTGCTCGACGCCCGCGAGGTTGAGCCCGAGGTCGCTGGTGAGGCGTTGGATCAGCTGCAGCCGCTCGATGTCCGCGTCGGAATAGAGGCGCGTCCCGCCGTTCGTGCGCCTGGGCCGGATCAGTCCCTTGTTCTCGTAGATCCGAAGCGTCTGGGGATGCATGCCGACGAGGTCGGCCGCGACGCTGATCATGTAGCGCGGGCGTTCGTCATTCATCTGAACAGCACCTCACGAGGGTCGCCGCGCTGCGCCTTCTGCAACTCCTCGAGCGCCTCGCGTTCCTTCTTCGTCAGCTTCTTCGGAACGGCGATGCGCAGCCGCGCGAGCAGATCGCCGCGGCCGCTGCCGTTCAGCCTCGGCGCGCCGTGGCCGCGCACGCGCAGGAGCGCGCCGTCCTGGGAGCCGGACTTGACCTTCAGCGAGATGCGGTCGCCGAACGGCGTCGGGACGTCGACCGTCGCGCCGAGCGCCGCCTCCGCGTAGGTGACGGGAACGTCGATCACGAGGTCCGCCCCGCGGCGCTCGTACAGGCGCGACGGCGCGACGCGCGTGACGACGACGAGATCGCCGTTCGGGCCGCCGCTCTCGCCGGGCTCGCCCTTCCCCTTGAGCTTGATCCGCGTGCCGTCCTTGACGCCGGCGGGAATCTTGACCGTGTAGCGCTTCGTCCGCCGCTCACGGCCGGAGCCGTGGCACTTCCGGCAAGGCTTCTCGATCACAGTGCCGTTTCCCCGGCAGCGCGGACACGGCTGGGACAACGCAAACAGCCCCTGCGACTCGGAAACGACGCCGCGACCGTTGCACTCGGGGCAGATGACCGGTGTCGTACCGGGCTCGGCGCCGGTGCCACCGCATTCCCGACACGCAGTCGTGGTCTCGACCGGAATCTTCGTCTCGAGCCCGCGCAACGCGTCCTCGAACGAGACGTTCACCTGCACCTCGACGTCGGCCCCACGCTCGGGCGCGCGACGCTGCGTCCGGGTCCCGCAGCGATTGAACAACCCGCCGAGGCCGCCGAAAAGGTCGCCGAGATCGCCGAGATCCTCAACGCGGAAGTTGGCGCCGCCGCCGCTGCCGAAGTTGAAGTTACGCGGGTTGAAGCCGGTGCGTCCGTTTGCCCTCCTTGAAGCGATCCTCCGCGGACGCGTCGCCCGGATTGCGGTCCGGGTGGTACTGCGCCGCGAGCTTGCGGTACGCCTTCTTGATCTCCTCGGCGGAGGCGTCCTTCTTGACGCCGAGCGTGTCGTACAGGGATGCCATCGCTTACGCCTCGTGGATCGGTGGCCCTGCGACGACGACGCGCGCGGGACGCAGCACCCTATCGCCGAGCTTGTAGCCCTTCTGCACGACTTCGATCACGCTGCCTTCCTCCTCGTCGGACGGCTGCGAGAGCAGCGCTTCGTGGACGTGCGGGTCGAACTTCCCGTTCGTCTCGATCTCCGCCAGGCCCTCCTTCTGCAGGAGGTCGGCGAGCGCACGGTGCGTCAGGCGCACGCCTTCCTCGAGCTTCGCTTCCTCATGCTCACCCGCAGCCTCGAGCGCACGGCCGAGGTCGTCCAGGATCGGGAGCAGCTCCTTGACGAGCCGCTCGTTCGCGCGGCCGAGCGTCGCCGCCTGCTCACGCGCGCTGCGCTTGCGGTAGTTGTCGAACTCCGCGGCGAGCCGCTGCAGGCGGTCGATCGCCCCGTCGCGCTCTGCCTGGAGGGCGGCGACGTCGACCTCGACGTCTCCGCCCTCCTCCGTCTCAGGCTGCGCCGTCTCCGGCTCTGCCGTTTCGGGCTGCGCCTCCTCTGTGATCTGACGCTCCTCGGTCATTACGCCCGCGGCGCCCCTTCTTGCTCGTCGATCACTTCGTAGTCGGCGTCCTCGACGGTCTCGTCGTCGGACGACTCGCTGCCGCCGCCGTTGCCGGCCGACGTCGTCTGCGCCTGCTGCTGCGCGGATGCATAGACCGCTTCCGCCAGCTTGTGCGACGCCTCCTGCAGCGCCTCGGTCTTCGCCTTGATGTCGGAGACGTCGTCGCCCTCGAGCGCCTGGCGGAGCTCCATGATTCGCCCCTCGATCGTCGACGCATCCGACTCGTCGAGCGCGCTGCGGTGATCCTTGAGCGAGCGCTCGGTCTGGTACGCGAGCGTCTCCGCCACGTTCTTCGTGTCGGCGACCTCACGCAGGCGGCGCGCCTCGTCAGCGTGCGCGTCCGCGTCGCGGATCATCTGCTGCACCTCGTCCTCCTTGAGGCCCGAGCCGCCTTCGATCCGGATCTGCTGCTGGTTGCCGGTCCCGAGATCCTTCGCCGAGACGTTGATGATCCCGTTCGCGTCGATGTCGAACGACACCTCGATCTGCGGCATGCCCCGCGGCGCCGGCGGGATGCCGACGAGCTGGAACTTGCCGAGCGTCTTGTTGAACGCGACCATCTCCGACTCGCCCTGGAGTACGTGTACCTCGATGTTGCGCTCGATCAGCCGGGTGAACACGCCGCCCTTGGTCTCGATGCCGAGCGACAGCGGCGTCACGTCGAGGAGGAGGATGTCCTTGACCTCGCCCTTGAGCACGCCGCCCTGGATCGCGGCGCCGACTGCGACGACCTCGTCCGGGTTGACGCCCTTGTGCGGCTCCTTCCCGATCAGCTCCTTCACCTTCGCCTGCACGGCCGGCATGCGCGTCATGCCACCGACGAGGACGACGTGGTCGATCTTCGACTTGTCGATCCCCGCATCGGAAAGCGCCTGCCGCGTGGGCCCGACCGTCCGCTCGAGCAGATCGGCGACGAGCTCCTCGAGCTTCGCGCGCGTCAACTGCTGGTCGAGGTGCTTCGGGCCCTCTTGCGTCGCTGTGATGAACGGCAGGTTGATCTGCGTCGTCATCGTCGACGACAGCTCGATCTTCGCCTTCTCCGCAGCCTCGTACAGACGCTGCAGCGCCATCCGGTCCTGCGACAGGTCGATGCCCTGGTCCTTCTTGAACTCGGCCACCATCCAGTCGACGATCGTCTTGTCGAAGTTGTCGCCGCCGAGGTGGTTGTCGCCGTTCGTGGCCTTGACCTCGAAGACACCTTCGCCGAGCTCGAGCACGGACACGTCGAACGTGCCGCCGCCGAGGTCGAAGACGAGGATCGTCTGGTCCGAGCCTTCCTTGTCCAGGCCGTAGGCGAGTGCCGCCGCCGTCGGCTCGTTGATGATGCGCAGGACGTTCAGGCCGGCGATCTTGCCCGCGTCCTTCGTCGCCTCACGCTGTGCGTTGTTGAAATACGCCGGGACGGTGACCACGGCGTCCGTGATCGACTCGCCGAGGTATGCCTCCGCGTCCGTCTTCAGCTTCTGGAGGATCATCGCGCTGATCTCCGGCGGCGCGTATTCCTTGCCGTCGGCCTCCACGCGCGCGTCGCCGTTCGAGCCCTTGACGACCTCGTACGGGACGATCGTCATCTCCTCGGAGACCTCGTCCCACTTCCGGCCCATGAACCGCTTGATCGAGAAGATCGTGTTCTGCGGGTTCGTGACCTGCTGGCGGCGCGCCGGTGCGCCGACCAGCCGCTGACCGTCCTTCGCGAACGCGACGACGGACGGCGTCGTGCGGCCGCCCTCGGCGTTCGGGATCACGGTCGGCTCGCCGCCCTCGAGCACGGCGATGCAGCTGTTGGTCGTGCCGAGGTCGATGCCGATAGTCTTCGCCATTCCTGATTGCTCCTTCGTTAGAGGTCTTGCTGAGAAAATCTAAGCGGGATTGTATCAAGGCTGCGCGAGCTCGGAAGGTTGCGCTTCTGGCCGCCGCGCTCCTCGTGCCGACGGTCGCCGCCGGCGCCGCCGTCCGCTCGGTGCAGCTCTCCAGCGACCCGCTCGCGACGCCCGGCGCCCAGCACGCGACGGAGGTCGAGCCCGAGACCGCCTCATCCGGGGCAACCGTCGTCAGCGCGTTCCAGGTCGGTCGCTTCTTCGACGGCGGCTCGGCGGCGATCGGATTCGCGACCTCCGGCGACGCCGGTCGCACGTGGCGCTCGGGGCTCCTGCCGGGGCTGACGACCTCGTCGAGCCCGCCCGGTTCGCCGACGCGGGCCACCGACCCAGCGGTCGCGTTCGACGCGGCACACCATCGCTGGCTCGTCGCGACCCTGACCCTGTCGACCGACTCGTCCGCCGTGGTCGTCAGCGGCTCTGCGGACGGACGCGCGTTCGACCCACCCACCAACGTCGTGTCCCACCCGCGCGGCGGCACCGCCGATGAGGACACGCAGCTCGACAAGGACTGGATCGCGTGCGATGACGGCGCCCGCAGCCGCTTTCGCGGCACCTGCTACGTCGCGTACACGGACTTCACACCCCCCGGTGTCGCGATCGGCGTGCAACGGTCGACCGACGGCGGGCGAACCTGGTCGTCGCCCGTCTCCGTCCCGGTCCCGACGGACGTCCCCGGCGTCCAACCGGTCGTGCGCCCGAACGGCCAGTTCGTGCTCGTGTTCCTCGACGGCTCCGGCCGGATCGAAGCCGTCCGCTCGGACGACGGCGGCGCGACGTTCGGCTCGCGCCGAGAGCTCGTCGCGCGCACACGAATGCGCGCCGGCCAGCTCGCGCAAAACGGGCTCCGCGTCTTCCCACTGCCGAGCACCGCAGTCGACGGCGGCGGCACCGTGTACGTCGCGTGGCCCGACTGCCGCTTCCGCAGGAGCTGCGCGGCAGACGACATCGTCCTCACGCGCTCGCGTGCGGCCGGCTGGGCGACTCCGACGCGCATCGCGGTGCCGCGCGTCGGCGCCGCGACCGACCACGTCTTACCGGGTCTCGCCGCGGACGAGCGAACGCGAGGTGCCCATGCCCACCTCGCCGTGACGTTCTATTCGATCCGCACGGCCGGGTGTCATGCGTCGAGCTGCCTGCTCGACGTGCGGATGGCGACGTCGGCCAACGGCGGCCGGACGTGGCGCACACCGACGCGCTTGAACGCGCAACCGATGCGGTTCGGGTGGCTCCCGCGCACGAACACCGGCTACATGGTCGGGGATTACGCGGCGACGTCGTTCGCGACGGGTCGCGCGGTCGGCGTCTACGCCCTCGCGCAACCACCGCGCGGCGGCCGTCTCGACCAGTCGATCCGGGCAACGGCGCAGCGCGTTCGTTAGCCAAACCCTCCTAAGCGCGGCGGACGAGCCGGACGAGCGCGCCGGCGGCTGCAGGCTCGGCGAGGACGATTCCGCCCATGATCGACGCGCAGCCGATCCAGCCGGCCCAGCCGAGCCGGTCGCCGCTGAAGACGTAGCCGAAGAAGCCGGCCCACACGGTTTCGAGCGAGAAAACGATCGCGATCCGCGGCGCGCTCAACCGGCGCTGCGCCCAGACCTGGATCAGGTACGCCAGCGCGCTCGCGAACACGCCCGTGACGATGAGGGCGCCCCACACCGTCGCGCCGCGCGGGATCGAGAGGTCCCCGAGCACGAGCGCGATCGCGACGAAACCGACGAAACACGTCGCCATCTCGACGAGCGTCAGGCCGACCGCGTCGTAACGCACCGCGTAGCGCTCGATCATCACGATCTGCAACGCCTGCGCTGCCGCCGATGCGAGCACGAGCGCGTCACCGAGTGTCGAGCCGGCGTCGATGCCGGAGAGGAGTGCGAGCCCGAGGAGCGCGAAGGCGACGCCCACCCACACTTCGCGGCCGACGTGGGCGCGGAAGAGCACGAGGGCGAAGAGCGGAGTGAAGACGACGTAGAGGCCGGTGATGAAGCCTGTGCTCGAGACGGTCGTGCGCTCGAGCCCCGCCGTCTGCAGCGCGATTGCGGCCGCGAGCAGTACACCGACGAAGACGCCCGCTGCAATGCCTGATCGTCCAAGCCGCGGCAGCCGCGCGACACCGACAACCGCGAGCGCGCCGGTCGCAAGCGCATAGCGCACCGCGAGGAATGCGAACAGCGGATAGATCGCGACCGCATCTTTGACTTGCACGAACGTGACGCCCCAAACAGCGGTGACCGCGATCAACGCAGCGAGCGCCGGCATCGCGCGATTGTCGCGGCCGCCGAAGACGGCGAGGGCGCCTGGGCGCCCTCGCGATCGGCCTGCCGCTGCGCAGCTACGAGTCGGAGTCGATCCCGTCGCGGTCCGGCTCGTAGTACTCGCCGCGTTCGGCGTCGCGGCCGCGCGGGCCACCGAGCGTGAACCCGTCTTCGCCGTCCGCACCGCCGCCGCCTTCGCCGCCCGGTCGGCTTCCGGAGCCGGTGTCGCGGGAGTCGCGGAGGACATTGTGCTCTTCGCCGTCGTGATGCTCGCTCATCCCGAACCTCCTTTCGTCCGCCGTCTGCCGCCCGTGTGCGTGCGCGAAACGCGGGTACGCTTCGGTCGTGGATCCCCTCGTCGACGGGTGGGGCCGCCGGATCGAGTCGGTCCGGATCTCGGTCACCGACAAGTGCAACTTCCGCTGCACGTACTGCATGCCGGCCGAAGGGCTGGAGTGGCTGCGGCGCGACGAGATCCTCAGCTTCGAGGAGATCACGAGGCTCGCGCGGATCTTGGCCGCACTCGGCGTGGGCGAAGTCCGGCTGACGGGCGGGGAGCCGCTCGTCCGGCGCGACGTGCCGGCGCTCGTCGGGATGCTCGCCGAGATCCCCGGGATCGACGACCTCTCGCTGACGACGAACGGCATCCTCCTCCGGCGGTACGCACAGTCTCTGGTCGACGCCGGCCTCCGGCGCATCAACGTCTCGCTCGACTCGCTCGACCACGTGCGCTTCGCCGAGATCACGCGCCGCGACGCGCTCGACCAGGTGCTCGAGGGGCTCGCGGAGGCCGAGCGTTTTCCGGAGCTGCGGCCGATCAAGGTGAACTGCGTCGCGATCAAGAACTTCACCGAGCCGGAGGTTCCCGCGCTCGCCGCGCTCGCGCGGCGGAAGCCTTACGTCGTGCGCTTCATCGAGTTCATGCCGCTCGACGCGGATCGCGCCTGGAGCGCCGACCAGGTGCTGACCGGCGCCGAGATTCGCGCACTGGTCGAGGCCGAGCATGGGCCGCTCGTCGAGCTGCCGGCGAAGGCGTCGTCGACCGCGCAGCGCTATGCGTTCGCAGACGGGGCCGGCGAGCTCGGTTTCGTCAATCCGGTCTCGGAGCCGTTCTGCTCGACCTGCGACCGGATCCGGATCACCGCGGACGGACAGCTGCGCACCTGCCTCTTCTCCCGTCGCGAATGGGATGTCAAGAGCGTGCTCCGAAACGGGAGCGACGATGCGCAAATTGCGGCTTTTCTGCGGCACGCCGTCCGGCACAAGGAGCTGAAGCATCGCGTCAATGAGCCGGGATTCGTGCCTGCGTCGCGGTCGATGTCGCAGATCGGCGGCTGACGCAGAATCCCCCGCGCGGGGATGAATCCGGCCGGGTCAGGCGTTTACAATCTCCAGACGTGACCGCCGCCTTTGCAGCAGGGCGCCGCGTGCTTCCGCGCGGCTATGCCGACTTCGCTCGCCAGCTCGCGATCTGGTTCGGCTTCCTGTTCGCGTACCAGGTTGCGCGCGGCCTCGCCGACCGCGACCCCTCACGTGCATTCGCGAACGGCTGGCGCGTCCTCGACCTGGAGCAGCGGACGACGAATCACATCCTGGAGCTGACGTTCCAGAAGCTCGCCGACTCGTCGTCGTTCCTGCAGAGCCTCGTCGCCTGGACGTACTGGAACTCCGAGTTCACCGTCGTCGGGCTCGCGCTGCTGTGGGTTTATCTCCGCCGGAACGACGCGTTCACGCGTTTCCGCAACGCGATCCTGCTCGCGAACGTCCTCGGCCTGATCGGCTACGTACTCCTGCCGACGGCGCCGCCGCGGATGTTCCCGAGCCTCGGGTTCCTCGACACCCTCGACCAGTTCGGCGGGCTCAACCACGGCAGCGGACTGGTCTCGCTCGCGGCGAACCCGTACGCCGCGATGCCGAGCCTGCATGCGGCGGACGCGCTGATCGTCGGGATCGTCGTCGCCTCCGTCGTCCGGCGTCCGATCTGGAAGGCGCTCTGGCTGCTGTGGCCGGCATGGGTCTGGTTCACCGTGATGGCGACCGGGAACCACTTCTGGCTCGACGTGCTCGCCGGAATCAGCGTCGGGGCGATCTCGCTGGCGGTCGTCTACCGCGTCCGGCCGCGGAGGCTTCTGCCGAACTTGCTCCGCACCTCGACCCCCTGAGTCGCGCCGCCGCGGACCTGCGAGAAGGTCCTGCTGGAAAGGGCTCCTATCGCAAACCTGCTATAGTCCGAGGCATAGCAGGAATGCGATGTTCCAGGACATGAGAGACACAGCCGTTCTCCATCGCGTGAAGGAGGGCTACACGACGGGCGCGCGTTCGCTCGCGTCGCGGTCGATCGTCGGCCTCACGCGGACACGCGTCACCCCGAACGCGCTCACGACGTCCGGCGTCTCGCTGTGCCTGGCCGCTTCGGTGCTCGTCTACTTCGAGTACCACAACGAGTGGCTCTTCTACTGGCTCGGCGCCGTGCTGTTCGTCGTCGGCTCGATTCTCGACATCCTCGACGGGGCACTCGCCCGCGCAGGCGGGAAAGCAACGCCGTTCGGCGCGTTTCTCGACTCGACCACCGATCGCGTCGGCGAGGGTGCGATGCTCGGCGCGATCGCGCTGATCTTCCATCGCCACGACCTAGCCGTTCCGCTCGCATTCGCGTTCGCCGCGGTCGCCGGTTCATTCCTGGTCAGTTACACGCGCGCGAAGGCGGAGGCACTCGGGCTCCGGGGCGATGTCGGAATCGGCTCGCGCGCCGAGCGCGTCGTCGTGATCACGGCGGGCCTCGTGCTCGCACCGATCAGCATCTGGCTGCTCGTGGGCGCGATTTCGCTGCTCGCCGCGACCGCCTGGCTGACGGTGGTGCAACGCATCCTGCACGTCCGCAAGCAACTGCTTTCACTCGGAGGATCGCCCAATGTCCCAGACGAACGGTAAGCCCCAGAACGGCAAAGCCCGGCTCGACGACCGCGTGCGCGTTGCGATCATCGGCGTCGGTAATTGTGCGAACTCGCTGCTCCAGGGCGTCGAGTACTACAAGGATGCGCCCGACGACCAGTTCGTCCCCGGCCTGATGCACGTGAACCTCGGCGGCTACCACATCCGCGACATCGAATTCACCGCGGCGTTCGACGTCACCGCAGACAAGGTCGGCAAGGACCTGTCCGATGCGATGTGGGCGAAGCCAAACGACACGATCAAGTTCGCCGACGTGCCGAAGACGGGCATCACGGTGTCGCGCGGCATGACGCACGACGGCCTTGGCAAGTACATCTCGGAGGTCGTGACGAAGGCGCCCGGCGAGACCGACGACGTCGTTCGCATCCTCCGCGACACGCAGACGGACGTCGTCGTCAACTACCTGCCGGTCGGCAGCGACGCAGCGACCAAGTGGTACGCCGAGCAGATCCTCGAGGCCGGTTGCGCAATGGTGAACTGCATGCCGGTCTTCATCGCACGTGAGCCGTACTGGCAGCGCCGCTTCGAGGACAAGGGCGTGCCGATCATCGGCGACGACATCAAGTCCCAGGTCGGCGCGACGATCACGCACCGTGTGCTGACATCGCTGTTCCGCGAACGCGGCGTCAAGCTCGACCGGACGATGCAGCTCAACGTGGGCGGGAACTCCGACTTCCTCAACATGCTCGAGCGTGAGCGCCTGGAGTCGAAGAAGATCTCGAAGACGAACGCCGTGACGTCGATGCTCGACTACGACCTCGGCGCGAAGAACGTCCATGTCGGGCCGTCCGACCACGTGCCGTGGCTGAGCGACCGGAAATGGGCATACATCCGGATGGAGGGCTCCGCGTTCGGTGACGTCCCGCTCAACGTCGAGCTGAAGCTCGAGGTCTGGGACTCGCCCAACTCCGCCGGAATCGTGATCGACGCGGTGCGGATGGCGAAGCTCGCGCTCAACAACGGGGTCGCCGGCGCGCTCGAGGGCCCGAGCTCGTACCTGATGAAGTCGCCGCCGAAGCAGATCGTCGACGACGAGGCGTACGAAGCGACCGAGACCTTCATCCGCGACAACGAGCGGCACTCGGCGCCCGAGCCCGCGGCGGTCTAGCTCACCGGGCGGATCCGTAACGCCCCGCCGCCGAGCACTACACTCGGCGCAGATGGGCTTACGGATCTGCCTGGTTACACCGTTCGCCTGGTCGCAGCCGCACGACGTCAACGAGCACGTCGCAGGAGTTGCGACCGAGCTCCGACGCCTCGGCCATTCGGTCACGATCCTCGCGTCGTCGAATCGCGCGCGTGACCTGGCCGCCGGCCGCCGGTCGCTCCTCGACGGCGCCGAAGCCGAGCTCGTCGCAGTCGGCCCGGCGGTGCCGATCTCGCGCCGAAGCAGGATCGGCGTCCCCGTCGGCGTGCGCGCGAACCTCTCGATCGCGCTTGCGCTCGGACGGTTCGACGTCGTCCACGGCTTCGAGCCCGGGCTGCCGAGCCTTTCGTACCTGGCGCTCCGCGACGCGCAGGCGCTGAGCATGGCGACGTTCGTCTCACCCGACCGGCTCGGGTACCCGCCCGGCCGTGCCCAGCGCGAGCGCCTGCTCGGGCGGATCGACGCGCTCGTCGCCACCAGCGCGGAAACGGCTGCCGCGGCAGCCGAGCGTTTCCCCGGCGCGTACACGGTCGTCTCGCCGGGCGTCGACCTCGCGCTGTTCGAGCCTGGACCGAAGAAGCGGCGCATCGTGGTCGAGTGGCGGGCGACCGAACGGCCGTTGTTCCGCTCCGTCCTGCGAGCGCTCGAAGACCTGCCTGGCTGGGAGCTCGTCGCGCTGCGGACGAAGCCTCTGATGGGACGGCCGACGCTCGGACGGGAGCTACGGGAGCGCGTCAGTGTCCGCTCGGCGCGGGACGGGCGTGCGCGGGCTGCCATCCTCGGCGAAGCCGCGATCTTCGTCCCGGTGGCCGGCGGGCTTGCGCGCGTGTCGCTCGAGGCCGCTGCCGCAGGTTGCGCGATCGCGGCGCCGGCGGGCGTCGCGACGCAACCCGAGCTCGCGGGCGCGGAGGTGGCCAGGCTGGGCGAGGACGAGCGGTTCCGCACGCGGCGCCAGGAGGCGGCGCGCGCGAGCGCGGAGGGCCAGAGCTTCGCGGCGGTCGCGGGGCGGCTCGACGAGGTCTACCGGTCGCTCGCGGGCCGGCGCCGTCGGCCGACGCGCACGGCCGACCCGCTCGTGGATCGGGACTGGATCCTGTGCGACCTGCACATGCACACGAGCTGGTCGCACGATTGCTCGGTCGACGCCGCCGACCTCGTCGGCTATGCGGACGGGATCGGCCTCGGCGCGATCGCCGTCACCGACCACAACGTGATCGGCGGAGCGCTTGCAGCGGCCGAGCTCGCGCGCGACCGCGACCTGATCGTCATTCCAGGCGAAGAGGTGAAGACCGACGGCCAGGGCGAAGTGATCGGCCTGTTCCTCGAACGGGAGATCCCGCGCGGGTTGTCGTTCGCGGACACGATCGCGGCGATCCGAGAGCAGGGCGGGCTCGTCTATCTCCCACACCCCTTCGACCGGATGCACGCGATCGCCGATCCGGCGACGCTGCATCGCCACCTCGCCGACATCGACGTCTTCGAGGTCTACAACGCCCGGCTGCTGTTCGAGGGCTACAACGACGAGGCCGTGCGATTCGCGGCGAAGTACAACCTCACGGTCGGCGCGGGCTCGGACGCACATGTGCTTCAAGGCGTCGGGACGGGCGCGTTGCGTATGCGCGCCTTCGACGGGCCCGAAGAATTCCTCCTTTCGCTACGGACGGCGCACGTCCTGCGCCGGCCCAAATCGCTGGTCTACCTGCAGGGGCTGAAGTGGGTGGCTCAGGCCAAGGAACGGGTTCGCTAGCGGAGAACGGTGTCGAGGCCGCCGTGAGTCCTGTGCCCACCGACGAGATCTACGAGAAGTACCGCGACAAGGCGATCCTCGAGATCAACGCCCTCGCGGACGAGATCGCCCGCGCCGCGGGCGGACGGGTACCGGTCCTCGGTTCGGGCCATCCGCTCGGCGACATCATGCTCCTGAAGTACCGCCCGCAGCCGGCGGAGGTGCAGGAAGGCGTTGCGTTCTACGGGCGCTCGGGGCAGGCGATCCTCAAGTCCTTGCAACGGCTGCACGTCGACCCACTCGCGATCTACGGCACGAACTGCCTGAAGTTCGCAGAAGGCGACGAGGACGAGTCGCGGCCGTTCCTGACGCGGGAGCTGCACATCGTGCAGCCGAAGCTGATCGTCGCGATGGGCGACCCCACGGTGGAAATCCTGAACTCGATCGATTTTCCCCTCGCCGACCGGCTCGAGCCGACCTCAGCCGAGGTCCAGCGGTTCACCGCGACGGTCGACGCAATCGTCGTCCCCGACATCGACGCATCGCTCGACGAAGCCCCGGCAAAGACAGCGTTTTGGAACGCATTCAAAGCGGTCGGCCCCTGGTGGGCCGCGCTGCCGCCTTACTAGCAATCGTCGTCGCGCTTGCGGCGTACGACTCGCTGCATGCGCGGCTCTGGAACGCGTCCGACTGGGGCGACGTCGCCTTCATCGCCGTCGTCCTGATCCCGCTGTCGTTCTCGATCATCTGGTTCCTGCTGCCGTTGCGGACCGCGCGGGGCCTGCTTCCCGCCGGCGCGGCCCTCGGTGTGCTGACGTACGCGCTCCACGTCGCCGGCTGGCACACGCCGGAGAACCTGGTGAAGCTCTGCGCCGTCGCGCTGATCGGGTTCTGGTTTCTCGGCTACTTCGAGACCGCGGCGTGGGTCGTGCTGGTTGCGCTGATCATCCCGTGGGTCGACGCATACTCGGTCTGGCGCGGGCCGACGAAGGTGATCGTCACGCACCACGAGCACGTGTTCACTGCGCTGTCGTACGCGTTCCCGATCCCGGGCGAGCACACGGCCGCGAACCTCGGCGTGCCGGATCTCTTGTTCTTCTCGTTGTTCCTCGGAGCCGCCGCGCGGTTCCGGTTGCGCACCGGTTTGACCTGGGTCGCGCTGACGCTGTCGTTCGGCGTGACGATCGCCGCGGCAGTCGCGTTCAAGCTCGCGGGCCTCCCGGCCCTCCCGCTGCTGTCACTCGGCTTCCTGCTGCCGAACGCCGATCTCTTGTGGACGCGGCTGCGCGCGGAGCGTGCCGCCGCGGATGACGCACCGGGCCCCTAGCGCCGCGTGCGATGCCCGCGGCCGCGCGAATTCGACACGAATTCGGAACAGACGCGTGCGCCGAAACCGCGTATCGTCGATCCCGAGGGGTGGCGGGTAGTAAGCCCCACCCAAGGGTGGGGGCACGCGCGCGCGTCTACCTCTAAACGGGCGCCTGTGAGCGCTCGAGCAACGCCACGCACTCGACGTGCGGCGTGTGCGGGAACATGTCGACCGGGCGTGCGCGAAGCAGCTCGTAGCCGTAGTCGTCGCGCAGGCGCTTGACGTCGCCCGCGAGCGTCGTCGGGTTGCACGAGACATAGACGATGCGCGGCGCGGCGATCTCGCCGAGCCGGCGCAGCGCCTTGCCGGCCAGACCGGCACGCGGCGGGTCGACGACGACGACGTCGGGGTCGCCGCTGCGTCCGTGGAGCTCCTCGAGCGCCTGCCCGACGTTTCCGGCGAAGAACGCGGCGTTCGTGATGTCGTTCAGATCCGCGTTTTCGAGCGCGCAGGCGACGCTCTCCTCCGACACGTCGATTCCCCACACCGTCAGCGCGCTCCGCGCCAGCGTCAGCCCGATCGTCCCGATGCCGCAGTAGAGGTCGTAGACCGTCTCTTCGCCGGTCAGTGCGGCGAACTCGCTTGCGATCCCGTACAGCCGCTCTGCCATCGCCGTGTTCGTCTGCAGGAACGCGTTTGGACGAACGCGGAACCGCAGGCCGCCCAGCTCTTCCTCGATCGCCTCTTCGCCCCAGAGCAGCTTCGTCGGGAGGTTCGTGACCTCGGCCGGCGAGTCGTTCTCCGACCAATGGAGGGACCGGACTTCGGGAAATCCCCGCATCAACTCGACGAAGTGCGCCGTGTCGAACTTCTCGCCCCGCGCCGTCACGAGCTGCACGAGTGCCTGGCCCGTGTTGCGGCCCTCCCGGACGACGAGGTGCCGCAGGTACCCCGTCTGCTCGGCCTGGTCGTAGGCGACGAGGCGCTCGCCTTTCGCCCACTCGCGCACGGCGTTGCGCAGCGCATTCCCGAAGTCCGTGGTCAGCCAGCACTTCTCCACCTCGAGCACCTCGTCCCAGCGGCCGGCCTTGTGGAAGCCGAGCGTCGGCCCGTCCTCGAGCTGCGTGAACGAGTACTCGAGCTTGTTGCGGTAGTGGAAGACGTCATCGGCGGGCACGATCGGCTCCAGGGGCGGCGCCGCGAGGCCCCCGATCCGCTGGAACGCGTCGGCCACCTGGTCGTGCTTCGCCGCCACCTGCGCGTCGTAGGCCAGATCCTGGAAGCGGCACCCGCCGCACGCCGGGTAGTGCGCACACGGCGCGTCGACGCGCTGCGACCCCGGCTCGAGCACCTCGGTCACGAGTGCCTCGGCGTGGCGACGCTGGACCTTCGTGACCCGCGCGCGGACGCGGTCGCCGGGAAGACCGCGGCGCACGAACACGACGAAGCCGTTCAGTCGCGCGACGCCGTTCCCGCCGTACGCGAGCCGATCGATCGTCAGCTCGAGCTCCTGATCTCGACGAACGGGCGCGGCCACCGCCCGAGCGTACCGAGTCGTCAGTGCAGGTCGGTCGCCGGGTGCGGATTCAAGAGCAGCGGTCGTCGCGGCTTCTGAGCGAAGTTGAAGTCCTTGACGAGGTTGCCGAGGATGCTTGCCCGCTCGCGGACGTCGGGACGCGGGTCCGGGCGGCCGTCGGTCGCAGGATCGAGCCGCTGCCCCTTCAGGAAGTCGTCCTCGATGAACTTCACGTACGCATCGAAGCTGAGCGTCTGGTGGTCGACGACGCCGCGCCGTGCGTACGGGCTGATCACGAGCCCCGGAACGCGCAGGCCGTAGCCGTTCTGGTCGACCGACGGCGGCCGCACGTGGTCGTAGAAGCCGCCCCAGTCGTCCCACGCGACGAAGATCGCAGTCGACTTCCATTCGGGCCCCCGCATCGCCGCGTTGACGAGCTTCGTGACGTACGTCTGGCCCGCCGACACGAGTCCCGGCGGGTGCTCGCTGACGGACCCGGTCGGGTTGATCCACGCGACCGCGGGCAACTTCCCCGCCTTCGCGGCGGTGAAGTAGTTCGTCAGCGAGACGACGTTCTGCAGCTGATTGTCGTCCTGCACGGTCGTGAACCACGGCAGCGGATTCCAGATGCCGGGCGTTCGCGCGCCCTGCTTGACCGACTCGCAGATCATCGCGTCGTCCTCGCAATCGGGCTCGGTGCCGGCGAAGACGTAATAGCGCCAGCTGACCCTGTGCTTGTGCAGCAGGTAGGTCAGATCGGTCCAGGCGTACTTCGGCGGAATGCCCCTCGGGTTCGTCTTCGCGTCCATCGCCTGCCCCGGGTTCTGCAGTGCGTTGACGCAGCTGAAGGGATCGTTTCGGTTCGTACAGCGCGCAGACCATTCGGAGACCATGAACAGGTGCGCCGGCAGGCTCCACGACGCGTTGGGCTCGAACATGTGGTCCTGAAGCACGAAGTTCCGCGCGTACGCCCAGTAGTTCGGAATGTCGCGTTCATCGTGGTACCCCATGACGTCGGGGTTCGTCGAGCGTTGTGAGCAGATCGGGTTGTTCGGGTTCTGCTTGCACCCTTTGACCTTGGCGTTCTCGGCGCTCGCCACGTAACCGTCCATCTTGCCGCCGGCGATGTCGGCGGTCGCGTTCGCCTGCCCATGCGGGCCACCGGAATTCAGGTCGCGCGTGTCATGGAACGGCTTCTCGCAACCTCCGGTCGCGGGGTTGGGCGAGCATGCCGCGAAATCGCCGTTTGCGTTGCGCGGGAAGCCGTCGGCGCCCGGATACGTGCCGAAGTAGTGATCGAATGAGCGGTTCTCCTGCATGATCACGATCACGTGCTTGATCTTGTGGATCGCCGCCGGGGGGCGGGCAGCCGCGTCGATCCAGGCACGCGCGGCGCCGGCCTGCGGCATCACGAGCGCAGCCGCCACGGCGAAGAGCAAAGAGACCCGACCCACGCTTGGGTTGTACTTCGAAGAGGTCAGGGCTGGGTTAACGAGTCGTAAGAATGTTCCGCCCGGAGATGGCACGGCGCCGCGGACGTGTCACGCTCTGTGGGTCGTACGCCATCCGATCCGAGGAGTCACTTTGAAGAAGATCGTCATTGCCGCGCTCGCGGCAGGCGGCCTCGCCGCCTTTCCCGCGCTCGCACCAGCGGACAGCGCACCAGTCGGCGCGGTAAAGGCCGACCTGGCGAAGCTCCAGGCGGACATGTCCTCCGCGCGGGCTGCGCTCGTCGGGGACGCGGAGAAGCTCGCCGCCGACGCGACTGCCGCGAAGGGGACGGCGCCGAAGGCAGCACGCGCAGCGGTCAAGCCCGACGTGCAAAAGCTGCACTCGGACCTCGTCGCTGCACGCGCGGCGCTCAAGGCCGATCACGCCCAGCTGAAGAGCGACGTGGCCGCGGCGAAGCAGGTGAAGGGCGCGGCGAAGGAGCTGAGGCCGATGCTGAAGTCGACACGCGCCACTGTCAGACAGGAGCGGAGCGAGATCCGCGCCGAGCTCGCGAAGGCGAGGCAGGCGCTGCGCGACCTGCGCGCGTCGTTCCAGAAGTAGGACGGCTCATCTGAGGGGCGCCGGCAACGGCGTCCCTTCCTACCCGAGCGCCGTGACGTAGACCTTTCGCTCGCGAGGGCCGTCGAACTCGCAGAAGAAGATTCCCTGCCACGTTCCGAGCGCGAGCTTGCCGTCGTTGAGCGGCACGAGGATCTGCGGGCTGATCAGCGACGCGCGAATGTGCGACGGAGCGTTCGGCCCGTCCGGATCCTCGACGTGCTTCCAGTCCCAACCGTCGTCGACGACCTTCTCGAGCGCCGACTCGAGGTCGCGGGCGACGGCCGGGTCGGCGCCTTCGTTGATCGTCACCGCCGCCGTCGTATGCGGCACGTACACGAGCGCCGCCGCCGCGCCGTTCGCCGCTGAGAGCGCCTGCTGGACCTGCTGCGTGATGTCGACCAGTTGCGTGCGCCGTTCGGTGCGCAGGGAGAGCTCGTGCATGTCGCTATCCTACGAGACCGCGTGCCGCCCGCCGCCCTCTCCGACCGTGAGCTGGACACCTACCGCGAGCAGGCCGACCGGTTCATCGCCGAGCTGGACGAGGAGTTCTATCTCCACTACGCGGGTCTGAAGGAGTCGTTCGACCTCAGCCCGATCTACGAGCGCCACCGCAACCTGACGGAGGTCGACGTGGTCAAGTCCGTCGGCCTGTCGGTGAACGGCGGCCGCCGGGTGCGCGAGCTGTGGCGGTTCGCCTGCGAGGGCCATTTCGGCGAGGTCACGCGCGACCACGCCGAAAAGCTCGCGCGGCTCGAATCCGAGATTCAGCTGACGGTGGACGGCGAGGAGATCCCGTACCGGATGGCGCGGCCGGCGCTCGCGAACGAGGCCGACCGGACGAAGCGGCAGCGGATCGACGCAGCGGCGGCCGACGTCCTCGAGGAGCGGATGAACCCGATTCATCTCGACGGCGCACAGGCGGTGCAGGGCGCGGCGCGCGAGCTCGGCTACGACAACTATCTCGAGCTCTATCGGCAAGCGCTGCCGTCGTCGGCGCTCGACGAGCTCGCCGTGCAATGCCGTGCGCTGCTCGACTCGACCGAGCGACTGTACGAGGACGCCGCCGACCGACTGTTCCGCACTCGGGTCGGCGTCTCGCTGAACGAGGCACGGCGCTGGGACGTTGCGCGCCTGTTCCGCGCGCCGGAGTGGGACAAGATGTTCCCGAAGGACCGGATGGTCCCCGCGCTCGAAGCAACGCTCGCCGACCTGGGCGTCGACCTGAAGTCGCAGGCGAACGTGCATCTCGACCTCGACGAGCGCCCGAACAAGACCCCCCGCGCGTTCTGTGCGCCGATCGAGATCCCGGACAAGGTCATGCTCGTGATCCAGCCGATCGGCGGCCCGGACGATTGGCGCGCGCTCTTCCACGAAGCCGGGCACACCGAGCACTTCGCCAACACGTCGCGAGACCTCGCAATGGAGGAGAAGCGCCTCGGCGACAACGCCGTTACCGAGGGCTGGGCCATGCTCCTGCAGCACCTGACCGACGAGCCGCAGTGGCTCAGTCGCAGGCTCGACTTCCCGCGGCCCGCCGAGTACGCCGTCGAGGGTGCGACGGGCCTCCTGTACTTCGTCCGCCGCTACTGCGCCAAGATCCTCTACGAGATCGAGTTCCACGCAGCGGACGATGTCTCGACGATGCCCGACCGTTACGTCGAGCTGCTCGGGGACGCGCTGAAGATCGAGCCGACCGCCGCGAACTACCTCGCAGACATCGACTCGGGGTTCTACGTCTCGTCGTATCTCCGGGCCTGGGCGTTCGAGGCACAGTTGCGCGCGTTCCTGCGCGAGCGGTTCGGGACGCGCTGGTTCACGAGCCGCGACGCGGGTTCGCTCCTGCGGGAGCTCTGGAGCGAGGGGCAGCGGCTCCGTGCCGAGGAGCTGCTGAAGGATGTGACCGGAGCGACCCTCGAGCTGGAGGCGGTTGCCGAGCGCGTCCGCGAGGTTCTCCAGGGCTGACCCGCCGAACTAGCCGAGAGTCCAGCGACGTCCGTCCTGCTGGTGTGCATAAGCTTTATGCATGGCGCGGACGAGGGTGCTGATCGCAGGCGCAGCAGGTCGGGACTTCCACAACTTCAACCTCGTGTACCGCGCGCGGCCGGAGTCGGAGGTGGTCGCGTTCACCGCGACCCAGATCCCGAACATCGACGGTCGCGTCTACCCCGCCGAGCTCGCCGGAGACCTGTATCCCGAGGGAATCCCGATCCTGCCGGAATCGGCGCTCGAGCAGCTGATCCGCGAGCACGAAATCGACGAAGTTGTCTTCGCTTACTCCGACGTGACGCACGAGCACGTGATGCACATCGGTTCGCGCGCGCTCGCAGCCGGGGCGTCGTACCGCCTGATCGCACCGCGCGAGACGATGCTGCGCGCGGAGAAGCCGGTCGTCGCGATCTGCGCCGTCCGCACCGGATCCGGCAAGAGCCAGACGACCCGGCGCGTCGCCGAGCTCCTGCGCGAAGCCGGCAAGCGTGTCGCCGTCCTGCGCCATCCGATGCCGTACGGCGACCTCGCCGCACAGGCGGTACAGCGCTTCGAGCACTACGAGGATCTCGAGGCGGCGGACGCCACGATCGAAGAGCGCGAGGAGTACGAGCCGCACCTCGCGGAGGGCAACCTCGTGTTCGCGGGCATCGATTACGAACGGATCCTGCGCGCGGCCGAGCGCGAGGCCGACGTCATTCTCTGGGACGGCGGCAACAACGACACGCCGTTCATCCGGCCGGACGTGCACATCGTCGTCGTCGACCCCCACCGCCCCGGCCACGAGCTCCGCTACCACCCCGGCGAAACGAACCTGCGCATGGCCGACGTCTGCATCGTCAACAAGGTCGACAGCGCGCCCCAGGAAGGCATCGACGCCGTCCTCGACTCGATCCGCGAGAACACGACCGACGCGACCGTCGTCCTCGCAGCGTCGCCGTTCCTCGTCGAGGGTGACGCCGAGCTGATCAGGGGCAAGCGCGTGCTCGCGATCGAGGACGGGCCGACGCTGACGCATGGCGAGATGACCTACGGCGCCGCGGTTCTGGCTGCGAAGCAACACGGCGCCGCGGAGCTGATCGATCCGCGCGCATGCGCAGTCGGGACGATCGCAGAAACATTCGAGGCGTACCCACACGTCGGGACGCTGCTCCCGGCGATGGGCTACGGGCGCCGGCAGATGGACGACCTACGCGAGACGATCGCGCGCTGCGGCGCCGATCTCGTGCTGATCGGGACGCCGATCGACCTCCGGAAGCTGATCGACATCGACACGCCCGCACTCCGCGTGACGTACCGGTTGCAGGAGATGGGCGAGCCGACGCTGAAGGACGTCCTCGTGGAGAAAGGCCTCATCGAGGAAACCGCGCTCGTGTGACGGCGGTGGTCGCATTGGGCGGAAACGCCCTGATGCGGCCGGGGGAACGTGGCACCGCCGCCGAGCAGCTAGCGAACCTTCGTCGCGCCGTCGGCGCGCTCGAGCCCTTGCTCGACTCCGCGGGGCTCGTCATAACGCACGGCAACGGGCCGCAGGTCGGCAACGAGTTGATCCGGCAGGAACGTGCGGCGGACGAGGCGCCGCCGCTCCCGCTCTGGCTCGCCGTCGCGCAGACGCAGGCGGAGATCGGTGCGCTGATCGCGGTCGAGCTGCGGCCGGCGGTGGAACGGGACGTCGTGTGCGTCCTGACGCACGTCCGCGTCGCGCCCGACGATCCTGCGTTCGACCGACCGACGAAGCCGATCGGCCCGTTCTACTCCGCCGCGCAGGCGGCACAGCTTCAGCGCGAGCGCGGCTGGGCGATGACCGAGGACTCGAATCGCGGCCATCGGCGCGTCGTCCCCTCGCCCGAGCCGCTGGAAGTCGTCGAGCTCGATGCGATCCGCGCGCTCGCTGCGTCGGGCGCGATCGTCATCGCGTGTGGAGGCGGCGGGATTCCGGTCGTGCGCCGCGGCGGACGGCTCGCCGGCGTCGATGCGGTGATCGACAAGGACCGCGCCTCCGCGCTGCTCGCGCGCGACCTCGAGAGCGACCGCCTCGTCATCCTCACCGAGGTTCCGGCGGTCTACGCGCAGTTCGGCACGCCGGCACAGCGGGAGCTGCGCGCACTCTCGCGCCTCGAGGCCGACGAGTTGTTGCCCTCGCTCGCGGAGGGATCGATGCGGCCGAAGGTCGCAGCGGGAGTCGCCTTCGGCCGCGAGACGCTGATCACGAACTTCGATGCGCTCGGCGATGCGCTCGACGGTCGCGCCGGCACGCGCATCGGTCGCGAGGATGCCTCCCGATGAGCCCCCGCGTGATCGGCGTTCTCCATCCCGGCGAAATGGGCGCGGCGGTCGGCCGGACGCTCACGACTGCGGGCCGCGAGGTCGTGTGGGCCTCGAGCGGCCGGAGCGCAGCGACGAGGGAGCGCTCCGGGAGCGCGGCGCTGCGCGACGTCGGGACGATCGACGAAATCGGCCGGCTCGCCGATGTGATCCTGAGCGTCTGTCCACCGCACGCGGCTGTCGACGTCGCGCGCTCGCTCGCGGGATTCGAGGGCATCTACGTCGACGCGAACGCCGTCTCGCCGGCGACGGCGGCCGCGATCGGCGCGGACGTTCGGCGGTTCGTCGACGGCGGGATCATCGGGCCGCCGCCCCACGAGACAGGGACGACGCGCTTGTACCTCTCCGGCGCAGAGGCCGAGACCGTCGCCGCGCTCTTCGCCGGCACAACGCTCGACGCGCGCGTGATCTCAGGCGACGCCGGCAAGGCGTCCGCGTTGAAGATGTCGTACGCGGCCTGGACGAAAGGAAGCGCCGCGCTCCTCCTCGCGCAGCGCGAGGCGGCGCGCGCCCACGGCGTCGCCGACGAGCTTGCCGCCGAATGGCGACTGTCCCTGCCGGGGTTGGACGAGCGTGTCGCGGCGGCCGAGCGCTCGGCCGCCGCGAAGGGCTGGCGGTGGGTTGCCGAGATGGAGGAGATCGCCGCGACCTTCGCCGCCGCGGGCGAGCCGGACGGCTTCCACCTCGCGGCCGCAGACGTCTACCGCCGTTACTGACGACGAGGGGCGGCCTCGCGGCCGCCCTCGCGTTTCCTCTGGGAGAGGAGAAAAGCGGCTACTTCTTCGAGGACTGACCCTCGATCGTTGCCTGATCGCTGGAGCCGACCTGGATCCGCTTCGGCTTCGGCTGCTCCGGCTTCCGGACGTGAACCTCGAGCACGCCGTCCTTGTAGTCGGCGCTGACGTCGCTCTCGCTCACGCCCTGCGGAACGCCGAACGTCCGCGTGAACGTCCCGTAGCGCCGCTCGAAGCGATAGAAGCGGTCCTGCGACTCCTCCTGCTTCCGCTCCCGCTCGGCGGTGATGGTCAGCGCGCCGTCGTCGAGCTCCACCGAGATCTTCTCCTCGGGGATGCCCGGCAGGTCGAGCGCGTAGACGATCTCGGACTCCGTCTCCCAGACGTCGAGCGCAGGAATCCAGCTCTGCGCGGTCCGGCCGTTGCCCTCGAGGAGGCCGTTCATGAAACGGCTCATCTCGTTCTGCAGCGAGGCGATCTCGCGGA
>VAXB01000076.1 GCA_005883995.1 Actinomycetota bacterium
TACTCCGACGTCAGTCTCTCCGGCTCCGGAACCGGGGCCGCATGGGTCGTCCAGCGGGTGACGTCGTCGCCGATGCCGCCGCCGACGCAGTTCAGCGGCACGTTCTTCGGCGACTACACCGGGCTCGACGCGTGGGAGAACGCGAACCCGTTGTGGATGGACACCCGCAATCCGGAGATCTTCACCGGCGGGGCGTGCGGCTCCGGGGCGGTGTACTCCACGTGCACCGGGACCTACGCGGACACGGGTCTCGTCGCGAACGACCAGGACGTCTACACCGCGAATCTGCCGGTTCCGTCGAAGTAGCCTTCCGGTCGATCGGTTGAGGGAGGGGCCGCTTCGCGCGGCCCCTCGCTCTACTCGGCGCGATTGACGAACATCCAGCGGTGACCTTCGAGGTCCTCGCCGGACCACAGGCGGATGCCCACGTCGGGGACGTCCTCCGGTGCACGTAAGACGGTCGCGCCGGCGGCGGCTGCGCGCGCGTGATGTGCGTCGACGTCTTCGACCTGGACGCACAGGCCGTCGATCACCCACGGGTTGTCCGACCATCTCGCTGCCGCGGCGCACTCTTCGCGATGACGCTTCGGTGCGTGGTAGTCGGGCGTCGGGGACGCGAGATAGATCACGGACCCGTCGCCGACGTCGAGCTCCGCGTGTCCGATGACACCGTGGTCCCCCGTCATCCGCGCCGACTCGTTCTCACGGAACCCGAACGCGGTCGTCAGCCACTCGATCGCCGCAGCCGCGTCTTCGTACGCGATGAACGGGACGATCGTCTGTGGCATCAAGCCTCTAGTACGAGGACTCGTCCCAGCTCTCGAGCCGCTGCCGCAGGTCGCGGAGGAACCTGCCGGCGAGCGCGCCATCGACGAGCCGGTGGTCGTACGTCAGCGTCAGGTTCATGATCGGCCGGATCGCGATCACGTCCTGGCCGAGCTCGTCCTGCACCACCCACGGCCGCTTCACGACGGCGTAAGTCCCGAGGATGCCGGCCTGCGGCTGGCTGATCACGGGCGTCCCGTGGAATGTCCCGTAGCCGCCGGGGTTCGTGATCGTGAACGTCCCGCCCTGCACCTCGTCTGGCATGAGCTGCTTGTTGCGCGCGCGCTCGGCGATGTCGGTCACGCCCTTCGCGATCCCGAGCAGGTTGAGCGTCTCCGCGTTCCGCAGCACCGGGACGATCAGCCCCTTCCCGTCCTGAAGCTCGACCGCGAAGCCCAGGTTGACGTACGAGCGCGTGACGATCTTGTCGCCGCGGATCTCGCCGTTGACCCACGGGTAGTCCTTCAACGTGTCGATCGTGGCGCGCGCGATGAACGCCAGGTACGTCGGGTTGACGCCGTACGCCGCCTGGTACTCCTTCTTGAGCTTCGCGCGGATCGCGACGACCCTCGACATGTCGACCTCGATCGCGCTCGTGACGTGGGCCGAGGTGTCGAGCGACCGGCGCATGTGCTCCGCGATCCCGCGGCGCATGGCGTTCATCGGCTCCAGCTGCTCGCCCGGCTGGACCTCCGCAGGAGCCGCGGGTGCCGGCGGGGGCGGCGCGGCCGCCTGTGGGGCGGGCGCGGTCGGTGTGGCCTGCGGCTGCGGCGGTGCCTGCGGTGGTGCGGGTGCCTGCGGAGCCGCGGGCACGGGCTGCGGCGGGGCTGCGGCCGGTTGCGGAGGCGGCGCCGGAGCCGCTTGCTGCGTGTCGCCGCCGGAGTCGATGAAGTCGAGGATGTCCTTCTTCGTCACGCGGCCGCCGCGGCCGGTGCCTTGGACTCGGTTCGGGTCGACGCCGTGCTCGGAGGCGATCCGCGCGACGACCGGTGAGACGAACGTCTTGCCGTTCGACGCTGCCGTGTCGGCGGCGTGCGCGGCCTGGGCCGGCTGCGGTGGCTCCTGCTGGTCGCTCGGCGCAACGTCGCCCACACCTTCGCTCGCGGCGGCCATCGATGCGTCGGCCGCCTGCTGGGTCGCCGGCTCCGGTGGAGCGGCGGTCGCATCGTCACTCTCGGCCGCGCCGCCGCCGATCTGGCCCAGCTTCGTGCCGACGTCGACTGTCTCGCCCTCCTGGACGAGGATCTGCGTCAGCGTCCCGCTCGCCGGCGACGGAACCTCCGTGTCGACCTTGTCGGTCGAGATCTCGAGCAGCGGCTCGTCCGCCTCGACCTGCTCTCCCTGCTGCTTCAGCCACCTGGTGATCGTGCCCTCGGAGACGGATACGCCCATCTGCGGCATCACGACGTCGACGGCGGTTTCGGTAGCCATACGCGCTCGATGATATGCCGCGAGCTCGCGGAGGCCGGCCGCAACGTCGTCGACCTGCGGGATGAATGCCTTCTCGAGCGTGGGCGAAAAAGGAACCGGTGTGTCCGGCGCCGCGATGCGCTTCACCGGCGCGTCGAGCTCCTCGAACGCCTCCTCGGCGATCGTCGCCGCGATTTCCGCACCGAAGCCGCCCGTCCGCGTGTCCTCGTGCAGCACGAGCACCTTCGACGTCTTCCGCACGGACTGGAGCACGGCCGCCTTGTCCCACGGCATCACCGTGCGCAGGTCGATGATCTCGACCGAAAGGTCGTCGATCTGCTGCGCCGCCTCGGTCGCGGTGTACACCATGGCGCCCCACGTCACGACCGTGACGTCGTCGCCTTCCTGATGCGTGCGCGCCTTCCCGAGCGGCACGGTGTACCGCTCCTCCGGAACCTCCGCCTTCACGCGACGGTACAGATGCTTGTGCTCGAAGAAGAGGCACGGATTCGGGTCCTCGATCGCGCTGATCAGCAGGCCCTTCGCGTCTTCCGGTGTCGCGGGACAGATGCACTTCAGGCCCGGGATGTGCGCGAACGACGATTCCGGGTTCTGCGAATGGAACGGTCCGCCCGAGAAGCCGCCGCCCGACGGAAGCCGCACGGTGATCGGAACCGCCGTGCCGGCTCGCCAGCGCTGTTTCGCGGCGACGGTCACGAGGTGGTCCCACGCGCACGAGATGAAGTCGGCGAATTGCATCTCGGCGACGGGCCGCATGCCCATGATCGCCGCACCGGTGCACGCGCCGACGATCGCCGTCTCCGCGAGCGGAGCGTCGATGACGCGCCAATGGCCGAACTCCTCCTGAAAGCCGAGCGTCACCTTGAACGCGCCGCCGTACACGCCGACGTCCTCGCCGATCACGAACACGCGCTTGTCGCGGCGCATCTCGGTGCGGAGCCCGTCGCTGATCGCCTGCAGGTACGTGAGCTCAGCCATTACTTGTGATGCGGTGTGTCGAGATCTTCCGGCGTCGCGTACACGCCGTCGTGCAGCCGGGACGGGTCGGGTTGCGGCGACTCCTCCGCGCGTCGCAGCGCGTCATTCAGAAGCTTCTTCACGTCACTCGAGATCTCGTCTTCCTCGTCGTCCGTCAACTCCGCGTTTTCACGGAGCCACGTCCGGAAGCGCTCGATCGGATCGGACTTCGCCCACTCCTCGAACATCTGCTTGGGCACGTAGAAGGCGTCGTCATGGACGGCGTGGCCTTCCATGCGGAGGGTCAGGCACTCGATCAGCGTCGGGCCGCCGCCGGCGCGGGCCTGCTCGATCGCGCGCTTCGCTTCGCGGTAGACGGCGAGCACGTCGGTGCCGTCGACGACGATCCCCTCGAAGCCGTACGCCTGCGCACGGTCGGCGACGTGCTCCGTCGCGAACTCGAGATGCGTCGGCGTCGAATACGCCCACTGGTTGTTGTCGCAGACGAACACGACCGGCAGCTTCCGCACGCCGGCGAGCGTCATCCCCTCGTGCGTGTCGCCGCGCGCCGAAGCGCCTTCGCCGAACCATGCCACCGCCACGCGCCTCTCCTCACGGATCCGGAACGCGAGCGCGCAGCCGACCGCGACCGGGAGCATCGCCGGAAGATGCGAGACCATGGCAAGCAGCCCGAGTTTGGAATCGGCCATGTGGACGTTGCCGTCGCGGCCGTGCGTGGGCCCGTCGGCGCGGCCCATGTACTGGGCGAAGATTCGCCACGGCTCGACGCCCCGCGTCACATGGACACCCATGTCCCGGTGGAGCGGCGTGCCGACGTCGTCGGGTCCCAGGGCGGTCGCAACGCCGACGGCGGCAGCCTCGTTGCCGCGACCCGTGTAGAACGAGCCGGGGATCTTCCCCTGGCGGTAGAGGATGTGACCGCGCTCCTCGATCCCGCGCGTCAAGACCATATTGCGGTAGACCTGCAGCAGGTCCTCGCGGTCGAGGCCGGCGTCTCGGACTTCCCTCAGTGAGCCAACCGGCTCGGCGCGCTGGGCGATTGCCACGAGCGAGAACTCTAACTGTCGCGGTTACGATCCGGACGTGGGCAAGGCCTCGGAGTGGCTGCGAGAGGAGCGGCGCAAGGTGCTCGGCGACTGGGTCGCCGTCTGCCTGCAGTGCGGAGGCGCCCGGCGCTGGTTCGAGGCGTACGAGGCGGAGCTTCCGCAGGAGTGCCCGGAGTGCGGCGGCGAGATGCTCCGCCGCTGCCGCGCGTGCGACGCGCCGTTCAGCTCGACCTTCGCGGTCGACTGCGAGTCCTGCGGTGCGCCGCTGCGCGAGCCGGAGCTCTTCGGCACGAGGATTCGGCGGCGATGACCGGCCGCTGTCTCTGCGGCGGCGTTCGCTTCGAGGTCGAGGGACCGTTCGAGGCCGTCACGCAGTGCCATTGCGCGAGCTGCAAGAAGCTTTCGGGCGGCGTCGGCACGGTCAACGGCCGCGCGCGGTCGGACGCGATCCGGATTCTCGAAGGCCGCGACCTCGTCCGGACGTATCAGCCGGCCGAGGGATCGGCTAAGACGTTCTGCTCGGTGTGCGGCTCGAATCTCTTCGGCGGTGGCTGGCCGGAGTCGGAGCGTTGCAGCGTGCGCTTGACGACGCTCGACGAGGCGTATCCGCAGAAACCGTCGAAGCATCTCTACGTACGCTCGGTCGCGCCCTGGGAGACACTGCCCGACGACGGCGCCGAGCGCCACGACACCCGCTCCGGCTGAGCCGACCTTAAAAGCCGCGCGGCGGGACGATCTGCGAGAAGCGGATCACGGTGACCGTGTCGTCAGGCGTGACCTCGCGGTTGTAGAGCTGCGACAACCAGGCGGCCATGTCCTCGGCCCGGCGGATCTCCGGGTTGTCGTGCTCGATCTCTCGCGGCGACAGCTCGCCGAGCGTCTTCACCTCGACCTTGTCGATAACCGCGTCGAAGATCTTCTCGCGGGAGCCGAACCGGACGCCGACGAGCACCGCGACGATCATGCCCTTCTTGTACTTCCCCGCTTTGTCGCCGAGCCGGATCGTCGCGGTCTTCCGCTGCGTCCGGAGCTGTTCGGCGACGATCGGGGAGTAGAAGTTCAGCGCGTACATCGCGTTCACCGGGGCCTGCGCGTCCGTCGGCGGAGCAGGAATGACGTCGCGAGGCCGCAGAACCAGCCGAGCAAGCCGCTGATGATGATCAGCCAGATCACCCGCGCGTGGGAGCTGCCGAAAACGTAGTCGACTTTGACCCGCCGCGTGTTCTGGACGATCAGCAGGATCAGGAAGATCACCGTCGCGATCACGACGAGCAGCGCCAGATAATGGCCGCCGCGATGGCCGTAGCGGAGGCTGCGCTGGACCCGCGTTTCCTCGGCGGTGAGCGTGTCTGCGGGGCGCGGCTCCTCCGCGGGAACGGTGCGCTCCTCAGTCATTCGGCGGAGCCTAATCGGTCGAGTGCCTTGGCCGCCATCTCGCGCTCGCCCTTGTACGCGAGCAGCTTCGGCGCCTCCTCGAGCGGCAGCCATTGCGTGTCCGCGACCTCGTGCGCGTGCGCGGCCGGGATGTCGCCGAGCCGGCCCGAGCGATAGCGGAAGAGGAAGAAGCTGACGACCTTGAACACCCGCTCGCCGGCCCACGTGTAGACGTAGCGCACGTCGCCCAGCTTCTCGACTGGGGTCCCTGTTACTCCCGTCTCCTCGGTGACCTCCCGGGCGGCGGTCGCCTCGCCCTTCTCGCCGGGCCCGATCAAGCCCTTCGGAAGCGCCCACGTCCCCTCCGGCTTGCCGCCCGGCCGGATTGCCGCAAGGACCCAGCGGCCACGGAGGCGGCGGACGACCACCCCGCCGGCCGAGAATTCGCGACGCACCGCCACTTTGTAACAGACGTAAGCGCTCGGCTTGCACGCGCCGGGCGAACCTCGCTAGAATGCCCTGGCACTCAGGCACCGAGAGTGCCAGCAGATGTCACAAAGTCGTCTGAACAGGAGGAAGCTGGATGAACCTGCAGCCACTTGGTGACCGTCTGATCGTCGAGGTCCTCGATGAGGAGGAAACGACGGCCAGCGGCATCGTGCTGCCCGACACCGCAAAGGAGAAGCCGCAGCGCGGCCGTGTCCTTTCGGTGGGCCCCGGCGCTCGGGACGAGGACGGGGAGTACATCAAGATGGATCTCGAGGAAGGCGACGAGATCATCTTCAGCAAGTACGGCGGGACCGAGATCAAGCTCGGGACCGACGACGTTCTGATCCTGCGCGAGTCGGATGTGCTCGCGAAGGTCGTCGGCGACCGCGAGCTCGCGGGCGCCAAGTCCTAGGGAATCTGGAGGTAAGCGAAAGCGATGGCTCACAAGGAGCTCAAGTTCAACGAGGATGCACGGCGCGCGCTCGAGCGCGGCGTGAACATCCTTGCCGACGCGGTCAAGGTCACCCTTGGCCCGAAGGGTCGGTACGTCGTGCTCGACAAGAAGTTCGGCGCGCCGACGATCACGAATGACGGCGTCACGATCGCGCGTGAGATCGAGGTCGAGGACGTCTTCGAGAACCAGGGCGCACAGCTCGTGCGCGAGGTCGCCACGTCGACGAACGACGTCGCGGGCGACGGCACGACGACGGCGACGGTGCTCGCGCAGGCGATCGTCAAGGACGGTCTGCGCAACGTCGCGGCGGGCGCGAACCCGATGGCGATCAAGCGCGGGATCGAGCGTGCGGTCGACCAGGTCGTCGAGGCGCTGAAGGCACAGTCGAAGGAGATCTCCGGCAAGGAGGACATCGCGCGTGTCGCGACCGTGTCCTCGCGGGACCGCGAGGTCGGCGACGTCCTCTCCGACGCGATCGAGAAGGTCGGCAAGGACGGCGTCGTGAACGTCGAAGAGGGGCAGACCTTCGGCCTCGAGCTCGAGTTCACGGAAGGCATGCAGTTCGACAAGGGCTACCTGTCGCCGTACATGATCACCGACGCCGAGCGCATGGAGGCCGTGCTCGACGACCCGTACATCCTGGTCGCGAACCAGAAGATCGGCGCGGTCAAGGACCTGCTGCCCGTGCTGGAGCAGGTGATCCAGGCCGGTCGCCCGCTGCTGATCGTGGCGGAGGACGTCGAGGGCGAGTCGCTCGCGACGATCGTCGTCAACAAGCTGCGTGGCACGTTCACCGCCGTCGCCGTCAAGGCGCCGGGCTTCGGTGACCGCCGCAAGCGCATGCTCGAGGACATCGCCATTCTCAGCGGTGCGGAAGTGATCACCGAGGAGATGGGCCTGAAGCTCGAGAACACGAAGCTGACCCAGCTCGGGAAGGCCCGCCGTGTGGTCGTCGACAAGGACTCGACCACGATCATCGACGGCGCCGGCGACTCCGACGGGATCAAGGGCCGGATCAAGCAGCTGAAGTCCGAGATCGAGAACACCGACTCCGACTTCGACCGCGAGAAGCTGCAGGAGCGGCTGGCGAAGCTCGCCGGCGGCGTTGCGGTGGTCAAGGTCGGCGCTGCGACCGAGACCGAGATGAAGGAGAAGAAGCACCGCGTCGAGGACGCGCTCCAGGCTGCACGCGCAGCGCTGGAGGAGGGCGTCGTCCCGGGCGGCGGTGTCGCCCTTCTGAACGCGGTCGAGTCGATCAAGCTCGACTCTTTCGAGGGTGACGAGCGGACGGGTGCGTCGATCATCGTCCGTGCGCTCCAGGAGCCGGTCCGGCAGCTCGCCGAGAACGCGGGCCTCGAAGGCTCGATCGTCGTGAACCAGGTGCAGACGGCCAGCAAGGGCCACGGCCTGAACGTCGAGACGGGCGAGTACGAGGACCTCGTGAAGGCCGGCATCACCGACCCGACGATGGTCGTTCGCTCGGCGCTGCAGAACGCGGCATCGATCGCGAAGAACATCCTCACCACCGAGGCGATCGTCGCCGAGGCTCCCGAGAAGCAGCCCGCCGGTGCCGCGATGGGCGGCGGCATGGGTGACATGGGCGGGATGATGTAAGGACCCTGCCCGGGTCCTGTTCAACGAGGCGAAGGCCGGGCTCGCGCCCGGCCTTCGCCGTTCCTACGCGTGCGTTTCGCCTACGGCGCGGTGCCGCCGCCGCCGTTGCCGCAGAGCGAGGAGTTGTAGTAGCCGGTCAGCTGCCCGTTCGCGCCGCCGGCGAAGTTGTTGTCCTTGCCGAACGCACCGAACGCCCCGTGGCCCGCGCACTCAGTGTGCGACAGCGCGACGAGAAAGCCCGGCTGCGTCCCGTAACCGCTTCCGTCACCGGAGGCGTCGGCGAACGCGCCGGCCGGGACGGCGAGCGCCGCAGCGACCGCCGCGAGAGTGGCAAGTTTCTTCATGAAGACCCCCCTGATCGTTGACCGAGTCGTCCTGCCCGCGTGTCGACTAACGGAAACGGCCCCTGGGGAGGGGCCGTTTCACGAGGGGGATTAGGGGGAGGTGGTTCGCCTTTTTCATCGGCGCCCATTGCCTCCTGGCTTTCCCCCCTTCGAGGGAACCGCGGTCAGAACCCGTAGCGCTGCTCTTTCCGGTAATCCGCGTCGTTGTGGTACCCGTAGCGCTCCCAGAAACCGGGCTGGTCGTTCGACCGGAGCTCGAGCCCGCGGAGCCACTTCGCGCTCTTCCAGAAGTAGCGCGACGGGACCATCAGCCGCAGCGGCCAACCGTGCTCGGGCGTCAGCGGCTGGCCGTCGGCGGCGTACGCGATCAGGGCGTCGTCGGCTTCGAGTGCTTCGAGTGGGAGGTTCGAGGTGAAGCCCTGCTCCGCGTGGGCAATCACGTAGCGGGCCTCCGGCTTCGGCCGGACGAGCCTCGCGAGCTCCGACCAGTGGACGCCGGTGAACGAGGTGTCGAAGCGGCTCCAGCGCGTGACGCAGTGGATGTCCACCGTGACATCACGCGATGGCAGGCGCTTCAGTTCCTCCCAGTTCAGGGTCAGCTCGCGTTCGACCGCCCCGAACACGCGAACGTCCCACGTCGAGAGATCGGTCGCCGGCACCGTCCCGGCGTGGAGCACCGGCCACTTCTCCGTCAGGTACTGCCCCGGAGGCAGCCGCGTCGGATCGAGGCCGCGTTCGACGAGCTTCCGCTCCGCCTTGGATCGGAACAAGGTCATCGCTACCTAGACTAGTTTCCGTGTCCACCGTTACGTCACGGGCCGCCGTCCGCCGTCCGCGTGCGTTCCTGCGCGTCGCCGGCCCGGACGCTGCCGACTTCCTCCAGCGGATGGTCTCGAACGACGTCGAGGCGCTTGCCCCCGGCGAGTCGTGCGCGGCGTTGCTGCTGACGCCGAAGTCGCGCCTGATCGCGCCGCTCCGCGTGCTGCGCCGGCGGGACGACGACTTCCTCGTGTCGACGGAGCCGGAGCTCGGCGACGTCGTCCGCGCGACGCTGCTGCGCGCGCGCTTCGCGGCGAAATGCGAGCTCGAGCCGGAGCAACACGAGGCGTGGGAGGTGCTTGGCGGAGGCGAGATGCTCGACCAGCCTCCGGACGGCGAGGAGCTCGACGACGCGGAGTTCGAGCGCCGCCGGATCGACGCAGGCATCCCGCGCTGGGGCAGCGAGCTCGACGACCGCGTCCTACCGGCCGAGGCGGGTCTCGACGAGACGCACGTGAGCTTCACGAAGGGGTGCTATCCGGGTCAGGAGCCGATCGCACGTCAGCGGTACCGCGGCAAGCTGAACCGTCGCTTGCGCGTGTTCGACGTCGACGGATCGGTGTCGCCCGGCGACGAGATCCACTACGGCGAAAAGGTGGTCGGACGAATCACGAGCGCAGCAGACGGCGTAGCGCTCGGCTACGTGCGAACCGACGTCGAGGAGCAGGCAGAGCTCACTGCAGGGCAACGCAGAGTGCGTCCGCGCCTGCCCTGACGCGGCGCGCGCTTCGCGCGCGCACGCCAATGCGCCCGGCATGATTCGAACATGCGACCTCTGCCTCCGCAGGGCAGCGCTCTATCCCCTGAGCTACGGGCGCAGGGTCGCACCAGTGTAGCCGGATAGGGAACGCGCGAAGCGCGGCGAAAACCGGCGCGTGGCGGACAAGCCGGACACGATCAACCTGACGGAGCACCGCGACCTCCGGGGGCGCCTCTGGCAGATCTGGGTGCGGCGCGGACTGATGAC
>VAXB01000100.1 GCA_005883995.1 Actinomycetota bacterium
GCGATCAAGTCGGCGACTACTTCGTCGAGCGGTCGGCCGGCATCCAGCTCATGGGTGCAGCTCTCCCTGAGGAGCGGCTCGACCCGGGCGAGGTCATCCAGGATCATCGCTCGTTCTACCGGGGTCTTCCCGTAGCTGTTCGTCGTCCTGCGAGCGATCCGGTCGAGGATCACGTCAGCAGGGGCACTGAGCAACACGACGGCGTCGAAACGGTCGTAGAACTTCGATTGGTTCCTCACGCACCCTTGAACGAAGAGTGAGCGGCCAACATCGGAGTCCAGCAGTTTGGTCATCCGTTCCTCGACCCAGAGCCATTCCCCGCGTCGCACCTCGTCGGCCGACTGAACATCCTCGCGATACTCGCGCCAGCCCGGATCATCGGTGTCGACGACGCGATAACCGCGCCGGCCAAGTTCGGCAAGCGCCGACGACTTGCCCGTTCCCGACATGCCGGTCACCAAGATCCTGGAAATCGGGACAACGCTACCGAGTGCCAGCGACGGCGTGACCCTGTAGGCGACCGTTCCGACATGTGCCTCGACCGATGCCCCGGCCGTAGGCTTCGCCGGTGTCTGCGATCAGCGCGCTGATCAGGCCCGGTCGCTATCCACTGTCGTCGCGCTACGACCCGCGGTGGGTTATTGCACTCGAAATGGGACCGCATCCGCTCTGGCAGCTTGAAGACATTCTCCCGGCGCTCGCGCTCGAACCGGGAAGGCGGGTTCTCGATCTCGGCTGCGGCCGCGGGGCAACGTCTGTCTTCCTCGCCCGAGAGTGCGGGGCGACGGTTACGGCGTGCGACCTATGGGTGAGTGTGGACGAGCGGGAAGGTGTTTTCCGCGACGCCGGTGTCGAGCGTTCTGTCACGGCGGTGAATGCGGACGTGCGGCAACTCCCGTTTGCGGATGACGAGTTCGACACGATCGTGAGCATCGATGCGTTCGAATACTTCGGGACCGATGTTCATCTCTTACCCGCGCTGCTTCGTGTCCTGAAATCAGGTGGGACAATTGGGATGACGACGCCCGGCATCGAGCCGGATCCCTACGAGGCCGACGTCCCGGACGCGATCTGGTCGCTGTGGGGGCACGAGGTCGCGGCGTGGCACACGCCGGAGTGGTGGCGCCGACACTGGGAGTTGAGCGGGCTCCTCGAAGGGATCGAGTCAGCGTGGCTCCCCGACGGACGTGAGAACTGGATTCGATGGGTCGAGGCCGTTCAGAGCGTAAGCGGTGAAGGCCAAGCCGCAGTGCTCGACGTGCTTGAGGGCGAAGCCCGCGCACAGGTCGGGTTTGTCTCGGTTACCGCCCGCGCGCGATAGCGGCCTGCGCCTGAGAAGCGCGCACGGCCAAGCCGCCGACACTACTCGCTTGTAACATCCGCAACAAGAGCACTTATGGAAGCATGTTCTCGTCCCGTCGCCCCTCTCTCGAGCGGTGTTGGGCGGACTCAGGCGGAAGAGGAGCCAGACGGCGACGAGCCTTCGACGCACGACCGCAGCGCGCGGCGCCCTCTGTCAATTCGCTGCTGCTCAGACCGCTCGAACTTCGGCGAGTCGCTTGACCGCGAACTCGTCGGTCCCCGTGGGGTCCCAGCAGACGGCGGCTTCCCATGCGGCCCACGCTTGCGCGGCAACATCGTGCGTTACGTCGTCGAGACCGGCGGCGTTGTGTGGCAACACCAGGTCGAGGTCGGGGACGTCGACGTGCGACTCGTCCCAGTCGATCAGCGCGACCCGATCTGCAGTCATGCGGATGTTGCCGTGGTTCTGGTCGCCGTGGACGACGCACCGCTCTCGTCCGGTGAGCCGCGCCCATGCTGCTCGGCATCGAATGACACCCTCGGGCGGCATCGCGCCGAGGTCGATCTTCGTCCCGGTTTCCGCGTCCAGGAGGTCGGTCGACGATCGCCAGCCCGGACGTTGGGGCCAACCGTGCGTCAGTCGGTGCAGCTGGCGGAGTGTGTCGGCGACCCGACGCCAGTCGGCCTCCGTTTCGGGCGGTCCGCCCGCCACGTAGGTCATCACGACCAGACCGTCGACGAAGTGCCGCCCTTCCGTGGTCGGGATCGGGACCGGCACCGTCATCCCTTCACGGTCGAGGTTTCGCAGCAGTTCGGTCTCCCACGAGAGGTCGGCGTCGCTCCGCTTGCCGAGCCGGCCGACGGCGACGCGTCCGTTGAGGCGCACGCTCCACACCTCGTTGAGGCCAACTCCGCCAGTGAGCGGTTCGATCCGAGCGACATCGTCACCCCACTGATCGAGTGCCTCCCATCCCACGGCCACATCATCGCGGAGGGTCGTGAAGCGCTCGCCGGCTGTTCAGCGAGTGACAGCGAGAGTCACCAGGTTTCAGCGCTACGACATCGGGAGCGCGATGCGAACGAACTGCTGCCGGGCTACATCGCTCACCGGCCGACGCGGTAGCGCACGTGCGTCGCGAGCGGCGAGTGGATCACCTCGATTGGCTCGAGGCGGGGGTCGGCGACCCCGTCGAAGAGCCGCTCACCGGAGCCGAGCAGGACGGGGGCGAAGTCGAGAACGAGTTCATCGATCACGCCTGCCGCAAGCGCCTGGCGCACGGTCGACGCGCCGCCGGCGATGTCGACGCCGCGATCACCTGCGGCCTCCGAGGCGCGCGCGAACGCGGCGTCGAAGCCGTTGCGGACGAAATAAAACGTCGTCCCGCCCGCGAGTTCGATCGGCTCGTGCTCGTAGTGCGTGAGGACGAAGACCGGAGCGTGGTACGGCGGCTCGTCGCCCCACCAGCCGCGCCAGTCGCCCTGCCACGGACCGCGAATCGGCCCGAACATGTTGCGTCCCATCACGTACGCGCCGCGTGGGCGGAGCAGCAGGTCGCGTGCGCGAGCGTCGGCGTCGTGCAGCGGCTCGTCGAGATGCCAGCGATGCAGCTCGATACCGCGACGGCCGAGGGGGTGCTCGAGGCTTTGGTCCGGTCCTGCGACAAAACCGTCGAGCGAAATGGACATATGAGAGGTGGTTTCGCTCATGCTCTCTTCGACTGCGCCGATGCGCAGAAACTATCGATGTGCGCGAGCGTCGGGCAATAACGTCTGACGCTGGGCGGCGCCGGTGGTAGCTTCGCGGCTGTGCGCGTCGAGCAGGTGGACTTCATTTCGATCCCGACGCGGGACGTCCAGCGCGCACTCGCCTGGTACCGAGATGTTCTCGGACTCCCCGAAAGTGATGCATCCGAGGATGAAGTCGAGACGCCGAACGTGACTCTGAGTTTTTGGGAGCCAGAGCGCGAAGATTTGCCGTTCGTCGCGAACAAGGCCGGCTTTGCGGTGCGGGTGGTGGATGTCGCCGAGGCTCGGGCGGAGCTCGAAGCGAAGGGCGTTCAGTTCATCGGCGAAACGTGGGACTCGGGCGTCTGCCACTTTGCAGCCTGCAGTGATCCTGACGGGAATACCGTCATCCTTCATCGCCGATACGCACCTAGAAAGCGGCGCCAGTGACCTAGACGTCGCCTCGGCCAGCGTTCGCGAATGCCACGCGACGGCCGATGAGGCTATCGGCCGCTGGCCGCGTACTCGATCG
>VAXB01000101.1:0-1494 GCA_005883995.1 Actinomycetota bacterium
CTCGACGTGCTGCAGCTCGACGGGGCGAACGCGGTGGTCGTCGACTACAAGACGAACTCGCTCGCGGAAGCCGCGCCGGAGGCGATCGTCGAGGCCGACTACCGCTTGCAGCGGCTCGTGTACGCGCTCGCGTGCTTCCGCGCGGGCGCGGACGAGGTCGAGGTCGTCTACCACTTCCTCGAACGCGTCGACGCCGTGGTGTCGACGCGGTTCACACGTGCGCAGGTCCCAGACCTCGAGGCGGAGTTGTCGGCGGCGATCGACCGCATCAACGCGGCCGACTTCAGGCCGACGCCGAGCGAGTACGTCTGTGCCGGCTGCCCAGCGCTCGACGTCGTCTGCGCCGGTCCGCGACTGCGCGAGCACGAGCCGGCGCACGCGGCGCTCGCCGGCGTCTAGAACGTGCCGGGGCACGAGTGACGAGCTACGTCCATGAGGCGCGGAAGCGCGTTGGTCCGAGACGCACACGGATCCGGCCGGTCATCGAGCGGCTTGCAGCCGCGCACTCCGATGCCGCGATCGCCCTCGAGTTCACGAGCCCACTCGAGCTCCTCGTGTCGGTGATGCTGTCGGCGCAGACAACCGACGTGAACGTCAACCGCGTGACGGCCTCGCTGTTTGCCAAATACCGTCGGCCCGAGGATTACCTCGCCGTCGCGCCCCAGGAGCTGGAGCGAGACATCTACGCGACCGGCTTCTTCCGGCAGAAGGCCAGGTCGCTGCGCGGAACGATGAAGATGTTGATCGAGGACTACGACGGCGAGGTCCCGCGAACCCTCGAGGAGCTCGTCCGCCTGCCGGGCGTTGCGCGCAAGACCGCAAACGTCGTGGCGGCGGAGCTCGGGACGCCACAGGGGATCGTCGTCGACACACACGTCCGGCGCCTGTCGCAGCGGCTCGGGTTCACGCGACAAGAGGATCCGGTGAAGATCGAGCGCGACCTCGTCCGACTCGTGCCGCGCGAGGACTGGGGGAGATTTCCGCACCTCCTGATCTGGCACGGCCGCCGCGTCTGCATTGCCCGACGGCCTCGATGCGAGGAGTGCGTCGTCAACACGCTCTGCCCGGCCAGCCGTGTCTGAGCTCCAGCATCCGTATTCACGAAGCTTCGAGTCGATCGCGGAGGTCTACGAACGCGTCCGCCCGGGGTATCCGAAAGCCGCCCTCTTGTGGCTCGCGGAGAAGCTACCGATCGACAGTCGGACGATCGTGCTCGACCTCGGCGCCGGCACCGGCAAGCTCACGCGCGAGTTGCTCCCGTTCGCCGGACGCGTGCTCGCGGTCGAGCCCGGGCCCGTGATGCTCACGCAGCTCGAACGCACCGTGCCCGGGGCCGAACCGCTCCTCGGCGCGGCCGAGGCGATCCCTCTCGGCGCCGCGAGCGTCGATGCGGTCGTCTGCGGCCAATCGTTCCACTGGTTCCGCCAGGACGAGGCGTTGGCCGAGATCCGTCGTGTGCTGAAGCCCGGCGGCCGGCTCGGCCTGATCTGGAAC
>VAXB01000101.1:1613-5389 GCA_005883995.1 Actinomycetota bacterium
AGCCCCGGACTTGTTGCGGCGCGCGTTCTTCGCGAATCTGCGCGCGGCTGTCGCCGCGCGCGGTGGCCGCGTCGCGTTTCGCTACACGACGGAGGTGTACGTCACCGCCGTGGCGTGAGGGCCACGAGCAGTCCGCCGTCCTCGTCGTATGCCGGGAAGAAGTCGGCGGTCACGTGCTTCATCTGCCCGCCGTGCGTCCGGAGGTCGAGCCGCTCGCCCATTCGGCGGACGCCCCACTCGAGCGCCAACGCGGCCGGGTTGCGATCGGCCGTGAAGCCTGTGAGACCCAGGCGCTCGACGACGTCACCGCCGAGCAGGTCGGGCTCGGCGTAGCCGGTCAACTCGAACACTCCACGTCCGGCGGCGATGATGCGACCCTCCTTGTCGCAGACGACGAAGCCGGCGTTCGGCGCGGGGTAGTAGTCGTCCATCAGCTCGAACAGGAACCCGAAGCCGCAGCGCTCGCATGCGACCGGGACGTTGGCGATCTCCTGCAGCCCGTCGTGGTCGACGGACCGTTGCTTGCAGTTGGGACAGATGAAGAACGGCATACGACAAACGGTACCGAGCAGGCTCTCCATTGAGCGCGCGCTTCGGTGCGGGCCTCAAATCCACCGCTTGCGCCGGAAGAACCAGAGCTGGATGAGCGTGGTCACGATGATGAGCCCCCACGAGTACGGATAGCCCCACCGCCAGTGGAGCTCGGGGAAGTGGTGCTGGAAGTTCTGGCCGTACAGGCCGACGATGAAGGTGGGGAGCAGGAGCAGCGAGGCGATCGCAGTCAGCCGCTTCATCACCTCGTTCTGGTCGTTCGCGATCTTCGCCTGGAGGTAATCGCGGACGCCCGCCAGCAGGTCCCGCGCGAGGTCGAGCCCATCGGTCGCCCGCAGGAACTTGTCGTAGGCGCCGTTGAAGGCAACCTCGACCGCGTGCGGGAACACCTCCTTGCCGTTCTCGACGTCGACGACATCGTCGACGACGCGGCGGACGGCGTCGCGCATCGGCGTCAGCGTCCGGCGAATGTGGAGCAGGTCGTGCCGGAGCTCCGAAACGCGAGCACGCGTCGCCTCGGGCGGGCGCGTCTCGACCCGGTCCTCGAGCTCGTCGATCTCCTCGTCGAGGTCGTCGATCAGATCGAGGTATCGCTCGGCAATGTCGTCGACGAGGCGGTACGCCACCATGCCGGGTGAGTCCGTCGGTTTCACGGATTCCCTGAGCGGCTCGATCTCGTAGGGATGACACCCCTGCGGCGTCTTCCGGACGGTGAGGATCGTGTCGTGCGTGAGCACGACGTCGATTTCCTGGTAGTAGACGCGGTCTTCCTCCCGGACGACCACGGCGGAGAGGAAGACGCCGAAGACGTAGTCCCCGTGGCCCTGAAGCGTCGGCCGCGGCTCGTCCTCGTGTTCGGGTTGTTGCAGGAGGAGCTCGAACGCCGATTCCTCGAGCTGGCGCGGCGCCGACGACCGAAGTTCGTCCGCGGTCGGATCGAGGAGGTCAATCCAGTTCACAGCCATCGGCCGGGGATTCGCCCTGCGCGGGGCGACCCCTGCGGCGAGCTCTTGTTAGACGCGAGGCGCGGCTTCGGCGGCCATCAGGTGGCCCTCCTGCGCCGCGAGGAAGCGCTCGGCGTCGAGCGCACCCATGCATCCGGATCCGGCGGCGGTCACCGCCTGGCGGTAGACGTGATCCTGGACGTCGCCGACCGCGAACACGCCCGCCACATTCGTCTCGGTCGACCCCGGCTGCGTGACGAGGTACCCCGCTTCGTCGTGGTCGAGCTGGTCGAGGAAGAGCTTCGTGTTCGGGTCGTGCCCGATCGCCGCAAAGACGCCGTCGGCGGCGAGCTCCCACCTCTCGTTCGTGTTGACGTCGCGCAACCGGACACCGGTGACGCGCCCGTCACCGAGGACCTCGTCGACGAGGGCGTTCGTGACCCAGTCGATCTTGTCGTTGGCCCGCGCACGGTCGAGCATGATCTGAGAGGCGCGGAATTCGTCACGACGATGGACGATCGTCACCTTCGCGGCGAACCGCGTCAGGAAGGTCGCCTCCTCCATCGCCGAGTCGCCGCCGCCGACCACGACGACGTGCTTGTCCGGGAAGAACGCGGCGTCACAGGTCGCGCAGTAGGAAACGCCGCGGCCCTGGAGCCGCTGCTCCGAGTCGAGTCCGAGCTGTCGGGCGGTGGCACCCGTCGCGACGATCACGGTGTGTGCGAGGTATTCGTCGCTGTCGACGGTGACGCGGAAGGGCCGCTCGGAAAAGTCCACCTTCGTCACGTCGTCAGTGATGAAGCCGGTTCCGAAGCGCTCCGCCTGCCGCCGAAAGTCCTGCATCATCTCCGGCCCCATGACGCCGTCGGAGTAGCCGGGGTAGTTCTCCACGTCGCTCGTGATCATCAACTGGCCGCCCCAGTTGAAGCCTTCGATCACGAGTGGCTCGAGGTTCGCGCGCGCTGCATAGAGCGCGGCCGTATAGCCGGCAGGCCCGCCGCCGATGATGATCACGTTCCGAACGTCGGTGGTGCTCATGGTCCTCCGTTTTCCCGTTTCAGAGTATTTAACGAATCCCGTCGGCCGAACGTTCCTAGGCGACGAGGGAGCCGCAGAGGTAAAGCCGGCCGTCGCGCGCCTCGGCTTCGTCCCACGGGCGGTGCCGCTCTTGCCGCCCAGGCCCGAGCAGATGGACCACCGTCTCGCCGCGCGCTGTCAGCAGCTCGGCGATCAGGCGCCGATGGCAACGCCACCAGACGGTCTCGGCGCACATGAAGCACGGAACCGGAGCCGCGAGCGCCCGTGCGAGCACCTCCTGCCATTCCGGGGTCGCCATCCGCGCTGCGTAGCTTCGAAATGCAGCGACGCGGATGCAGGCGAACCGCTCCTCGCCGGGCTCGCCGGCGCGGCGTCCGCCGAGCTCCACCGCGTGGCGGTAGTCGATGCCCGCGACTTCGAGCGAAGCGGCGAGCGGCGCCTGGTTGAACTGCGGGTTTCGCCGCGACGCCGGGAAGCGCCGGACGTCGACCAACGTCTCGACGCCGGCTTCGCAGAGCGTCGCCACGAGCTCCTCGACAGGGCGCACGCCATGACCGATGGTGAACGTGGCCACGCGCATAGAATCGCCGCTTCGTGGAACACAGGGGCGGGCGATGGCTAGGACGTTGACGTGGACACAGCTCCGGGAGCTTGCGGGCTTTCGCACCGAAAAGGGCTGCGCGATCAGCCTCTACCTCAACCTCGACCCGTCGGAGGCGCCGACGCCGGGTGATCTCCAGACGCGGATGAACGCGCTCCTCTCCGAGGCCGAGAAGACCGACCGCTCGCAACTCGGCCACGATGCCCGCGAAGGCCTGAAGAGCGATTTCGGGCGTATCCGGCGCTGGTTCGACGACGACTTCGACCGGGAGGGCGCCCAGGGACTCGCGATCTTCGCGGCCGGTCTCGACAACTTCTGGTCGACGCTCGCGCTGGCGGAGTCGCTCACGGACAGTGTCCGCGTTGGCCGCGACTTTCACCTGGCACCGCTCGTCCCGCTCGTCGCGCGCGCCGACGGCACGATCGTCGCGGTCGTCAGCCGCGAGCAGGGCCAGCTATACCGCCTTCGCGGCGGCCGGCTGCAGGTGATCGCGGACGAATCCGACGACATACCGGGACAGCACGACCAGGGCGGCTGGTCTCAGGCGCGCTACCAGCGGCACATCGACAAGCTCGTTCACGAGCACCTCAAGGGGGTCGCCGAGGAGCTGGACCGGAGCCGCCGGCGCATGCACTCGCCGA
>VAXB01000077.1 GCA_005883995.1 Actinomycetota bacterium
CGACTAGCGTCCCCACGGGAATCGTGACCGCCGCAAACTTGATCGCCACCCCCACGAGGACGGCGAGTACGACGCCCAGCGGGATCCCGAACGCGGCCCCCAGCAGCGCCGTGATCACGCTCTCGTGGCGGATCATCCGCCGAACCTGACGGCGCGTCATCCCGACCGCGCGGAGCATCCCGAGCTCGCGCGTGCGCTCGAACACGGTCAGCACCAGCGTGTTGACGATCCCGAACAGGCTGACGATGATCGACAGCGACAGCAGCACGTAGAGCAGGTTCAGGAGCGTGGTCAGTCCCTGCTCCTGGTTGTGCTTGAACTGGTCCTTGGTCTGGAGCTTCGCATCGGGGAACGAGGTCAGCGCCTGGTCGAGGCTCCGGGTGTTCACCGCGGTGACACCGCCGTCGATGTTGACGAACGTGTACAGGTTCTGCGGGTTCTGGAAAACGCGATCGAACAGCGCGGAGGAGATCGTGACGTCGCCAAACGGGTTGCCGGCCTTGGGTGGAGAGGTGATCCCGCGGAGCCTCAGGCGCAGGGTCGTCCCGCTCGGGGTTCGCACGTTCAGCGGGGAGCCCACGTGCAGGTGCTTGGCGCTGGCGTACGCAGTGGCGACGAACGCGCCGTCACTGCCGAGCTCCGCCGGGACCTGCGGGCTTCCGTGCTTCCAGTCGATCGCGATCACCTGGTTGACGTCCGGCTCCACGCCAGTGACGTTGACCCTTGAGCCGAACGCCTTCCCGTCACCGGCGCGGACGCCCGAGACGACCTGAACGCCATGCACCCGCTCCAGCGCCCGTTCGGACTCGATGCTGATCGGGGTGAAGTTGTTGGTGGCGGTGATCGCGTAGTTGGCCACGAACAGCTGGTTGATCGCCCCCTCGAACCGGGACTTGAGCCCCGCAGCGAGCACCCCGACGAGCGTCACCAGCGCGAGGCCGATCATCAGCGCGGACGCCGTCGAGGCCGTACGCGCGGGGTTCCGGATTGAGTTGCTGCGGGCCAGCCGTCCGGCGGCACCTCCGAGCCGCGTGGCCGGCCATCCGAGCACCTTCGCCAGCGGCGGAACGAGCCGTGGCGCCAGCATCGCGATGCCGATGAACAGGGTTACCGCGCCGATGCCGACGAACAGCAGCCGGATCCCGGTCGACAGCCCGCTGGCGAACAGCCCCACCAGCATCGCCGCTACGGCCGCGACCACGGTCGCCACCGCTGCGGTGTCGCCGAACCGCGCGAACCGCGATGGCGGCAGCACTGAGCCCTCGCGGACCGCGGAGATCGGGGGCACGCGCGTAGAGCGGATCGCCGGCCGGAGCGCCGCCAGCAGGGTGATCACGATGCCAACCACGAGCGAAATGACGATCGTCCGAGTCTTGAACACGGTTCCCGTCTGCGGGAGGTCGATCCCGAACGAGACGAGCAGGCTGTTGAGGCCCTTTGCCAGCCCCAGGCCCAGAAACAGCCCCACGACGGACGCCAGGACCCCGATGACGAGCGCTTCCAGCATCACGCTCGTAAGCACCTGGCGGCGCGTGGCGCCGAGCGTGCGCAGTGTCGCCAGCTCGCGCGTGCGCTGGGCGATCGTGATCGACAGCGTGTTCGCGATCACGAAGCTCCCGACGAACAATGCGATGCCGCCGAAGGCGAGCAGGAACTTCTGCAGCACGCCGAGCCCGCTCTTGACGTCCTTGACCGTCGACGCGGTCTGCGCCGCCGACGTCTTGACACGTGCAGTCACCGGCAGCAGCGGTTCGATCTCGCGAACGAGCTGCTCGGGCGTGATCCCCTGCCCACCAGCGACCTGCACCTCGTCCAGCTGTCCCTGTTTGTGGAACAACCGTTGCGCTGTCGGCAGATTGAAGATCGCAATCGTCGCGCCGCCGAGCGAGGAGACGGTCGCGAACTTCGCGATTCCGGTGATCTGGAAGCGGCGAACGCCTTCGTCTGTCGCAACGCCGATGCGATTGCCGACGCCATAGTGCTTGTCGTCAGCAGTCTTCTTGTCGATCGCGATCTGGTCGTCGGACGCGGGCCATCGGCCGGTCGTGAGGGTGAGCGGGTTGAAGCGCTGATCGGCGCTTGGATCGACGCTGTACGCCAGCGGCGTCGTCGTTGGGATGACCTTCCCGTCCCTGCCGACGAGCTTGACGTCGTCGGTAACCGTTCCACCGGCCGCGGAGACGTCCGCAAGCTCTTGCACGTGTGTGAGCACCGACTCCGGGAATGCCGGCGTCGTCGCGTTGGCGCTGTCGGTGTTCTTGAAGGCGACCTTGCCGCTGATCACGGCGTCGGAGTTCTCGTAGGACTTGTCGACGATCTTGGTGTACGCGCCTGTGACGGTGTCCGTGAGGATGTACGTTCCGCTGACCATCGCGACGCCGAGAACGATTGCGAGCGCGGTGAGGACGGTCCGGAGCTTTCGTCCGAGCATGCCTTTGAGGGCGACGGTGATCATTGTGCGAGCTCCTCCATGACACCGAGCACCGCGTGCGCGTCCGAGCGACCGAGGTCACGGACGATGAGCCCGTCAGCGAGGAACAGGATCCGGTCGGCGATCGCCGCAGCACGCGGATCGTGAGTGACCATCACCGTCGTCTGCCCATAGGCGTCGACGGAGTGGCGCATGAGGCCGAGGATCTCTTCGCTCGTCTTCGAGTCGAGATTGCCGGTCGGCTCGTCGGCGAAGACGATCGTCGGCCGGCTCACGAGCGCCCGGCCGATTGCGACACGCTGTTGCTGTCCACCCGAGAGCTCGGACGGACGATGGCTCCTGCGGTCGTCGAGGCCGACGCTCTTCAGCAACTCGTCGATCCATGCCTTGTCGGGCTTCTCGCCGGCGATCGTCAGCGGAAGCACGACGTTCTCTTCTGCGTTGAGCATCGGCAGCAGGTTGAAGAACTGGAAGATGAACCCGATGTGACGGCGGCGCAGCTTGGTCAGCTCGTTGTCGTTCAGGCCGGAGATCGCGGTCCCCGCGAGCGTCACCTCGCCTGCTGTCGCCTTGTCGAGGCCGGCCAGGATGTGCATCAGCGTCGACTTGCCAGAGCCCGACGGCCCCATCACCGCCGTCAACGCCCCCTGGGCCACGTCGAGCGAAACGCCGCGGAGCGCGTCGACGGCGGTGTCGCCCTCGCCGTAGCGGCGTCTGAGATTCTCGGCGGAGACGACCGGGCCGCGGAACGGCACGTCGACCGCGCTCGGTGCGGGGACTGCAACGGTTGCCATGGTCTGCTCCTTTTCAATGCTGCGGGGCGAGTGCTGCGACGCTTCGCTCCGGCCGTCGAGGGCGGAAGCGTCGCGATCGAGCTCCTGAACGTCCTGGATGACACGCGTTTTCATTCGCAGCTCCTCGACATCGGGGGTCTCGACGACGCTCGCACGCGCGGCCGCTGCGCATAAGGCGGGAAACCGGTGAGTTCCGGTTCGGTTTTCTGGTGGCTGTCAGTCGCTGCGCAGGAGGAGGAGCACGGCGAGAACGCGCCGCGACTCGGTTCCCGTCGACGGGAGCTGGAGCTTCGTGAACACGCTCGACACGTGCTTCTCCGCCGCTCGAAGCGTGATCACCAGCTTGTCCGCGATCCCCTGGTTTGAATTTCCCTGGGCCATCAGGTCGAGCACCTCGCGCTCCCGCGGGGTCAGTTCGTCGAGCGGATCGTCTTCGCGCTGTCGCGAGAGCAGTGTCGAGACGATCGTCGGATCGATCGCCGAACCGCCGTTGGCAACGCGCTGCACCGCGGCGATGAATTCCGTCACGTCGCTGATTCGGTCCTTCAGGAGGTAGCCGACGCCGTCGGCGGAATCGGCGAGCAGCTTCATCGCGAGCCCGACCTCTACGTACTGCGACAGCACGAGCACGCCCGTCTCCGGCCGCCGGCTGCGGATGTCGAGCGCCGCGCGCAGGCCCTCGTCGCTGTGGGTCGGGGGCAGGCGGATGTCGACGATCGCGACGTCAACGGGGTCCGTATTCACCTTCGAGAGCAGCTCGTCGGCATCGCAGCACTGCGCGACGACGTCCATCCCTGCCTCGTCCAGCAGACGGACAACCCCTTCTCGAAGCAGAACGCTGTCTTCGGCGATCGCTACGCGCACGGGACATCTGCCTTCACGCGCGTCCCGCCGCCGTGCGGTGTCCAGACGCGAAGCCTGCCGCCGACGGCCTCGACGCGATCAGCAAGACCGCGAATCCCGGACCCACGCTCCGTGTCGGCGCCGCCGATGCCGTCGTCGACGACCTCGACGACCATCCGGCCGTCTTCACGCGCGACGGCGACGGTCGCGCGCGTGGCGCACGCGTGCTTCGCGATGTTGACGAGGCTTTCCGAAACGACGTAGTACGCGACCACCTCGAGACGCTCGTGCAACCGCTCCTCGAGCGAGAACGTCAGACGGACCGGGACCGGCATGCGCGCGACGATCGACTCGAGCGCGACTTGGAGGCCGTGACCGCTGAGAACGGCGGGGTGGAGGCCATGCGCGACATCGCGAAGCTCCGCGAGCGACAGCGCGATCTCGTGCGTCGCCCGGTCAAGCCGGCTCGTGGCCTCCGGGTTGTCTGCGAGGCGCTGCTTGAGCAGGCTCAGCTCGAGCGACAGTGCGATGAGGCGCTGTTGCGCGCCGTCGTGGAGGTTGCGCTCCAGGCGCTGACGCTCCCTCTGCCCGGCGTCGATCAGGCGCGCACGCGACCCGCGGAGCTCTTCGAGCCGCGCGCGGAGCTCGGCCTGCAGCCGGCCCTGTTCGACCGCGATCGCCGCCGCAGCGGTCACCGCATGAAGTAGCTCGGGCTCGTCGTGCAACGACGGGTCATGCAGAAGCGCGGCGACATGGCCGCCCTCGGCGTCGATCAACGTCGTCGCGCGGTCGCTCTCGAGCGAGTCGAGCTCGATCCGGCGTCCGTCGACGTCGGCGTAGGTGCCGTACGCCGGCAACCAGTACGCGAGCCCGAGTGACGGATCGCGGAGGGCCTGCGCGAGCGCGTCGCGCAGGGCCGCGGGCGAGAGGTCACGCTGCAACGCGACGATGAGATCGCCCACCGACGACCGCGCGAGGCGCGCGTGGACCAGGCCCGTGAGGAAGACGGCGGGCGCCAGTGCGAGTGTGACGAATGACGCCCAGCGGATCTGTGCTACCCAAGGGCCGCCGTACGCAGCCGAGATGAAGAGGAACGCAATCATCACGAGCGCGATCCCAAAGGCGTCGATGAGCAGGCCGAGCCACCGGCGCAAAGGTCTGCCTGCCGACCATCGCCGCGTAGCGAGCACGCCGACTCCGGCCAGGCAGCCCACGCTCACGGCGGTCAGTTGAACGTGCCTGATCACGACGTCGGCTGTGGGATTGACCGTCCCCTGGAGGAGGTTGTGCGGCCCGAACTCTCCGAAGTACATCCGCAGGACCTCGAGCACGATCGCGGTCACGTATGTCGTCGCCACGAGCACGCGCACGAACGGCGTCTTCAGACGCCCGTCCGGGAATGCGAGGAACACGTGCAGGAAGAGGACGGGCGGCACGAGATCGATCGTCTGGCCGATCGTGTGCGGAACGTCGCTCGTCGACCAGACGAGAGTCGACGCGAAGTTGACGAAGCCGGCGGCAATCATCAAGGGCCCGAACCGGCTTTCCGGTCGCCGCCGCCACGCGAACAGGCCGCAGAGGACGTACGAGAGCGTGACGAGCGCGGCGAGCGCTCCGATCACCAGCGGCTCGCCGATCTCGACGCCGACTCCGTCGCCCGGTGCGGCAAGCGTGAACGACGTCGCGGCGGCTGCTATCCCGGCAGCAGCGATGGCTGAGGAGAGCCGCGCGGCCGGCGCGAACGGAACCGGGGACCGGTCGGGGCCGAAACCCGCCATCGCCTCCTTCCTTTCGCCTGCCTGACGAACCTCTCAGGCGCTTCCGCGGGCGTCGGGGCGGAAGAAAGGAGACGTCGGCCCCAGGGAGGATACGCTGGTGTCGGCGCGATTGATAGGCGGTCGTCGCGAGCGCGAACTACGTGGAGAGCGACTCTCGCTTCGATTCGCGAACGATGTCGAGCGCCAGGTCACGGATCGCGTGCAGGCGCGTCACGACCTCCTGGTCGAGGTCGGTGCGCTCGAGCAATTGCTGCGTCATCCCGACGATCGACGCCGCCGGCGATCCGAGACGGTACTCATGAGCTTCGATGTCGCCGGCCACCGTTCCAGTGATGCACAGGGAACGGCGCGCGGCAATGGGTCCCGCCGACGGTCGGCGTAGGTCCGAGCCGCGTTGAAGCTAGGCGGCAGCCGTCGCGCGCAACTCCTCGAGCGCTTCCCGTCGCACTGCGGAGCTCTCACCGCGGTCGACGCGCGCGAGCAGGCCTTCGATCAACGGCGCCAGCGCGAACGGGTCGAACGGCTTCGTCACGAACGCGATTCCTCCGACCGAAAGCGCGTGGCTGCGCGTCTCGAGGCTCGCGTGCGCACTGAAGAAGATGATCGCAGGGCACTCGTGCTCGTCATCGCCGAGCAACGTGTCTGCCACATCCCAGCCGTTCATGCCGGGCATCGTGATGTCGAGCAGGACCGCATCGGGGCGCCACGCCCACGTTGTCTCCAACGCTTCGTCGCCGTCTGAAGCTTCGGCGACTTTCATCCCTGCAGCTTCGAGGCTGATTCGACACAGCATCCGCAGATGCGGTTGGTCGTCCGCGACGAGCACGCGTCGCGGATCGGCGGCCGGAAGGCCGTCGGCTTGCGGACGCGCCTGGTTCCGGCCGTCCGCGTGCTCCTGTAGCGCCATGTTCTCCCCCCTGACGGGATCTAGGTCAGAGCCGGGACGGTGAACCTCACGCACCTCGCGATTTCGCGAGACGGTGAAAGGGAGGGGCACACAAGGCAGGCCGCCGTCGGCGCGCTCAGTGTAGACCAGGATCCGCCGCGGCGGAGCCCGGGCTGAGTCTCTAAGCCCGGCGGGAGGTCGGGTGCGGTCGTGCGCGGCCGACGACATCGGCCTCGCTACGTGCGATCTCGACGAGTCGAGCAGCCGTCAAACGCGACACGCCTTCCGAGACGAGTCGCTGTGCGAGCTCGCGATCGGTGAGGCGGTTGACCTCGGCGTCCGCGATCTCGACCTTTCCGAACTGCGCCACTCAACGCTCCCGATAGACGATTCGACCTCGATCGAGGTCGTACGGCGACAGTTCCATCGTGATCCGGTCGCCAGGGCTGATTCGGATCCGGTACCGGCGCATCTTCCCGCACGTGTAGCCGAGCACCGAGTGTCCGTTGTCGAGCGAGATGCGGAAGACGCCGTTACGAAGCGCCTCGACGACTTCGCCCTTCAGCTCGACCTTTTCTTCCTTAGGAGGGATCAGCGCCTCCCAAACTTGGTGGTTCCGGTAATCGTGACAACCTCCTCAGCGACGAGTGCGAACGCGTAAGGAAGGTTGGAGCCACCCGAACTCGCTCAACTACGTAATCAACGTAGCACGCCGCGTCGTGTACCGGCTTGAGGTTCCCCGGTTGCAAGAATTCAACCGTCGCACGGAATTGCGCCGGACGAACGGACTTTTCCGCGCGTGAGAAACGTCGATGCACCGCGGCGCGACGCGCCGGCTCGGCGCGCGCGGCTCATGGACAAAATCGGGACGATCCCGATGGAGCCCAGGTCACGTGCCGTGGAGCGGAAGACGCTCCCGGGAATCGAGCAGCACGCCCGAGCGAACCTTGTGAACGCCCGAACCGCCGCGCTCGAATCCGACGAAGTCGCCGCCGTCTTCTTTGCGCTACGGTTCGCGGCGAGTTAGAGCGAGGTCGGTTGCGCCACAGCGCTTTCCCTGCCCGTTCGTGAGTTGGCAAGGGAGGTGTTTTTCATGGCAACCGGAACCGTCAAATGGTTCAACGATTCGAAGGGCTACGGGTTCATCACGCCGGAGGGTGGCGGCAAGGACCTCTTCGTCCATCACAGCAACATCGCCGGCAGCGGCTTCAAGTCGCTCGCCGAGGGTGCGCAGGTCGTCTTCGAGCAGCGTGAGGGGAGCAAGGGCATGGAGGCGTACGACGTCTCGCCCGCAGGCGCCTCGTAGCGGTCGACGTCGGAGCCGATCGCAGGCATTGCCCGCGGTCGGCTCCACTTTTTTCAACGCTCGGCTTCCGGGTAGAGGGGGTGCGCAGTGGATGGGCTGATCGTGTTCCTGATCGGCGCGTCGATCGCGAGCGTCGCGATCGCAATCTGGGTTTTTGCACGCGTGCGCGCCCACCATCGCGGCGGCCGGCGCCGTTGGTAGCTCGTCAGCTGCGGGCTATGCCGTAGACGACGAGCGGCTCACCGTCCACCGCCGTCGCGCGCTCGTAGCGCATCCCGATCTTCTCGGCGACGCGGCGTGACGCGCCGTGCTCCGGGGGGATAATCGCGACCAGGCGCGACACGCCGAACCGGCCGAAGGCGGCGTCGCGGGCGGCGGTCGCCGTCTCGGTTGCGACGCCACGGCCCCAGCACGCCTTCCTCACGTGCCAGGCGATCTCCACCTCCGCCGCGTCGTCCAGCGCAAGCGGTCGGATTCCGCAGTAGCCCAGGAAACGCGAACTTGTACGCGACTCGATCAACCAGATCCCGTAGCCGGGATCGCGATACAGCTCGAGGTTCCGGCTGAGCCATGCAGACGCCTCTTCCCTCGTCTTCGGGCGCGGGTAGAAGCGCATCTGGTCGTTGTCTGCGACCATCGCCGCGAGCTCGTCGAGATCGCCGTCGACGAACCGACGGAGCACGAAGCGTTCGGTCTCGCAGCGCGGCGTCATCTGTTGCACCACTGTCGCACGACGACAGGAATGCACACAAAGATTCACCGCCCTCTTACGCCGCGCTCACCGGCGGAACACACGCGCACGCGATAACTGACCGCGACACTGTTCAACGTTGGAGGTTCGCCGATGAACGGACGGACGCTTCTCCTCGTTGCCGCGCTGGCACTGGTCGTCGCCGCCGGAGCATCCGCGGCACGGCTGGACGTTTCTCGCGGCACGCCTGGTCCCGACACTCTGAGCGGAACCGCGGGCGACGATCTGATCTACGCAAGGGCCGGCAACGACATCGTCCGCGCCCACGACGGTAACGACGTCGTCTATGCCGGCGCCGGGAACGACGTCATCCGGGGTGGTCCCGGCAACGACATCGTCTACGGCGGCGACGGCAACGACGTGATCTGGGTCGGTGCGGGAGCCGACGTGCAGTACGGAGGGCCCGGCAATGACGTCCTCCACGCGCTGGCGAACGACAACGAACGTGACGTGCTCGATTGCGGGCCTGGATTCGACGTCGCGTACATCGTCGAGCACGACCCCGTCACGCTGCACGGCTGCGAGCAGGTCACCCGCCTGACGCCGGCCGAGGCAGCGGCGGCCGGGGCAGCGGACGACGACGACACGAGGTAACTCCCTCAGAAGCGGAGCGACGGCCCCGAGCAAGGGGCCGTCGCCCGCTCTGCGGGCTCGAATCGCCCTTGAACCCGGCTGACGGAGCGGTCACGATCCGCCGGATGGAGTCGTCGGCGCGGCAACGGTGGACGCTGATCGCGGTCTGCGCGACGACGTTCATGCTCCTCGTCGACATCACGATCGTCGTCGTCGCCCTACCGAGCATCCAGCGCGCATTCGGCGCCGGACTGAGCGGGCTCCAGTGGGTCGTCGACGCCTACACGCTGACGCTTGCAGCGGTGATTCTGACGGCGGGCGCGCTCGCGGATCGCTATGGGCGGCGCGCCGTCTTCGTCACCGGCGTCGTCGTCTTCACGCTCGGCTCGCTTCTCTGTGGCCTCGCGTGGAACATCGCGGTCCTCGACGTCGCGCGTGCGATTCAGGCGCTCGGCGGTGCGGCCTTGTTCGCCACCGCGCTTGCGCTGATCGGCCATGAGTTCCGCGGGCCGGCCCGGTTCGGTGCGCTCGCCGCGTGGGGCGCGACTGTCGGTGCCGCAGTTGCGTGCGGGCCGCTGTTCGGCGGCATCCTCACCGACCTCCTCGGGTGGCGTTGGATCTTCTACGTCAACATTCCGGTCGGCATCTTCGCGCTTGTCGTCGCGCTGACCCGGATCGTGGAATCGCGGGACGAAAACGCGCGTCGGACGGACGTCGCGGGCTTGCTCACGTTCGCCGCCTCGCTCTTCCTGATCGTCTACGGGATCATCCGCGGGAACGCGCTCGGGTGGACGAGCGCGTCGATCGTCGCGACG
>VAXB01000102.1 GCA_005883995.1 Actinomycetota bacterium
CGCACGTCGACGCGCTCCCGAAAGGCGCCAGGGCTCTGGTCTGGACCGGGAACCTCGACAACACCGACTGCACGACGCCGCGCGTGACGACACCACAGTTCCAGGCGCTCGTACGCAAGCTCGCGAAGGACCGCAAGGTGTACGGCTACTACCTCTCTGACGAGCCGCACCCGCTGACGTGCACGAACGCGGTAGCCGACATCCGAAGTCGCTCGAACTACGTGCACGCACACTCGAAATTCCAGAAGACGTTCGTCGTCGTCCAGGACGGCTCGGGCCCATGCGGCACGAATCTCGGCTGCGAGTTCAACGCTCTCCGTCCGGCGAGGAGCCACCTCGATCTGATCGGCCTCGATCCGTATCCGTGCCATTACGACAGCACCGGCCAGTCTGTCCCGTGCGACTACGGGCTGATCAACGACCGGGTCTCCGCAGCGCTGAGCAACGGGGTACCCCTGCGTGCGATCGTCCCGGTCTTCCAGACCTTCGGCCAGGAGCGCCGCGTCGGCGGCGGTCAGATCTTCTACCGCACGCCGACCCCCGACGAGCTGACGACGATCCTCAGCACCTGGAACGAACTCGTCCCGAAACCGGCACTGGACTACACCTACACGTTCGGCGTCCAGTGCTCGTCGACGTGCCCGGCACCGCAGGCGCTCTCGAACCACCCGGAGTTGCAACCGCTGATGCAAACGCACAATCGCTGAACGGTCGCAAACCGGGAACCGCCTGGGCTGCGGCTAGTGTTGAACGGGGTCACATGCCGCTTCGACGAATCAGCGGTGGTCGCGAGCTCGCGATTGATTTAGGCACCGCGAACACGCTGGTGTTCCTCCGCGGCAGTGGAATCGTCGTCTTCGAGCCGTCGGTGGTAGCGATCGACGAGCGGACGAACGCCGTTCATGCGGTCGGGGAAGAGGCTCGGCGCATGATCGGCCGAACGCCGGCCACGATCCGCGCGATCCGGCCGCTGCGGCACGGCGTCATCGCCGATTTCGAGGTGACTGCGCAGATGCTGCGGTACTTCATCCGCCGCGTCGGCGGCGGCCGGCTCTCGTTCTCGCGCGTCGTCCTCTGCGTGCCGAGCGGCATCACCAAGGTCGAGCGCGAAGCCGTCGAGGAGGCGACGATGGCCGCCGGCGCGCGAACGGTCGTGCTGATCGAGGAGCCGCTGGCCGCCGCGATCGGCGCCGGGCTCCCGATCGCCGAGCCGCAGGGCAGCATGATCGTCGACATCGGCGGCGGAACGACGGAGGTCGCGGTCCTGTCGCTGGGCGAGGTGGTCGTGTGGCAGTCGATCCGCGTCGGCGGTTACGAGCTCGACGAGGCGATCGTGCGCCACCTCGACACCGTCGAGCGCCTGCTCGTCGGCCCCGAAACGGCAGAGGCCGCGAAGATCGCCTGCGGCTCTGCCTGGGAGCTGCCGGAGCATCTCGAGACCCAGGTCGCCGGCCGAGACCGGCTGACGGGCCTCCTGCGGCGCGCGACGATCACGGCGGACGATGCGCGAACCGCGATAGCGCAACCGGTCTCCGCGATCGTCGACGCGGTCATGCAGACGCTCGAGACGACTCCGCCCGAGCTCGCCGCGGACATCAGCACCCGTGGGATCGTGCTCGCCGGCGGCGGCGCGCTGCTCCGCGGCCTCGACCGCCGCCTCGCGGCCGAGACCCATCTCGCGGTGCACATCGCGGACGCGCCGCTCGAGGCGGTCGTGACGGGCGCCGGCGCGACACTCGAGGAGACGGCGTTCACGCACCCGGCCCCACGCCGTCGATCAGGGCGCCGCCGCCGCCGTCACTGACGCCGCGGCCATGGTTGACCGAGCCTGCGTCGCGCACTAACTTACATCGTATACTTACAATGTACGTAAGGGAGGCTGTGAAGATGAAAGCGTTCGTCTATGACCGGTTCGGGACGCCGGAGGTGCTCGACCTCCGCGACATCGAAAGCCCGGCGCTCGCGGACGACGGGGTACTCGTCCGCGTCCATGCCTCCTCGGTCAACCCCCTTGACTGGCACATGCTGACGGGCACTCCGTATCTCGCGCGCGCGCAAGCGGGGCTGCGCAAGCCCAGGCACGGCGTCCTCGGCACCGACTTCGCCGGGACCGTCGAAGCGGTGGGAAAGGACGTCACGCACTTCGGCATCGGCGACGACGTCTACGGCGCCAGGAACGGCGCGTTCGGTGACTACGTCTCGGTCCGCAAGTCGATCGCGCAAAAGCCGTCGAACCTGACGTTCGAGGAGGCGGCCGCCGTTCCGGTCGCGGGAGTCACCGCCCTTCAGGCCCTCCGTGACAAGGGGAAGGTCACGCCGGGACAGACGGTGCTCGTCAACGGCGCGTCGGGCGGTGTCGGCACGTTCACCGTCCAGCTCGCGAAAGCGCTCGGTGCGAACGTGACCGGCGTCTGCAGCACACCGCACGTCGAGACCGTCCGAGCCCTCGGCGCCGACGAGGTGCTCGACTACACGCGCGACGACTTCGCGACGGCCGGCAAGCGGTACGACCTGATCGTCGACATCGCCGGCAATCGCTCGTGGGCCGAGCTCAAACGCGTTCTCTCGGCGCGCGGGACGCTCGTGATCGTCGGCGGACCGAAGACGAACCGCTGGGTCGGCCCGCTCGGCGACGCCGTCGGGCGCCGGCTCGTCGCAATTCCCGACCGGCGCACCGTCGCCGCTCCGTTCATCGCGGCGATCAAGGGACCGGACCTGGTTGCCCTGAAGGAGCTGATCGAGGCCGGGAAGGTCACGCCGGTCGTCGAGCGCCGGTACGACTTTGCCGATGTTCCCGACGCACTCCGGCGCCTCGGGAAGGGCCATCTCGAAGGGAAGCTCGTGATCGACGTTGCCGGGGGCGAAGCCTAGGAATCAGGCGTCGAGGCGCGACGTCTCGAGGTCGATGTCGCGCTGCACGCGCAGCATCACCTCCTCGGTGATCACGCCGTCGTTGCGCAGGCCGACCACCGCCTGCCGTTCCGCTTCGAGCAGTTCGCGCCGGAGGCGCTGAAACGCGGCCGAGCGCTCCTCGACCCCGTCGCCGTCGCTCCCGTCGTAGCGCGCGCGGAAGCGGTTGGTCCGGAACCTGTACGTGCCACGCACGCGCTCGGCGGTGTCGTCGCGGACCCAGCCCTCCTGCTCGAGCTCCTCGAGCCGCGCGAGCGCGGCCTCGGCGGCTTTGATCCTCGCCTTCGCGTCCTCGCGCTCGGCGCCGCCGTCGTCCTCGAGGTGCAGCGCTCGGACGACGGCAGGCAACGTCAGGCCCTGGCCGACGAGCGTCGCGAGAATGACACAGAACGTCACGAACACGATCAGGTCGCGTCCGGGGACGCTCTGCGGGAGCGCGAGGGCCGCCGCGAGCGACACCGCTCCGCGAATCCCGGTCCAGGCGATCATCATCGGCGCCTGCCACGGCGGATACGGATCGCGCTCGCGGATCCGGCGGAACAGGAACCGCGGCGCGTACGTGAAGACGGGAACGAACACGAGACGAACGACGACGACCGCGATGACGACGTAGGCGACGTCGGCGACGAGGCTGGCCGTCAGGTGCAGGCGCTCGACGATCGCCGGCAACTGCAGGCCGATCAACGCGAACAGGAGCGCGTTGACGAGGAAGGTCAGAATCTCCCAG
>VAXB01000103.1 GCA_005883995.1 Actinomycetota bacterium
CTACGCGAATATCGTGAAGTTCCGGCCGAACGCGGAGGAGCACACGCCACAGCCCCTCGACCGGTGGCTGCTGGCCCGTACGGCGCAGCTCGTCGACGAGATGACAGACGCCTACGAGCGGTTCTGGACGCCGGAGCTCGTGCGGGCGTTCGAGAGCTACGTCGACGATCTCTCCAACTGGTACATCCGCAGGTCTCGACGCCGCTTCTGGGACAGCGATCCCGCCGCGCTGCAGACGTTGTGGCTGTCGCTGACGGAAGCGCTCCGCGTGGTCGCGCCGGTGATGCCGTTTTTCGCCGACTATCTCTGGCGCGCGCTCCGCGCGGAGAATGCTCCGGTGTCCGTCTTCCTCGACGGCTGGCCGGAATCGCGCGAACGCGACGAGACGCTCCTTCGCGAGGTCGCAGAGGTGCGCCGCGTCGTCGAGCTGGGCCGGCAGGCACGCGCGACGTCCGGCCTGAAGCTCCGTCAGCCGTTGCGGCGCCTCGTCGTCCAGGGGGCGCAGCTCGCCCGATCCCACGAGGACGAGATCCGGGACGAGCTCCGCGTCAAGGAGGTCGAGTTCGGCGATGTCGAGGCGATGGAGGTGCGCGTGAAGCCGAACCTCCGCGTTCTCGGGCCGAAGCTCGGAAAGGAGCTCGCGGTGGTGCGCGCCGCGCTGGCGGCCGGCGCCTGGGAGCAGCTTCCCGGCGGCGCCGTGCGGGTCGACGGGCGCGACCTCGGGCCGGAGGAAGTCCTGGTGGAGCGCAGCCCGCGCGAGGGCTGGGCCCTCGCCGAGGACGACGGCGTAACGGTCGCCGTGTCGACCGAGCTCGATGACGAGCTCCTGCTCGAAGGCCGCGTGCTCGACCTCATCCACCGCGTGAACACGATGCGCAAGGACGCGGGCCTCGAGCTCACGGACCGGATCACGCTGACGCTGCCAAAGACGGACGCGGACCTGCTCCAGCACGGTGACTGGATCAAGCGTGAGGTGCTGGCGACGGAGATCGGCACCGACGCCTCGGCCGACCCGGTGATCGCCAGGGTATAGGCCGCCGGCGCGGCACTACCGCGGGACGCGCCGCAGCCGCTCTAGCCCGGCGTCGAGCACCTCGTCGGTGACCGCGAGCGACAGGCGCGCAAAGCCGGACCCGCGCGCGCCGAACCCTTCGCCCGGCGCGACGACGACGCGCTGCTCGGCGAGCAGCGACTCGGCGGTGACCCCGTCCGGGAGTCGGAACCACACGAAGAACGTCCCCTCGCTGCGCGCATCGAGCCCGGGGAGCGCCGCGAGCGCAACGTCGCGTCTGCGCTCGTACGTCGCGCGGCGCGCCTCGACCGAGTCCTGCGGCCCCGTCAGCGCGGCGATGCCGGCCTCCTGCACCGGGCGAAAAGCGCCCGCGAACAGGTGGTCCTGCAACTCCTCGACGCGGCGGACGAGCTCCGCGTTCCCGATGACGAAGCCGAGCCGCCAGCCGGCCATCCCGTACGACTTCGACATCGAGAACAGCTCGACGCCGACGTCGCGCGCGCCGTCGGTGGCGAGGAAGCTCGTCGGACTTCGCCCGTCGAAGACGAGGTCGCCGTACGCGAAGTCGTGCAGCACGAAGGCGCTGGTCCGCTGCGCCCAGCGGACGGCGTCGCCGAACACGTTTGCAGGAGCAGCTTGGGCGGTGGGGTTCGTCGGGTAGTTGAGGTACAGCGCTGCGCCGTCGGCGGACTCGAAGTCGGTGAACGAGGCGCGGCGCGCAGACGCGAGCGCGACGGCCGACGGATAGTCGGCGTAGCCCGGATCGGGGAGCAGGATCGTCTCGCCCCGCTCGACTGCGACCAGCGCAAACTCCATCAGCGCCGTCTTCGAGCCCGGAACGACCGCGACCTCGTGCGCAGGGTCGACGGTGACGCCGTAGACCGTGGCGTACCGGGCCGCGATCGCCTCCTTCAGCGCCGGCAGGCCGCTGAACGGTGCGTAGCCCTGGGCGTCGGGTCGGTCCGCGGCGCGTTGCAGCGCCTCGACGACATGCCGAGGCGGTCCGACCTCGGGGTTGCCTCGGCCGAGATCGACGAGCGGCTCGCCGTCCGCGGCCGCCGCGGCGGAGACACGGCCGAGGAGCGCCATGAAGTACTGCTCCGGTAACCGACGCATCCGCTCCGGGGGCTGGCGCACCGGCCGAGCCTAGTGCAGACTCAGTGCGTGGACGCCTGCGCTCAATGCGGGGGCGAGGTCGAGGAGCGTTTCCGCTTCTGTCCGTGGTGCGCCGCGCCGCTGCGGCGAAAGTACGTCGAGTTCTTCCGCGCGCACCCACGGGACACCGGAAAGGTGTTGCGCGTGTCTCGTTACGTCAACGAGGACCCGCAGGTGCGGTTCAGCGTCTGGGACGAGAGCGGCCGCGCGGAGACGGCGATCTCCGTCGACGAGCTCGAGGCCGCACGGCTCGCGCATTTCTTGCGACCGCCGCGACCGGCACGCCGCAGGACGTTGCTGGACTACGCCGCCGAGCTCTCGGCCCGGCGCAGCTCGACCGGCAGCCGGAAGACGACGTCCTCGTAGACCGACGAGAAGGGCGCGATGTCGTCGATGCCGCGTTCGCGGAACCAGTCGCATACGCGCGTGACCAGTCGCTCCGGTGCCGACGCGCCCGACGTGATCCCGACCGTCTCGACGCCGTCGAGCCAGGCCGCCTCGATCTCGGTCTCGTCGTCGATCAGATGCGCCGCGACGGCCGACGCGCGCGCGACCTCCACGAGGCGATTGGAGTTCGAGGAGTTGCGCGAGCCGATCACGAGCAGCAGGTCGACGTGCTCGAGCAGCTCCTTCACCGCCCATTGGCGGTTCGACGTCGCGTAGCAGATGTCTTCGCGCTGCGGCGCGCGGATCGCCGGGAACCTCCGCCGCAGGACGTCGACGATCTCAGCGGTCTCGTCCACCGACAGCGTCGTCTGCGTGATGTATGCAACGGGGCCGGGTGCGAGCGTCAGCCGCTCGGCGTCGTCGACCGACTCGACGAGCGTGATTGCCTCCGGCGCCTCGCCCATCGTCCCCACGACCTCCTCGTGCCCGGCGTGCCCGATCAGGACGACGTGATGGCCGTCGGCGGCGTAGCGGCGCGCCTGGACGTGCACCTTGGTCACGAGCGGGCAGGTCGCGTCGATCGTCGTCAGGCTCCGCTCGGCGGCGTGGCGGTGCACCGACGGCGCGACGCCGTGCGCGGACAGGACGAGCGTCGCACCCCGCGGAGCGTCACGCTCGTCCTCGACGAATATCGCCCCGCGCTCCTCGAGCTCGCGTACCACGTGTGCGTTGTGAACGATCTGTTTGCGGACGTACACCGGCGCCCCGTACAGGGCCAGTGCTCGCTCGACCGTCTCGACCGCGCGCTCGACGCCCGCGCAGTACCCTCGAGGCGAGGCCAGAAGGACTCGCTGAACCACCTCTCGGCCAAGGTAGCACCCGTTTCGAGCGCGGCGGCGCGGCCTCACGCCGGCTCCAGCGTGGCGAACCCCTCTAAAAAGTAGGAAAAGGCCTGTCGCTCGGGGGGGTCGGTGGCGACAGGCCTTCTCCAGTGCTCACCGCGGACTGCAAGGCCAGGAACGCGCCGCGGTTCGCATCGCCCAGTGGGGCTGACGCTAACGAGTCCCGAGAGCCTTTCCAATAGGCCGTTCGGCCCATCTTCGCAACGTGCAGGAGAGACGTTTCGCCGCGGGAAAGACGTCGCCGGCGCCTCGACCGAGAGACGCCCGGTTCGTAGAATCCGTCCGCGCGGTGACACAACCGATCCAAGCATGGTGGCTCGACGCGGTGCCGCTCCTCGTCGCGGCGTCTGCATACCTCGGAGTGGTCGGGGGTGCCGTCGTCGGCGCCGCGCTGGCCGTCGCCGGGCTGCGCGGCCTCGGGCGCCGTCGCGTTGCTGCCGTCGACGTCGACGAGGGGGTCGACCTGCCGGCCGAGCTGGGGCGCGCACACGACGCCTTGGGGATCGGCCTCGTTCTGCTGAAGCACGTCGAGCGACGGTTCGGCGTCGACGTCGGCGCGCTGATCCTCGTCGCCGACGATGCCGCTGCTGCACGCGGGCTCGTCGGACGCACACGCGGCGCGCCGATCGAAGGCTTCGACGACGTCGCTTTCGATCTGCGGCATGAGGCGTCGGGCGTCGCGACGGTTGTCCACGACGCGGCGCCGTTCGCGGTTTACGACGCCGTCGCATCGCCGGCCCTTCACCGAGAGCTCGTCGAAAAGAGCGGCATCAAGAGCGCGGCGTTCATCCCGCTGATCGCGGAGGAACGGGTCGCGGCGGTGCTGGTCGTCGGAACGACGGGGAAGCCGCGCGCCTTCACGGCGCAGGAGCTGAATGCGCTGCAGGTGACCGCCGCCGAGGCCGCGCTCGCGCTCGATCGCGCACGGACGACCTCGGAGCTGGCAGAGGCGCTCCGCCGCGAGCGCCGTCGGATGTCGCAGCAGAGCGGGCTTCTGCGCGCGGCGCAGGCACTGACGAGCGACCTCCATCTCGACACGGTTCTCGAGCGGCTCGTTTCGCTGTTGGCCGAGCTGCTCGCGGCCGACGCTGCCGACTGTTACCTGCTCGATGCCGAGCGTGGCGTCCTGCGCTGCGCTGCCGTGCAGGGGCTCTCGGAGGATGTGCTCGGCTTTGAGTTCGACGCCGATCGCGGGCTCGCGGGTCGCGCGCTCGCCGAAGGCCGTCCCGTAACTGCCGAGCACTATGGCCGGCTCGACCTTCCCGTTCCCAATGACGCGTACGCCGATTTCGACGCGGCGCTCGTCGCGCCGATGCGCTGGGGGGACACCGTCCAAGGCGTCCTCGGTGTCGGTGCGCGCGGTACGCGCCGCTTCGACGATGAGGACGCCGACCTCGTCCAGGCGTACGCCGGCCTCGCGTCGCTCGCGCTCGCGAACGCGCAGGCGTTCGAGGCGCGGTCGCGCCAGGCGCAGGTCCAGCGCGGTTTCTTCCGGATTGCTGCGGCCCTCGGGCAGTCCCTGTCGCTCGAGCCGACGCTCGAGGCGGTTGCGCAGGCGGCGAACGATGCGCTCGGAGGTTCGTTCGCGGCGGTGCTGATGCCCCGTGGTAGCGCACTCGAGCTCGTCGGTGCTGCGGCGATTCCGCAGGAGTTGCGGACCGCGCTCGCCGACGGTTTGCCCGAGGGTGGCCGCGTTCTCGCGCGCGCGGCCGAGGACGATCGCATCCTCGCGTCGACCGACCTCGACGGCGATGACCGCTTCGATCGCGAGTGGCAGGAGCTCGCGCGCCGCTGCGCCTTCCGTGCGCTCATCGCAGTTCCCGTCGCCAGCCCTCGTGCCGAGTCGTGCGGCCTCGTCCTCGTCTTCTTCGTCGACCCGCGCCCGTTCAGCGACGAGGACATCGAGCTTGCCCGGCATCTCGCTGACGCAGCGCGCGGCGCCCTCGAACGGAGCGAGTTGTTCGAAGCGGAGCGGACGCAGCGGTCGCTCTCGCAGCAGCTCGCACGCACCGGGCGCACGCTCGCCACGGAGCTCGATCCGGCAGCCGTCCTCGACGAGGTCGTGCAGCAGGCGCCTGCGCTGCTGGCGGCCGACGCGGCCGCGATCCGCACGCTCGAAGACGACGACCTGATCGTGAGCGCCGCGTGGGGCGACGCGGCGGAAGCTGCCGTCGGCGGGCGTTCCGCGGCGACCGCATGGCTCTCCGGTGACGTCGTCCAATCTCGCGCGCCGGTCGTCGTCGAGGACGCGTCGCAGGACCCGCGGCTGCTCGCAGCAGACTCGATCCTCGCGTCGGGCCATAGCGCGTTCGTCGGCGTGCCTCTGGCCGGTCTCGACGGGACGCTCCACGGCGTCCTCGCGGTCTACGCACGGCGGCCGCGCACGTGGCGACCGGAGGAGATCGACGCGCTGCAGGCGCTCGCCGGCAACACCGCTGCGGCGTTGTCGAGCGCCGAGCTGTATTCCCGCGTCTCGGTCGAGAAGGAGCGCAGCGTTGCGATCCTCGCCAACGTTGCCGACGGGATCGTCGCCGTCGACCGCGACGGCCACGTCGTGCTCTGGAACCCCGCGGCCGAGGAGATCACGGGCGTCCCGGCCGACGAAGCGCTCGGGCGCACGCCGGCCCAGGTGCTGCAGCGGACGCTCGAGTCGGACGACGCCGCGACCGCATCAGGGCCGCGGCTCGTATCGATCACGCGTGGCGGCGAGGAGGTCTGGCTGTCGCTCTCGGAAGCGGTGATGCGCGACCCACTCGGCGTCGTTGCGGGACGGATCTTCGCGTTCCGCGACATCTCCGCCGACCGGATGGTGGAACAGGTGAAGTCGGACTTCGTCGCGGCCGTGTCGCTGCAGTTGCGCGCACCGTTGACGTCCATCTATGGCTTCGCCGAGACGCTCCTCCGGCAGGACGTGCTCTTCGGCGACGAGGAGCGTCAGACGTTCCTGCGTTACATCGCGACCGAGTCGGAGCGATTAACCGGGATCGTCGATCAGCTGTTGAACGTCGCGCGTCTCGACGCCGGTGACCTCCATGTCGAGCCGGAGGCGATCGACGTCGCCTCTGTCGTGTCCGAAGTGGTCGAGACCGTCGGCGAGGCGGGCGCAGGGAACGGCCACCGACTCGAGGTCGACCTGCCGACCGAGCCGCTCGCCGCCGAGGCGGATCGGGAGAAGCTCCGGCAGGTCTTCAGCATCCTCGTCGAGAACGCGTTGAAGTACTCGCCCGACGGTGGAACGGTCACGGTCGGCGCGCGCCGGAAAGAAGACGCGGTCGAGGTCCGCGTGGTCGACGAGGGAATCGGCATTCCCGCGGCAGTTGGGTTGTTCATCGCCAAGGAGCTCGTGACGGCGATGGGCGGCCGGATCTGGGTTGAATCAGCGGAAGGCGAGGGGGCGAGTTTTGCGTTTGAGTTACCTGCGGTTCGCGAATAACCCGAGGGCGGTAGTGCCGCGTTCGCCGTACCGAAGCGCAACGTGATGACCAAAGTGCTCGTCATCGACGACGAGGCGCCCATTCGCCTCCTCTGCCGCGTCAACCTCGAGGCGGAAGGCATGCACGTCGTCGAGGCACCCGATGGTCCGGCCGGGCTCAGGAAGGCGCGTGAAGAGTCGCCGGACGTCGTTCTGCTCGACGTGATGATGCCCGGCCTCGACGGGTGGCGAGTCGCGGAGCAGCTGCTCGAAGACGACCGCACGAGAGGCATCCCGATCGTCTTCCTCACGGCGCGCGCCGAGTTCCGCGACCGCGCGAAGGGAATCGACATCGGCGGCATCGACTACGTGACGAAGCCGTTCAACCCGCTCGAGCTCGCGCCACTCGTGCGCAGCCTGCTGGCGCGGATCGAAAAGGGCGAGGGCGACGACATCCGCGCCGAGAAGCTGACGGAGCTCCGCCTGTTGATGGAGTCGGAGTAGTGCGAGGGGCGCATTGCGCCCCTCGCACTTAGCTACGGCCTAGCGGCCGGCGAAATCGGCGGTGACGACGAGGGCCCCGGCCCTGCCGGAGAACGTTCCCCGGAACGCCCCGATTCCGACGCGGCCGAACCCCGGGCGCAGGAGATTGGCCCGGTGCTCGGGGCTCGCAAGCCACGCGCTCACGACCCACGAGGCACTCGCCGGCCCCCAGGCGAGGTCCTCCCCGAACGTCGGCCCGGCCGCTCCGGACGCGCGGATCCGCGCTGCGAAGCTGCCGTGCGCGAAGTACTGGCGCCGGAGCATGTCCGCCGAGTGCGAACGCGCGCTCCAGGTCAGCCGGCCGTCGATCCTGAGTGGCGCGAGACCGTGGTCGGCCCGCGCACCGTTCATCGCCTGGAGCAAGGAAGCATCCGTGCTCCTGAGCCTGGCGGCGGCCGTGGAGGCGGTCGCCAGCACGAGCAAAACTGCGATAAAAGCTACAAGAACCTGCTTTGTTCTCAGCATTCGCGGCAGTCTGCAGAACGAACCGCCGCGCGGCTGGTGTCGGACGACAAACTTTGCGCAAATTCCGGTGATTCCGGTCATCGGGCGGTTTGAGCGAGGCCGATACCGCCGAGCGTGAGCGCCGCGCCGACGAGTTGCGCGGCATTCAGTGACTCGCCGAGCCACGCCCACGCAACGAGGATCGCGACGACTGGCTCCAGCATCGCCACGATCGCCGTCCGTGTAGCGCCGATTCGCGGCAGAGCGGCGACGACGAGCACGAACGGCACGATCGACCCGAGGACGATCATCCAGAGGACCAGCAGCCAGAGGGGCGCGTGGAACGAGGCGAGGTGCCCCAGGAGCGACGTGCTGCCCCGGAACCGGCGCGTCGGGAACGACCACCAGGGCTGGAGCACGCCCCAGAAGAGCGACGCGAACACGAAGCCCCAGGCGAGCAGCGAGATCGGGTCGCGTCCGCGGGTCCCGCGCTCTGCGGCGAGGATGTAGAAGGCGTAGCTCAGGCACGCAATGCCGGCGACGCCGATCCCGACCGCGTCGAGCCGGCCGCGCCAGACCTCGACGATCAACACGAGGCCGCCGAGGCTGAGCGCGAGCGCAACCCAGACGCGCCGGCGCACGCGCTCGTGGAACGCGAATCGCGCCCACAGCGCGACGAGCAGCGGCGCCACGTACTGGATCAGCAGCGCCTCGCCGATCGCGAGTCGGTGGATGGCGTAGAAGTACGACCACTGGACGAGCGCAAGCCCGAGGACGCCGATCGCGGCGAGCAGGAGGAGCTGCCGGCGGGTCGTGCGCGCCGCGCGAGGCCGCGTCGCGAGCACGATCGCCCACAACCCGATCATCGCGCCCGTCGAACGCACCTCGGTCAACCGTTCGGAGCTGAAGCCGGTGTGCTCGATCACCTTCACGACGGGCGCGTTCACGGCGAAGAGCGTCGCGGCGACGGCGACCATCAGGTATCCGACGGCCGCCCGGCTCACCGCGCGAACGTATCTGTTCGAACGCCGCGCTAGCCTTCGAGGCTCGGGGCGTGGCGCAGCCTGGTAGCGCGCTCGCTTTGGGAGCGAGAAGTCGCCGGTTCGAATCCGGCCGCCCCGACCTCTACGGCGTCATGTCGTTCATGTTTCCGCTCAGCGCCGGTCGCGGCAGGTGCATCATCCTCATCCGAGCCTGATCGGCGGCCGGCGAGTTCGGCTGCGTCAGCCCCGGGACGCTTCCCGGCGACGCCGCGATCCAGATCCCGGCAGCGACGAACGCGACCGCGAGCACGCGTGACAGCCGCTCCCCGTTCGGCGTGACCTTCTGCGCGAAGATCAACACTGCGACACCGACCATCCAGACGAGGCTCATGACGCCGAGGGCGAACAGGATCACCATCAGGCCCCAGCAGCAGCCCACGCAATAGACGCCGTGCTCGACGCCCATGCGGAGGGCGCCGCCGACGCCGTCGCGCCAGCCGGCGACGACGAAGTGCAGCGGCGAGCGGCAATGGCGCAGGCAGACCGACTTCAACGGCGTGAGCTCGTACAGCCCGGCCATCGCGATCAGCGTTCCGACGACGTACGGCCCGCCTCGATCCCAGGCAAGGAAGCCCGGGTCGAGCGCGCGGCCGCCGCGGTAGACGCCGTAGGCAACGAGGCCGTACGCGGTCCACACGGCGAGATACGCAAGCGCGAAGATCCACGTCGGCACGTACGGAAGCTCGCGCCTGGCTCGCTCGGACGTGACGCGGTCGAACAGGAGCACCATCGGAGCAACCGACGGCAGCATCATCGCGGCCATCATCGTCACCCAGATGCCGAGGTACCACCCGAGCCCCCCGAGGTCGGTGCCCGGGCCGGCATCCATTCCGCGCATCCGGCCGACAGTGACGATCCACGTTGCAAGCGCCGCTCCGAGGAGAAGCGCGCTCTGGTTGACGCGACGCATCGTCATCGGAATCGAAACGATACGACGATCGACGCCGGGCGCCAATAGTGGCAGTGGTCTTTGCCGCAGGCGCGGCGGCGCTCTTCGGCGCGCTCGCGGTCACGATTCGCGTCGCACTCGCAACCGATGCGGATCCGGATGCCGGCGCGCTCGTGACGACGGCGGTCGCGTGCGTCGTGTGTATCGCAATCGCTGCTGCGCTCGGTCAGTGGTCGCGCGTGGAGTGGAGCGACACGTGGCCGTTTCTCGCGGCCGGCACGATCGCGCCGGGGATCAGCCAGCTGCTGTTCACGCGCGCCGTCGGCTTGATCGGCGCATCGCGCACGGCGATTCTCGTCGGGATCTCACCGGTCCTTTCCGCGCTGATCGCGATCGCGCTCCTTGGTGAGCCGTTTCGGCCCGCGCTGGGAATCGGAACGCTGCTGATCGTCGCCGGGGGGACGTTGCTGGCCTGGGACCGCGGCCGGCCGCGGGCGCTCTTCACCCTCGGAGCAGGACTGGCGGCGCTCGGAGCAGTTCTCTTCTCGGCGCGTGACAACTTCGTGCGTTGGGCGGAGCGGAGCAGCTCCGTCCCGGGTGTGGTCGCCGCCGCGTGCTCGCTCGCGGCGGCGACGCTGGTGCTCGCGCTGCTCGTCGCCGTCGGGGGTTCGGCGCGCCCGCGTATCGCCGCGGCCGCGCGGCCATTCCTGCTGTCGGGTGCGATCTACGGGACGGCGTACGCGTTTCTCCTGAGCGCGTTCGACCGCGGCAGGGTCACGATCGTCGCGCCGCTGTACGCAACCGAGTCGCTGTGGGCCGTGGTCGTCTCCGCTGTCGTGTTGCGGCGGACGGAGAACGTCGGTCTTCGTCTTGCGGCCGCGGCGCTCCTCGTCGTCGCGGGCGGCGCGCTCATCGGTGGGTTTCGCTGAACGCGCCGGCGATCGATTCGCGTCTCAGGAACCGCTGCAGGTAGACGGCGAATACCGCGAAGAAGACGACAGCTTGCTCGACGGCCATCGTCAAGCCGGCAATCTGCTGATCGAGGAGCCGGCCGATCCCCCAGAGGCGTGGAGCATGTGCGTAGAACGCGTACGCAGGTCGCGGGAGGAGCGCGAGCAGCAGGCCGAGCGGCGACGCGAGCACGAATGCCGCGAACAGATAGACGGCTTTCACGCCGTCGCTCCAGCGTCCGTGGACGACCGGCCACCACATCAACGCACCCGCGACGAAGTACGTCGTGTGCTCCAGGTGCAGAACCGTCCTCGGGTTCTCGAGCGCGCGGTCGTAGATCCACGGGATGTGCCATGCGAAGTACGTCCCGAGCCAGAGCGGCAGTGCGACCAGCGGCTGCGTCAGCGCCCGCACCGGCGCGTACCGTTCGAGCTCCCGCGCGAACGCCGGCGCGAGCCCGAACACCGCGAGCCCCGGCGCCCACTCGGCGACGACGACGTTCTGAAGCAGGTGCGCGCTGAGCAGGTAGTGAAGCGCGATCGTCTCGAGCGGCGTGGCGAACGCGACGACCAGGAGGACCTGCGACGCGGAGAACGCCGCAATACGCACCCTCGAAGGCGGGTACAGGCGCGCGGCGACGACGTACGCTCCGACGAGCGGCGGGACGACGAAGAGCAGACCCCAGGCGTGCGGCCACGCGTACGGATGCACGTCGCTAAGCTATGTCGTGCAGCGCGCCCGTGGTGAAGCGGTATCACAGCGTCCTTCCAAGTCGCAGTCACCGGTTCGATCCCGGTCGGGCGCTCTCCGCTTCGTCCGACGCTGTCGTTAGTTTTCCAATGTGAAAACGCGAGAGCGTGTCGAAGCACGGAGGCTTCGCGCTGACGACGGAGTACCGATCAAGGAAATCGCACGGCGGCTCGGTGTCGCGAAGTCGTCGGTGAGCGTGTGGGTACGAGACGTCGAACTGACGGCGGAGCAGCACGCAGCGCTGCTCGAACAGAATCCGCGTACAACCGGCAGCTGTGCGGTTGACATGCGCGAGGTCGAGCGATTCTGGCTCGGCGTCGCCGACCTTCCGTCGGCGAGTCTTCGCCCCTCGGTGATTAATCGCTACTCCATCAGCAGCAAACGAAAGAAGCGGTTCAACAGGCCCCCGTATGGAACCTGCCGCTTGGTGGTGAACCGGACCGCGATCGCGCAGCACATCGCGATCCAGGAGTACGGCGGGTTCGAGCGTCAGGCCTGGCTGGAATAGGAGCCGTGGCGGAGAGCGAGCAACAGCGTCGCAACCGGGAGCTGATCGAGCTCCTGAACGAGCTGCGGGTCGCGTTGCCCGGGGTTCAGGTGCTGTTCGCGTTCCTGCTCGCCGTGCCGTTCGCGAACGGCTTTCCGAAGCTCGGGAAACTCGACCGCGACATCTTCTTCGCCGCGTTCATCACGACGGCGCTGTCGACGGTGTTCCTGATCGCGCCGAGCTCGTACCACCGCCTGCGCTGGCGTGATCATGACAAGGAGCGGATGCTCCGGACCTCGAATGTGCTCACGATCGTGGGGCTGGCGCTGCTCGCGGTGTCGATCACGTGCGTCGTCTTCGTGATCACGGACTTCCTCTTCCACCGCGCGTGGGCTGCCGTCTTCACGGCGCTGATCGTCGTCGCGTTTCTCGTCCTCTGGTACGGGCTGCCGTTCGCGGCACTGCTCCGCGACCGGCGCCGACCTGGGAGTTAGTCGGTACCGGCTTCGATCTCGGCGCGCTGGATCACGACCGGTTCGTGCGGGTTGTCGCGCGCGTCGCGCGGCAGGTTCGAGATC
>VAXB01000078.1 GCA_005883995.1 Actinomycetota bacterium
CGAGCGGGAGATACCTGGCGAGGAGTGCGTAGTCCGTCATCGTGTACGGCGGATCGGCGAGGACGAGATCGTACTTCCTGCCGGCGTTCGCCTCCTGCGCGAGCGCGGTCGACACGCCCTGCCGCACGATCGTCGCGCCGGTCAGCCGCAGCTTGTCGAGATTCCGCTCGATCGCACGCACGGCTTCCGCGTCGCTCTCGACGAAGACGGCGTTCGCGGCGCCGCGCGACAGGGCTTCGAGCCCCATTGCGCCCGACCCTGCGTAGAGGTCGAGGACGTGCGCGCCCTCGACCCACGGGGCGACGATGTTGAAGATGTTCTCGCGCACGCGGTCGGAAGTGGGACGCGTCTCCCGACCGCGTGGCGCGACGATCGTGTGGCCCTTGCGTTCGCCGGCGATGATCCGCACGGGCCGAGTCTAGGGCCGCCCTAGCCGGTCAGCGGCTCGCCCGTCTCGAGCAGCGTCTTCAGGCCGCTGAGGACCATCATCCAGCCCGGTCCTGCGACGCTCGCGGCCGTCTTCGGCGCGCCCTCGAGGCGGTCGTGGACAACCGTCAGCAACGACAGGCCGCCGTCCTGCGGCTCGATCTCCCACGTGACGCGGCTCGGCTCCTCCGCCGACAGCTCGGGGTTGTAGCCGGAGCGCCACTCGTGCACCAGCCGCCGCGGTGGCTCGAACTCCGTCACCGCGCCTTCGCCCCAGCTGTCGCCGCCGTCCGGCGCGTAGGTGCGGCGCCACTCCGGCGTCACCTCGATCCGGGCGCCGTAGAAGTACTTCGTCGTGAACTCGGGATTCGTGATCGCTTCCCAGATCCGCTCGGGTGTGGCCTTGATGAACACCTGGTACACCTGGGTCGTCAGGTTGATCTCGGTCATCGTGGTCATCCTGCATCCTCCAACTCGGTCTTGAGGTCTGCGAGCGCCGAGACGCGGCGCTCCGTGTACTTGTCGATCCACCGGTCGTGGATCAGGCGGATCGGGACCGGATTGAGAAAGTGGAGCTTCTCCCGGCCCTGCTTCCGTGTCGCGACGAGACCGGCCTCTTCGAGCAGACGCAAGTGCTTCATCACGCCGAAGCGCGTCATCTCCAGCTCCGACTCGAGCTCGGTGAGCGTGCGGCCGTCACGCTCGAAGAGCCGGTCGAGCAGGAGTCTCCGCGTGGGATCGGCGAGCGCTCGAAACACCCGGTCGTCGTCGTTCATCGCAGCGGATAATAGGTGACCATATGGTCACATGTCAAGGCAGGACGTCGTGCATCGCGTCGAGGTACGTCCCGAACCCGGACGGCGAGGCCCACTCGCGCGCGCTTTCGACCGCTGTCCCCTCGGGCCACTCGTTGAAGGTCTCGACGAGCTGCCACTCGGCGCGCGATGCGACCATGTCCGCCAGGTCCTGCCGAAACCGCGCTGGATCGCGCGCGAGCCGGGGCGACGCTTCCCGCCGTTCCGCGAACGCCGGCGACACCATGTACGCGTCCGGCGCGAGCGAGTACTCGGCGTGGCTGGCGGAGTACTCGTGCCATGCGGACGGCTGCGACGCGCACCCGCGATAGTCGGTGAACGCCTTCAGCACGACGTACGCGCCGACGGCCGCGTTCGCGTCGCGCCACCGCTCGGCAGTCGCGCATGAATCGCGGGAATCGCCGTAGACGTAGACGACGAAGCGCCCGTCGACCTTCAGGTACGCCGGGAGCGGAGCGTACGTGTCGCGGATGTACTCGAGGTCCGCATGGATGCGCTCGACGCTCGGATCGCCATATCCCTCCGGCTCGTAGTAGATCGCGGCGTTCAGGTGCCCGTACCGCATGGCGTCGGTGTGATCGCGCACGACGGTTGCGTCGTCGGCCGAGTAGTAGTCGAGCGTCGGGTGAAACAGCGTGTACGGGAAGATCTGCTCCCTCGTCCACGCTTCCGGGTACCACGCGTAGTAGAAGGTGGCGCGAATCGGAAATGGCGGCTGCGACGTGTCGGCCGGATGACCGCGGAGAGCCGCGAGCGTGTTAGCCCGCGTCAGCGTGAACCGAACGGCGATGTCAGACGCGGTGTACACGTCGTGGGCCGTTCCGGCGAACACGAACCGACCGCCGACGTTGCGCAGGCCGCGCGCCTGGCTCGGCGTGAACGCGAGGTCGTAGAAAGGCGTGTCGGGCTGTGACACGTCCATGACCGGGTAGTCCGAGGCGGCGAGAGCTCGCCGTGCATGTGCGAGCGTCCACTGCGGGGGACCATGACCGGTGCCCGGCAGCGCGAGCGCGATGGCGGCCGCGGCCCAGGCGATCGTGCTCACGAACGGGAAGGTACGAGACTTCGGCGCGGATTTCGAGCCGCACCTCGTCGGCGAGCGCCCGGGCGCGCTCGAGCAGCGGACGGTCCTTGCGGAGGTGGGCGAAGCGCAGATCGCCGATTCCGGACTGCCGCGTACCGAGCAGCTGGCCGCCGCCGCGGAGCTCGAGGTCGACCTCCGCGAGCTCGAAGCCGTCCGTGGTCGCGACCAGCGCCTCTAACCGGGCGACGGCCGCGTCGGTCAGTTCCTCGCGCCGGCGCGAGATCAGGAGGCAGTACGACTGCTCGGCGCCGCGGCCGACGCGGCCGCGCAGCTGGTGCAGCTGCGCGAGGCCGAAGCGGTCGGCCTCCTGGACGATCATGATCGTCGCGTTCGGGACGTCGACGCCGACCTCGATCACCGTCGTCGCCACGAGGACGTCCAGCCCCCGCGCCTTGAACTGCGCCATCAGCTCGCGGCGTTCCACGGGCCGCAGCCGGCCGTGCAGCAGCCCGACGCGATACCCGCGAAGCTCGGCCCGCCGTAGGCGCTCGGCCTCCGCCTCGGCCGCACGCGCCTGCGACGTCTCCGACTCCTCGATCAGCGGGCAGACGACGTATGCCTGGCGGCCGTCGTCGAGATGCTTGCGCAGCCGCGTGTACGCGTCGGCGCTCCGCTCCTCCGTCACCCACGCCGTCTTGATCGGCTTGCGGTTCGCGGGGGGCTTCGCGATCTCGGACACCGAAAGGTCGCCGTAGACGGTGAGCGCGAGCGTACGCGGGATCGGGGTCGCGGTCATGTGCAGGACGTGCGGGCTGCGGCCTTCGGTGAGCGCCCGGCGCTGCTCGACGCCGAAGCGGTGCTGCTCGTCGACGACGGCGACGGCGAGATCGCGAAGCTGGACGCCCTCCTGGATCAGCGCGTGCGTTCCGACGACGACATCGGCGGACGGCGCGTGCGCGCGGTCGGCTTTCCCCGACGCACTCGTCAGCAGCGCGCAGGTGACGCCGAGCTGCGCGCAGAGGCCTTCGATCGTCAGGAAGTGCTGCTCGGCGAGCGTCTCCGTCGGCGCCATCAGCGCCCCCTGGCGCCGGTGCTCGACGGCGCGCAGCAGCGCGTAGAGCGCGACGACCGTCTTCCCGGAGCCGACGTCACCCTGAAGAAGCCGCTGCATCGGGACGGTCCTGGCGAGGTCGGAATCGAGCTCCGCGATCGCACGCTCCTGGTGCTCCGTCAGGACGAACGGCAACGTCGACCGGTACCGCGCAAGCAGCTCGCCCGGCGCGCCGAGCGCGGCCGCGACGTCCGCCGCACGTTCCTCGCGCCGCTGCGCCAGTCCAACCTGGAGCAACAGGAGCTCGTCGAACGCAAGTCTCGTGCGGCCTGCCTCGGCCTCCTCGAGCGACCGCGGGCGGTGGACGGCCCAGAGCGCATCGCCCCGCAGCGGCAGCCGCTCCTCTGCCCGAAGCGGAGCGGGCAGCGGATCGACGACTGCACGGGGCAACGCTGCCGCGACGAGCTCGCGCAGCTTCTTGGGCGTGATCTCCTCGCTCGCCGGATAGACCGGCGCGTAGTCCGACGTCGCCGACCGCTCGCCGAGGTCGAGGCTCTTCACGAGGAACTCACCGCGGCGCTGCAACCGGCCGCGGAGCCGCACGTGCGTGCCGGGAGCGAGCTGTTTCTCCAGCCACGGCTGGTTGAACCACACCGCACCGACATGACCGCTCGCGTCGGCGACCTCGGCGTTCTGGATCGTCAGCCGCCGCCGCGTCGGCCGGGAGCGGAAGCGCTCGACCCTGACGTCGATCACAGCCTCCTCGTCGATCAGCAGGTCAGCGATGCGCTTCTCGTCGGCGGGCTCCTCGTAGCGGAACGGCCCATGCTCGACGAGGTCCCCGACCCGCTCCAGCCCGAGCCTCGCGAGCTTCTTCTCGACGGCCGGGCCGACCCCGGGCAGCGTCGCGACCGAGCGCTCGAGCGCGTCAGGCCGGGCGAAGCCGCGCGGGCGCGGCCAGGCGTCCGCCGCCTCGCCCGCGAAACCAATCGGGAGCCGAACTCCGACCGCGGTCACTCCGCGTCATCGAACCAGAAGAACCCGACGGTGCCGGGGCCGGAATGCGTACCGACGACCGCGCCGAGATCGGTCACCACCTCGATCTCCGCCCTCGGCCGCTCGTTGCGGACCATCTTCTCGAGCTGGCGTGCCCGCTCCGGCGCATCCGCGTGCGCGATCCCCACCCGCAGCGTCGCCGTGTCCTTGCTCGCTGCTGTGAATTCGTCGACGAACGTCTGCATCGCCTTCTGGTTGCCACGAACGCGCTTCAGCGGCACGACCTCGCGCTTGATCGTGAGGATCGGCTTCACGTTCAGCAGCGTTCCCGCCCACGCGCGCGCACGGCCAATGCGACCTCCGCGCCTGAGGAACTCGAGCGTGTCGACCGTGAACAGGAGACGCGAGTCCCGTTCGTAGCGCTCGATCAGCGCCGCGATCTCCCCGTCGCTCGTTCCACGGTCGAGTCGCCGCTGGATCGCGAGCCCGAGCATCGTGATCGCGGCCGACGCGGTTCCGGTGTCGACGGTGCGGATCCGGTCGCCGGCGACTTCGCTTGCCGCAGTCGTGGCGCTTCCGTACGTGCCCGAAAGGTCGCCGGAGATGTGCAGCGAGTAGATCCGTTCATACGCGCCGAGCTGTTCGTAGGTAGCGAGAAAGTCGGCGGGCGTGGGTTGCGACGTCGTCGGGGGCTCGTCGGCGACCCGCAGCCGCTCGTAGAAGTCGTGGGGCGACAGGTCGAGGTAGTCGCGGTAGCTGTCGGCGCCGAAGCGGACGTACAACGGCACGAAGCGCCAGTTCTCGAACCGCTCGTGCGCTTGCGGGAAGTCGGCCGTCGAATCGAGGACGATTGCGGTGTTCGCGCCGGTGAGGTTCACGTGTGGGCGCCGACCGCGCGCTCGATCGCCGCGACGATCTCGTCCAGCTCCTGGTCCTTCGAGAGGCACGCGACGACGCCCGCCTCGTAGAGGGCGTCGACCTCGCGCAGGTTCGCCGAAGCAGTGAGACAGACGACGGCCACGTTCGGCGCGGCTTCCCGGACCGCCTTCGTCGCCTGCACCCCGTCGATGCCCGGCAACCGGTAGTCCATCAGCACGACATCGGGCCTGTGCTCGCGGACGACGTCGCGGAACACCTGGTTGTCCTCGACCAGGAGGACGCGGATCGGCGCCATCGGGCGAAGGTTATTCCGCCGACAGGAGCAGGGGGTAGTGCGGCTGTCCGCCGTGCTGGACGTCCACCTCCACCTCCGGATGGCGGGCGTGGATCCGGGCGAGGAGGCGATCCAGGTGCGGCTCGCGGTCTCCCGTCAGGAGCGTGAGGACGCCGCGCGGCTCGCCGAGGAGCTGCTCGACGACGGCCGCGGCGACGTCGTCGAATTCGGCGCCGCCCGCGACAGGTCGGTCGCCGACCAGGCCGAGGAAGTCGCCCTCACGGACGGCGACACCGTTCAGTTGCGCGTCGCGTGAGGCGACGGCGATCTCCGCGGTCGCGATCGAGTCGAGGATCTCACGCATCTCCGCGCTGTTCTCGGCGGCACCCCGGTCCGGGTCGAACGCAACCATTGCCGCGAGACCCGCCGTGATCGTCCGCGAGGGAACGACCTGGACGTTCTTCGACGACAGCTGCGCGGCCTGTTCCGCCGCGAGGATGACGTTCGAGTTGTTCGGGAGCACAACAACGTCGGGGAACGGGCTCGCGTCGATCGCCTCGAGGAGCTCGGCCGCGGACGGGTTCATCGATTGCCCTCCCTCGACCACAGTTGCCGCGCCGAGGCTCTCGAACAGCGCACGGTTGCCCGCGCCGATCGCGACCGGGACGACCGCGGTGCCGACCGTTGCCAGCCGCTCCTCGCGCTCCTGCGTCTGCTCGTGCATGTTCGCGATCCGTGCGCCTTCAGCGCCGTGCGGTCGCCGACGACGAGCAGTGAATCGCCGAGGCGGCCGAGCTCCGCCTCGAGTCGCTCCGTGTCCAGGTCCTCGCCCTCGACCACGAACGTCGTGCAGTAGCGGTAGCGCGAGCGCTCCAGGTGGATCGCCGCGACGGTCAGCGGCACGTCGTCGACGGCGGATGGAATCTCTTCGCCGGTCAGCGACGCCGCGATCCCTCGGACGATCTCGAGCAACCCGGCTGCGCCCGCATCCACGACTCCCGCCTCGCGCAGGACGCGGAGCTGGTCCGGCGTGCGCGCGACCGCCGCGTCTCCTGCGCGGACGAGCGAGGGCCAGAAGTCGTCGGGCGCACGTTCCGCTTCCTCGGCGAGCGCGCGGATCGCCGACAGGATCGTTCCCTCGACCGGCTCGCGAACCGCGTTGTACGCCGTGTCAGACGCCGAACGGAAGGCGCGTGCGAGCGTGTCCACGTCGGCCGCGCCCTCGACGGCGCCCAGCGAGTCCGCTGCCCCGCGCACGATCTGGGAGAAGATCACGCCGGAGTTGCCGCGCGCGCCGAGCAGGGCCGCGCGCGTGACGCGCCGCGCGAGCGTCGCGCGATCGCCGTCCTCCGCGCGCGCGAGCTCGTCGACGACGGAACGGCAGGTCAGCGTCAGGTTCGTCCCGGTGTCGCCGTCGGGAACCGGATAGACGTTCAGGTCGTCGATGCGGCGCCGGTGCGCCTCCAGCGACGCGAGCCCCGCGCGCGCGAGCTCGCGCACCGTTTCTAGGTCGCTCACCTGTCGATTAGACCACGGCCGACGGCGGCGAGGAGCTAAATCGCCTTGATGACCTTGCCGCCCTTGAGGCAGCGCGTGCAGACGTAGGCGCGGGTCGGCTTCCCGTGGAGCACGACGCGGACGCGCTGGAGGTTCGGGTCGAAGCGGCGCTTCGTGGCCACCATCGAGTGGCTCCGGTTGTTACCGAAGCCCGGCTTCTTCCCGCAGACGGCGCAAATCTTGGACATCGGCCGGGCAGTGTAGCTGAGCCCCCCTCCCCTCCCGACGCGCCGACATGTCCGAACCACCCAGGTCCCGGGTCAGACCCGGGCCGTGGCCGGAACGAACAGGCGGCCCGCCGAAGCCCCGTAGCTCCACGAGCCGGCGCCGAAGGCGTTCCAGATCCGGCACGGAGTTGGCACCGAAACCGACCTGGCCGGGGTCAGTGCCTGCCAAGTGCCCGACCCTTTCTTTTCGGTCAGGCACTTTTTCGCGCCTCGCTTCGCGCCGAAAATTCGCACGTCGAAGAAGGGTCAGACCCGAAAGAAGAGGAGGGTCTGACCCTCGTCCTCGTTTGTCACGCGCCGGCCGACAGTTCGCCTCACCGAAAACGGGTCAGACCGCAGCGCGTCAGCGCGCCGAGGCGGCCGCGCGCAGTTGCGCGAATGCGTCGGCCATCTCTAGCGCGGTCCGAACCGCCTCCGCGCCCTTGTCGATCCGCACCTCTGCCTGCTCGACGCTGTCGACGGTGAGGACGCCGAATGCGACGGGGACGCCTGTCTCGAGCGCTGCGAGCTGCAGCCCGCTCGCCGCCTCGGATGCGACGTACTCGAAGTGCGGCGTCTCGCCGCGGACGACGCAGCCGAGCGCGACGATGCAGGCATAGCGCCGCGTCTTCGCAAGTGCCATTGCCGCGAGCGGGAGCTCGAACGCCCCGGGGACCGGCATGACCGCTACGGACTCGCGCCGAACGCCGAGCCGGTCGAGCTCGGCCAGCGCGGACTCGAGCAGTCGGGTCGTGATCTCGCCGTTGAACCGCGCGGCGACGACAGCGACGCTCCGACGCCCGCCCTCGGGGACACCCTCGATCACGTCGACGTCGTCGGGTATGTCGAGCCGGCCGCCGGCGTGCTGCTCGGCCGCAGGAACCGGAGTGTCCTCGTCGGTGATCAACGGCTCCTCCTCGAGCGGGAGCTCGTGCACGCGCTCCTCGTCCTCGAGCCGGTCGTCCTCGACCTCGACCACGTCAGATTCCTCCTGCTCGTTTCCCGGCCATTGCTCGGTCATTCGTCCGCCTCGTAACGGAGGTCCTGATGGTGCAGCCGGTGCCCGAGCTTGTCGCGCTTCGTCGCGAGATACCGCGCGTTTTCCGGCTTCGGCTCGACCTCGATCGGGATCTGCTCCACGACCGTCAGCCCGAAGCCTTCGATCCCGGTGATCTTCTTCGGATTGTTCGTGAGGATCCGGATCGTCGACAGGCCGAGCTCGGCGAGGATCTGGTTGCCTATTCCGTAGTCGCGCATATCGGGCTGGAACCCGAGCTCGAGATTGGCCTCGACCGTGTCGAGCCCGTTTTCCTGGAGCTCGTACGCGCGCAGCTTGTTCAGAAGGCCGATGCCGCGCCCTTCCTGCGCCATGTACAGGAGGACGCCGCGCTCCTCCGACGCGATCCGCTGCAGCGCCTGGTCGAGCTGCTCGCCGCAATCGCAGCGCAGGGAATGGAAGACGTCACCGGTCAGGCATTCGGAGTGGACGCGGACGAGGACGTTTTCCTCACCGTCGACGTGCCCCCTCACGAGTGCGACGTGGTGCTTTCCTGTCAGCCGCTCGCGGAACGCGACCGCCGTGAACTCGCCGTAGGAAGTCGGGAGCTGGACGGTCGTCATCCGCTCGACGAGCTGCTCGTGCCGGCGGCGGTACTCGATCAGGTCGGCGACCGTCACCAGCTTGATCCTGTGCCGTTCGCAGTAAGGGATGAGGTCGGGGACACGTGCCATCGTCCCGTCCTCGGCCATGATCTCGCAGACGACGCCCGCCGGGATCAGCCCCGCGAGCCGCGCGAGGTCGACGGCGGACTCGGTCTGGCCTGCCCGCTCGAGCACCCCGCCCTCGCGTGCGCGCAGCGGAAAGACGTGCCCGGGCTGGACGAGGTCCTCCGGCGTCGACTTCGGATCGATCGCGACCTGAATCGTGCGGGAGCGATCCGGCGCCGAGATTCCCGTCGTGACTCCCTCGCGCGCCTCGACCGAGACAGTAAACGCCGTTCCATACGGTGTCTCGTTGCGGTCGGTCATCTGGCGGAGGCCGAGCTCACCGCAGCGCTCTTCCGTCAGGCACAGGCAGATGAGGCCGCGTGCCTCCTTCGTCATGAAGTTGACCGCTTCCGGCGTCGCGAACTGCGCCGCGATCGTCAGGTCCCCCTCGTTCTCGCGATCGGCCGCGTCCACGACGACGACGAACTTGCCCGCGCGGATGTCCTCGATCGCTTCCTCGATCGTCGCAAAGGCGTTTCGCTCCTGCACTTCCACTCGAGTCATCGTAGTACGAGGCGCTCGACGTACTTCGCGAGGACGTCCACCTCGAGGTTCACCAAATCGCCCGCCGCGCGTCCGCCGAGCGTCGTCACGGCGAGCGTGTGCGGGATCAGCGCGACGGCGAAGCCGGACTCGTCCAGCTGCGCGACCGTCAGCGAGACACCGTCGATGGCGACCGACCCCTTCTCGACCAGGTAGCGCTCGAGCTCCGAAGGTGGATCGATCCACACGCGACGGCCGTCGCCTTCGGGATCGATTCGACGGATCCGACCGACACCGTCCACGTGTCCCTGGACGTAGTGGCCGCCGAGCGGGTCACCGGCGCGCAGCGCAGGCTCGACGTTGACGGGCGTTCCCGGAGCGAGATCTCCGAACGCTGTGCGGTTTAGCGTCTCGTGCACGACGTCGAACGCGAGGCTGCCGTTCGCGGCAGCGGTGACGGTGAGGCAGACGCCGCTGATCGAGACTGAATCGCCGACGGCGACGGCGCCGGCGGTCACGGGCGCATCGACGACGAGACGGACACCGGCACCACCGGCCTCGGCGGAGACGACCTGACCCTGCTCGCGGACGATCCCGGTGAACATGGCGTCATTGTCGCTGCACGGCCGTGCGCCGCGGCGAACCGCGACGTCTCAGCCGTAGAGGGCGAGCGCCTCGAGTGTCTCGCGGACCGTCCGCTCGAGCTCGCCTTGGCCGTTCCGTTCGTCAAGCTCCTGCCGCAGCTCGTCCACCGCCTCCCGGCTCTCATCGCCGAGCACGGTCGTGTCGGCGTGCGCGAGCTCGGCCCGCAGCTTCTCGTTGTCGACGTGCCGCGCAAGCCACTGCGACAGGACATTGACGAGCTGATCCTCAGGGTTCGTGGACATATGCCGTCAGCAGGACGTCTTCACCGGACCGCTCGGCGCGCAAACGCGAGAGCCGCATCGGGTCGGCGAACGCGGGGAGCCGCACCCCGCCGCCGTCGCCAGCTGTCGGCGCGACGAAGAGCAGGACCTTGTCGACGAAGTCGTCCGCGAAGAACGACGCCGCGAGCGTCGGGCCGCCCTCGAGCAGGAGCGACTGGACTCCGCCCTCGGCGAGCCCCCGCAGCTCCTCCGCGACCGCGCCGTTCAGCAGCTCGAGCTGCGATCCGTCGGGAAGCGGGCCGCGACCGAAGGCAATCCGCCGCGGCTGCCTCGTCACCTTGACACCGCGAGCCGTCAGCTGCGGGTCGTCTGCGCGCACCGTTCCCATTCCGACCACAACCGCGTCGACGCGCGCACGCAGCTCGTGGACGCGGCGGCGCGACTCCTCGCCGCTGATCCAGCGCCGGCCGCGAACCGCCATTCGGCCGTCGAGCGTCACCGCGGCCTTGAAGATCACGAACGGGCGCCGGCTCGTGATCCACGTCCGCCAAGCCTCGTTCTGCGCGCGGCAAGCGAACGCGAGCTCGCCATTCGCGAACTCGACGTCGATTCCCGCCGCCGCGAGCACCTCGGCCCCGCCGCGTGCACCGGGATTCGGATCGGGGCTGCCGATCACGACGCGCGCGACGCCTGCAGCGATGAGCGCGTCCGCGCACGGTGGCGTCCGGCCGTGGTGGCTACAGGGCTCCATCGTCACGTGCACCGTTGCGCCGCGCGAGCGTTCGCCTGCGCGCTCGAGCGCGACCACCTCCGCGTGCGGCCCACCCGCGCGCTCGTGCCAGCCTTCTCCGACGACGTCGCCGTGCTGCGCAATCACGCAGCCGACGACGGGGTTCGGATGTGTCGTGCCGCGCCCTCGCTCCGCGAGCTCGAGCGCGCGTTGCAAGCTCACGCTGCGGCCTGCACCAGCCGCCGGTACGCCTGCGCGAGGTCGCCGTTCCCGAAGATCGATGTGCCTGCAACGAACAGCGTGGCGCCTGCGCTGCGGACGTCGGCGATGTTCTCGTCGCCGATCCCGCCGTCGACCTGTACCGGAGTCATGTCCGGGAGGAGAGACCGTGTTTCGGCGATCCGGCCGAGCGCATCGGGCATGAACGCCTGGCCCGAATATCCGGGCTCGATGCTCATGCACAGCACGATGTCCGCACCGGCCGCGACGGCCGCGTCAACTGCGGCGCGCGGCTCGGTCTCCGGCTTGAACGCGACCCCGAATTGCAGCCCCTGGCCTCGCGCCGCCGCCGCGACAGCGTCGAGCTCGGGACACGCTTCGAAGTGGACGGTCACGCTGTCGCCGCCCGCCTCTGCGATCGCCTCGAAGTGCTTCTCCGGTGTTTCCGTCATCAGGTGGCAATCGACGACCGCGCCCCCGTCATGGATCTGCCGCGAGATCGACTGGAGGACGATCGGCCCGATCGTCACCGGCGGGACGAAGTGGCCGTCGCCCACGTCGAAGTGGAACACGTGGACGCCGGCGTCGAGCAGCACGGCTATCTGGCTGCCCAGCCGCGAAAAGTCTGCTGCGTACAGCGACGGCTCGACCTCGACGCCGCGGATCCAGTCGCGCCAGCTCACGCGATCACTCTAGGCCCTCATCCGTGCAATGAAGAACCCGCTCGTGCGGTGCACGTGCGGCAACGTGAGCAAGAACTCCGGCCGCCGTGGATGCGCGAACTGCGGCCACTCCGTCCCGAGCGGGTCGAACGAGAGGCCGAGCTCGTCGACGATCCGCTCGTTCTCGTCCGCGTTGATCGTGCAGACGGAGTAGACGATCGTGCCGCCCGGCTTCGTCCGCTCCGCCGCCGCGCGCAGGAGCTCGAGCTGCAGCTCGGGGAGCGGGCGCGCGCGCCAGCGCAGATCGGGACGAGCCGCGAGGACGCCGAGCCCGGAGCAGGGCGCGTCGACGAGCGCTCGGTCGAAGTCGCGAAGCTGTGGCGGGAGGGCGAGCGCGTCGGCCTGCACGACCGTGACATTCGACGCCTGAAGCGTCCGCACGTTCTCCTCGAGCTCTCGCGCGCGCGCTTCGTTGATCTCGACGCCGACCACCTCGCCGGCCAGCTGCGTCGCTTTCCCCCCGGGCGCCGCACAGACGTCGAGCGTTCGTTCGCCGGGTTGGGAGCCCACGACGAGCCCCGCCAACTGCGAGCCGCGGCTCTGCGGCCAGATCCGCCCTTCGCCGACGGCTTCCTCGTCGACGCGCGCGACCCGGTATGCGCCGGGGATGTCGGTCTCCTCGCCGGGCGGCTGCCCCTGGACAAGACGCACGACGGTCTCGGGCGCCTCGTTCTGGGACTGCATCAACGCGAGCGCAGCGGCGTCGCCGAGGTCGCGGCGCCAGACGTCGGCGATCCAATCCGGATACGACTCCTTCAGAGGTCCGTCGGGGAGGCTCTCGATCAGCGGGCGAATCCCCGCGGCCAGTCGCCGCAGGACCGCATTCGTGAACGCGACCGCGCGCTCGAGCCGTGCGCGCCGCACGAGCTCGACCGTCTCGTTGACGGCCGCGTGCACCGCGATCCCCTCTGCGTACGCGAGTTGGTATGCACCGAGACGCAGCGCCGCACGCACCGGCGGGTCGAGCTTGCGCACCGGCCGACGGCCGAGCTGCTCGATCGCGTGGTCGAGCGTGCGAGCCCGCTGCACGGTGCCATATGCAAGCCGCTGCGCGAGCGCGCGCTCGCGCGAGTCGAACCCCCGCGCCACAGAGCGGAGGACGCGGTCGGCGTAGGCGTCCTGCTCGAACACACGCAGGACGACCTCGTACGCCGCCTCGCGTGCGTTCATCGAACGCCGCGCAGAAACTCCGCGTACGCCATCCGCCTCCGCCCTTCCGGCTGCACCTCGACCAACTCGAGGCGATCGTCGGCGACACGGGTGCGCCACACGATCAGCCGGTGCCCGTCGACGATCCCGCGCGCGCCGATGTGCGGCGACAACGCGCGCACGCGGTTGTGGAGCTCGATCGCGGGGCGTGTGAAATCGAGCTCGCGGTCCGTAGCCGTGATCTTCTCCGCGTACGTGACGCCGTCGGCGGGCTGGGGTGTGAAGCTCGGATCGCCCAGCACGTCGTCGAGCAGCTCGACCGCGAGCTCGGCAGCCCGTCCGAAGACGACGCCTGCGTCGTCGTCGACCGCGATCGGGAAGGCGCGCTGTGCCGCAACCGGCCCCGCGTCGAGCTCCTTCACCGTCCGATGGATCGTGACGCCCGTCTCGGCATCCCCGGCCATGATTGCGCGCTCGACCGGCGCAGCGCCCCGCCACCGCGGCAGGAGCGACGGATGAACATTCAGCCAAAGATTCCGCGCGAGAGGCGCATCGGGGATCAGCAGCCCGTAGGCCGCGACCACAACGGCGTCGACACGGCTGCTGTGTACACCTCCATCTACATCTACATCCCCCTCCAGCCGTGCCGGTTGAAGAACGCGAATGCCCAAGCGCTCGGCAACACGCTTCGCCGGTGTGGCGTCGATCTTCCGCCCCCGACCGCGGGGTGCGTCCGGGCGTGTCAGAACCGTGACGACCTCGTGTCTGGATGCAAGCCGCTCGAGGACGTCTGCGCCGAACGGGGCCGTCGCCGCGACGGCGATGCGCGCCATGACTAGCCGATGACGACGCGCGGGCGCAACACAGCCATCGCTTCCCGCCGAGCCTCGGGCGTCGTCCGATCGATGATCAGGACGCCGTCGAGATGGTCGAGCTCGTGCTGCGCCGTTCGGGCCGGGTATCCCTCGAGCTCGTACGACACATCGTTCCCGTTGACGTCCTTGCCGTCGAGGCGAAGCGACACCGCGCGCGCGACCGGCGCGAGAACGCCCTGAAGCGAGAGACAGCCCTCGTCGTCGGTCTCGACCTCGTCGCCTGACACGGTGATTACGGGATTCGCGATCACTGCGGGCTCGCCGTCTGTGCCCGGGACGAAGACGAAGAGGCGCTGCAGAATCCCGACCTGCGTCGCCGCGAGGCCGACGCCGAGGGCGTCCACCATGAGCGCGGTCATCCGTTCGGCGAGCCTTCGCAAGTCGTCGTCGAACGCCTCGACCGGCTTCGCCTTCATGCGCAGCGCCGCGTCCGGGTACTGGCGGATCTGCGCGAGCGCGAGCCGCCGCCGAGCGTCTCGCTCGGCGTCTCGCTCGGCCTCGAGCTCCTCGTCGCGGATCTCCCCGTGTACCTCGCCCACCGACGGGCACACTAGCGGCGTGGAGCGACGCGAGCGGGAGGCGATCATGCGGCAGGGTGTCTCGCGCCCGGAGACACCGCGCGACCGCGCGGAGCGCGAGGCGCTGGAGGCCGACCTCCTCGAAAGCCCGCTCGCCGGGCAGCCCATTCATCGTCGGCTGCGCAACTTCAAGACCGGCGCCGACGCAGCGCTCCGGGCGCTCGGCGGACCGCTCGCCTGGATGCGGCGGCTGCGCGCGATCGAGCTCTCGATCGAGGGCCATGAGGCGCGTCTGCGCGAGCTGTGGGACGAGACGCGCGCCGAGCACCCTGACGACGCCGCGTTCTCACGGGCGTGGCGGGATCTCGCCGTCAGCTGGAACTTCCACGAGGTGAACGAGCTGATCGCGCGACACAACCGGCACTTCCCGGCCGAAGCGCGGCTGCCGATGAACCCGCGGACGGGCGACTACGTCCACGTCAACGGCCGCCCATACCGACGCGAGCCGCTCGACGCGCGCTGGATCCTCGAGCGGTTCCCGCCGCCGCGCTAGGCCTGGCTCGGAGCGAACACGACCTTCATTGCGTCGGGCGACTGCGAGAGCCGAATCGCCTCGTCTGCTCGCTCGAGCGGCAAGCGGTGCGTGACGACCTGCTCGAGCGGCAGCGAATCGAGGTGCGCCGCCATCGCCTCCATCGCCGGGACGTATCCGTCCGCCGTCTCGCCGCCGATCCCGAGGACGCAGATGTTCCGAGTACAGATGTCCCGATTCGGGTTCACGGGCACCGGACCGAGATCGACGAACGCGCCGGCTTCGATCACGGTCCCGCCCCACCGGACCAGCTCGAGCGCCTCGACGAACGTCTCGGCGATGCCGGAGCAGTCGACGACGACGTCGGCGCCGCGTCCGCCGGTTGCACGCCGAACGGCCTCGACGCGCTCGGCCCGCTCCATCGTCGACGCGTCGATCGCGTGCGTGACGCCGAAGGGCTCCGCACGGGACAGCCGGCCGGGGAGAACGTCGATCGCGATCAGCTCCCCGCAGCGGAGGAACCGCGACTTGATCACGTGGCACAACCCGAGCGGGCCGATGCCGATCACGGCAACCGAATCGCCGGGACGAAACGTGTGCGGTGC
>VAXB01000079.1 GCA_005883995.1 Actinomycetota bacterium
GCTTCTCGAGCAGCTTGCGCTTCCGGGAGATGTCGCCGCCGTAGCACTTCGCGAGCACGTCTTTCCGGCGCGCCTTCACGGTTTCGCGCGCGATCACGCGCGAGCCGATCGCCGCCTGGATCGGGACGTCGAACATCTGCCGCGGAATCTCCTCGCGCAGACGCTCGACGAGCGCGCGACCGCGTTCGTACGCGAAGTCGCGGTGGACGATCAGCGACAGCGCGTCGACCGGCTCGCTGCCGACGAGGACGTCGACGCGAACGAGCGTGCCGGGCCGGAAGCCGACGAGGTCGTAGTCGAAGCTTGCGTACCCCCGCGTGCGTGACTTCAGCTGGTCGTAGTAGTCGAGGACGATTTCAGCGAGCGGCAGCTCGTATGTCAGATGCACGCGGTTCTCGGACAGGTACTCCAGGTGGTCGAACCGGCCGCGGCGATCGTTGTTCAGCTCCATCACGGCGCCGACGTGCTCCTTCGGAACGATGATCGACGCCTTGATGTACGGCTCCTCGACCTCCTCGATTTCGTTCGGCATGTCCGACGGCGTATGCACCTCGTGCCATTCGCCGTTCGGCGGTCGCACGCGGTACGCGACGTTCGGCGCCGTCACGAGCAGGTCGAGGTCGAACTCGCGCTCGAGCCGCTCGCGCACGATCTCCATATGGAGCAGGCCGAGGAAGCCGCAGCGAAAGCCGAAGCCGAGCGCCTGCGAGGTCTCGGGCTCGTAGAAGAGCGCGGCGTCGTTCAGCTTCAGCTTCTCGAGCGCGTCGCGCAGTTCCGGATAGTCGTCCGACTCGGTCGGGAACAGCCCGGCGAAGACCATCGGCTTCACGTCCTTGTACCCGGGGAGCGGATCCGTCGCCGGCCGGCGCTCCGAGGTCAGCGTGTCGCCGACACGCAGCTTCGACACGTCCTTCAGCCCGGTGATCACGTAGCCGACCTCCCCTGCGGTAAGCGTCGGTGCGTCGGCGCGCGTCGGCGCGAAGAAACCGATCTCCTGTGCCTCGAAGCGCGGGCCGAGCGCCATCCCCCGCAGCGGCTGGCGCGGCGAGAACGACCCGTCGACGACACGTACGAACGCGACAACTCCGCGGTACTCGTCGTACGACGAATCGAAGATGAGGGCGCGCGCCGGGGCGGCGGGATCTCCGGCGGGCGCGGGAACGCGCGCGACGACCGCGTCCAGGACGTCCTCGACCCCCTGGCCGGTCTTCGCCGAGATCCGGAGAACGTGGTCGGCGGTGTCGCCGATCAGGTCGGCGATCTCTGCCGCCGCGGCGTCGGGATCGGCCTGCGGCAGGTCGATCTTGTTCACGACCGGGACGATCTCCAGGTCGTTCTCGATCGCGAGGTACGCGTTCGCGAGCGTCTGCGCCTGCGTTCCCTGCGCCGCATCGACGACGAGCAGCGCGCCCTCGCACGCTTGAAGGGAGCGCGACACCTCGTACGTGAAGTCGACGTGACCGGGTGTGTCGATCAGGTTCAACTGGTGGCCTTTCCACTCGACGCGGACCGCCTGCGCCTTGATGGTGATACCGCGCTCGCGCTCGAGCTCCATCGAGTCGAGCACCTGCTCGCGCATGTCGCGTTGCGCAACGGCGTGCGTGAGCTCGAGGATGCGGTCGGCCAGGGTCGATTTCCCGTGGTCGATGTGCGCGATGATGGAGAAGTTGCGGATGCGGTCCTGAGGCATGGTCAGGCGCGTTTGAAGCGCTCTCGCAACGCTAGCAACGCGTCCATTTCGCGAACGCCGAGCGCCCGGCACGCGAAGAAGTAGACGACGAGGCCGACGCTGAGCGCCGCTGCGACCGAGATGAGCTGGCCGCCGAACGAGCGGCCGAGGAGCTGGTCGAGCCCGTACCACACCCCGAACGACGCGACGGCTAGCGCAGCGGATGCGACCGCGATGCGCGCAACCGCGGCGGCGATCGCCCCGAAATCGATGCGATGCAACCGCCGCCTCAGCAGAATCAGCAGGACCCCGGTACCGGCGATGTTGACGACCGTCGTCGACAGTGGGATGCCCCACGTCCCGAAGCGGTAGAAGACGGCGTCGAGCGCCGCATTCAGCCCGAGGTTCCCCAGTGCGACGTACGTGGGGATCCAGTTCGACTGGAGGCTGAAGAACGCGCGGTTCAGCATCAGCATCGCGCCGTTGAACGCGAGCCCTCCAGAAAACGCCGCGAGCGCGCCGGCCGTCACCGCCGTCGCGTGCGGCCCCCATGCGCCGCGCTGGTAGACGAGGCGCGTGATCGGCTGCGCCAGCACGGCGCAGACAACGCCCGCCGGGATCAGCAGGAATGCGATCTGCCGCAGCCCGAGCGAGACGGTGCTTCGGAAGGCGGGCATGTCGTTTCGTGCGGCAAGCCGCGCGAGCGACGGAAAGAGCACGGTCGCAATCGCGACCGAGAACATCCCCTGCGGCAGCATGTACAGGCGGAACGCCTTGTCGATCGCGGTCGGCGAGAGCTTCGGGTCGATCAGGCGCGACGCGAATGCCGAGTCGACGACCGCATTGAAGTTGATGAGCCCGAGCCCGAGGGTCACCGGCACCATCAGCTTCAAGACCTGCCAAACCGCGGGATCGCGCCAGTCGAGGACGAGCGTGAGCCGGCCGTCCAGGCCGCGAAGCCACGGGAACGGGAGCAGGACCTGGATCACCGTGCCGATCACGATCGACCCCGCGTACACGTAGAGCTTCGTGTCGACGGTGTTCGCGCGCGGGACGCCGATCACGAGGCCCGCGATGATCGCGAGGTTCCAGAAGACCGGCGTCAGCGCCGGGATGGCGAACTCCTCGTAGCTGTTGAGGATCCCGACGACGATCCCGGAGACGCCGAGGAGCACGACGATCGGAAACAGGATCCGGGAGAGCGTGACCGCGAGCTCGGCGTCGCCGCCGGGATCGCCGAACGGCTTCAGGACCCACGGCGCGATCACGATGAAGAGCGCCGTCAGGCCGCCCAGCCCGAGCAGCATGAGCCAGAACAGGCTCGACGCGACCCGCCACGCGCGCTTGCGGTCGCCCTTCTCCAGCAGTTCCGTGAACACCGGCACGAACGCGGAGGACAGAGCCGCGTCCGCGACGAGCGCTCGGATCAGGTTCGGGACCTGGAACGCGACCGTGAATGCGTTGATCCGCCCGTACGCGCCGAAGTAGTAGGCGGCGACGACCTCGCGGACGAGCCCGAGAATCCGGGAGATTCCCGTGGCGAGCGAGAAGATCGCCGTCGACCACGCGAGCCGGCGGCCCGTACGCTCATCCACGCGGACGAGTATAGGAAGGGCCTCTGCTACCATCGGCGCGCCCGCAACTGCGGGCCTTTTTGACGCGATGCCGAACATCAAGCAGCAAGAGAAGCGCGTTCGTTCCGCCTCCAGGCAGCGGCTCGAGAACCTGCGCTACCGCTCGACGGTGAAGACGTTGACGAAGCGCCTCGAGTCGGCGGTCACGTCAGGGGAGGCCGAACGAGCGCGGGCCGAGCACCGCGAGCTGACGCGCTGGATCGACCGCGCCGCCGCGCGCGGCGCGATCCACCGCAACACCGCGGCCCGGCGCAAGGCGCAGGCCGCACGGCTGCTCTCGCGCAGCGGCTCCTAGCAGCCCGCGGCGCCCCGAAGGAAGCTACGCGCCGCGGCGCGTCCGGACGGCAGTGCCGTACGCGCAGATCTCCGTCCAGTTGTTGCCCATCTCCGACGTGTCGAACCGCATCGCGACGACGGCGTCGGCGCCCTTCGCCTTCGCCTCGTCGACCATCCGGTCGATCACCTGCTGACGGCTGTCGACGAGCGCCTTCGTCATCCCCTTCAACTCCCCGCCGACGATCGACTTCAGCCCGGCGCCGAGCTGTGAGCCGATGTTGCGCGACCGGACGGTCAGCCCGAACACCTCGCCGAGCGTCTCGACCACCTCGTACCCCGGGAGATCGTTCGCGGTCGTGATCAGCATCTGCATCCTCCTTCTGCGGGAAAGGGCACGGACCGGTGCTAAGCAGCTGCGGCGTCGCGCGCCGGCGTGATGTCGACGACTGCGCGTTCGAGCTCCAGGTCGACCGCGAGGCGGGAGCCGCCCTTCACCGCGTGGTCGAGCCGGGCCAGCCGGACGACGGCATCGCGCAGCTCGTCCACGTCGTAGTTCCGAGCTTGCGCGACGAGCTTCTCGACGTAGAACGGATGGCGCTTCAACCGTGACGCGACTTCGCGCGAGCTCAGGCCTTCGTCGACGAGCGCCTGCACGGAGCGCACGCGGCTCACATGCCCGACGAGCAGGCCGACCAGTGCCGGCACCGAGCGTGAGACGGGATCGCCGGAACGCTCGAGCAGGGTCTGGCACGCCGCGAGCGCGCCGCGAAGGTCGCGCCGCCCCCAAGCATCGGTGAGCTCGTAGCCGGGAATCTCGGCGCAGCCTGCCGCGAGCCGCCCGACCTCGCCGACGCCGACGGCCTCACCCGCGGCCCAGGTCGCGATCTTGTCGATCTCCGACGCGAGCGCCTCCGGATCCTCGCCCACGATCTCGACCAACAACCGGCACCCCTCGGCGTCGGCGGTCACGCCGCGATCCGCGAACTGCCGAGCGACCCATTCGGGCAGTCGGCGCTTCACCACGTCGTAGACGAGGACCTCGCCGGCCTTTGCGCAGGCCTTCCCGAGCGCCGAGTCTTTCTTCAGCTCGTTGCCGACGAGCGCGAGGATGGTGTCCGGCGCCGGCGCCGCGAGATATCCGCCGATTGCCTTCGCATCCGCCGCCTTCCAGCGGTCGACGTCGGTGACCATGACGAGCCTGAGGCCGGCACCGAAGAGACCGGGCGCATTGCACGCTCCGACCGCGTCCTCGCCCGCGGCGTCGAATGCGGACAGGTGGTCGATCGCGTCTTCCCCGACGCGATCGCGCAGACGGCGAAGCGCGCGCTGGATCTTCGGCCGATCGCTCCCGGCGATCAGGTAGACCGGCTTGAGGTCAGACGCCACAGGCGTCAACTCCTGGAAGGCCGCGCCACGTTCCGTTCACCACGACTGCAAGCATAGGCAGCGGCAAGGAAGCCCCCTCCGAGCAGCAGTAGGAGCGACCGCGTCGACTGCACCTGCGCCCCCGGGATCCCACCCGCGATGCGCGCGCACGCCGCGAGGTACGCCGCAACCCAGCCGTTCAGCCACGCGAGCGCAGCCGCAGCCGACGGCGCGAACGGCGCGAGCGCGGTTCCGGCGAACGCGAGCGTGAGCAACGGCGCCATCGCCGGCGCAGCGACCGCGTTGGCGGGGATCGCGACGAGCGACAGCGCGTGGAACTGCACCCACATCACCGGCGCGGTCGCAGCCGCGCACGCGGCGGAAACCGCGACGCCGTCGGCGACGGCACCTGGGAGTGGGTAGCCGTCGAGGATCCCGCGGATGCGCGGGACCAGCACGAAGATCGCCGCGACGGCCGCGAACGAGAGCTGGAAGCCGGCGTCGAACAGCGTGTACGGGTTCCAGGCGAGGAGGACGAGCCCGCCGACGAGGAGGAAGTGCCACCGGTCCGTGAGCCGCCCGGTCAACCATGCGAACGAGGTCAGCGCACCGGCGATTCCGGCTCGCACGACTGACGGCTGCGCACCCACGGCGAGCACATACGCGGCGATCGCGGCAAGCGCACCGACCTCGCCGACGCGACGCGACAGGCCGAGCACCCACACGAGGGCGAGCATGCCGGCCGCGACGAGCGCGACGTTCTGACCCGATACGGCCAGCAGGTGGTACAGGCCCGAGGCGCGAAACCGCGTCCGCAAGCCTTCGGACACGTTCGCGTCGTCGCCGAGGACGATGCCCGTAAGCAGAGCCGCTCGCTCGCCATGCTGTCCGCGCGCGACGGCGCCGGCGACGGCCGACCTGATCCGGTCGGAGACGCCACCGAGGCCGCCTCGCCTGCCCACAACCGCCCACGTGTCGAGATGCAGGACCGTATGAATGCCGTGCCGACGGAGCCATCGGCGCTCGTCGAAGCCGTTCCGTGCCGGTTTCGGCGCGTCGAGCCGGCCGATGCCGTCGAGGATCGCGCCCTCGGGCGGAGGGCGTGCCGGCGCCAGGCGGATCAGCGTCCGCTCCTGCACGCGCAGGTCGCCGAAGCGAACGACCAGGCCGTCAGCGCGGAGATCGAACCGCCCGCGCCGCGGCGGCCCCGTGACGACGACCCGCACGCGTTCCGCCGTCCCGATGCGTGCAGCGAGCGCGCTGCGGTCGAGCGCGTCGAGGCGGTGGGATCCCCACCACCATCCCGTGGCAAGGATCGCGCACGCGAGCAACAGCCGCTGGTGGCGCGCGAGTGCGAGCGCCGCTCCGACGCATCCGACGGCAATGACGACGAGCGCAGGGCCTGCGCGGACGAGATTCGCGCACGCAACCCCGAGGCAGGCTGAGAGCACGAACGCCTGAGCCGGATACCGCCGGAGAGCGCTCATGGTGCGACCAGCCCCTTCAGCTGCTCGAGCCTCGCCGGGCCGATACCCGGAACCGCGTCGAGCTCCGCAACGGAGCCGAACGCTCCATGCTGCTGGCGGTACGACAGGATCTTCTGCGCGGTAACCGGGCCGATGCCCGGCAGGCCGTCCAGCTGTTCCAGCGTCGCCGTGCTCAGATGGACGGGGCCGGCGGCAGCTCCGCCTCCCGCAGCGGCCGCCGGCGTCGCCGCGCCGCGAACGGGCACGACCACCTGCTCGCCGTCCGCGACGGGTGCAGCGAGATTGACGGCGTCGAGTTGTGCCTTCCGCGTCACGCCACCAGCGCGCGCGACCGCGTCGGCGACCCGCGCGCCGTGCCGGAGGTGGTAAAGGCCGGGGCGGCGGACCGCGCCGACAACGTCGATCACCAGCGCCGCCGCCGTCGGCGCGGCAGTCGTGCGCGCGGCCGTCGGAATCGGCGGCACGGCAGAGGTCGCGCGGTGCGCCAACAGCTTCCCGCCGAGCACGAGAAGCGCGACGACGATGAACGCGCCGGTGGCGAGCTGTCGGCGTGTGAACGGGATTTCCGGCACACATCGATGGTCGCGCGCGAACGCGCGCGTGTGTGTGTCAGGTCTGTGGCGAGTCTGTTACGCGACGACTATGTTGACGAGCTTCCGCGGCACGACGATCGTCTGCCGGATCTGCCCGCCGTCGAGCTGCGCCTGCACCTTCGGTGAGGCCGTCGCGCGCGCCACGAGCTCCGCCTCGCTCAGATCGGCGGCGACTTCCATTCGGTCGCGAACGCGGCCGTTCACCTGCACGACGAGCTCGAAGGTGTCCGTCTGGAGCAGCGCGGGGTCCGCCTCGGGCCAGGGCGCGACCCACAGCGCCTCGTGCCCGAGCCGTCGCCACAGCTCCTCCGCGATGTGGGGGGCGTACGGCTGGATCAGCGAAACGGCCGTCTCGGCCGCGAAACGCACAGCCGCGTCGTCGGGCGCGCGCCCGATCTCGTTGACGAGCTCCATCACGGCGGCGATCGGCGTGTTCATTACGAACCGGCGCCCGATGTCGTCGCTGACCTTCGCGATCGTCCGGTGCGTCTTTCGCGAAAGCGGCGTGTCGACCCGCGCCGACGGCGGTCGCTCGGCGGCCGCGAGCGTGACGCGCCACAGCTTGTGCAGGAAGCGCGACATCCCTTCCATCCCGTCTTCGTGCCACTCCGCGTCCTGGTCGACCGGCCCCAGGAACGGACACCAGAGCCGAACGACGTCCGCGCCGAAGCGCTCGATGAACGGTTGCGGGTCGACGACGTTCCCCCGCGACTTCGACATCTTCGCCCCGCGGTAATAGACCATCCCCTGCGTGAACAGCCGCGCGAACGGCTCCCGGAAGCCGACGAGTCCCATGTCGTTCAGCACCTTGACGAAGAAGCGCGCGTACAGCAGATGCAGGATCGCGTGCTCGACCCCGCCGATGTACTGGTCGATGGGCAGCCAGTAGTCGACGAGCTCGCGCTCGAACGGCGCCGTCTCGTTCCGCGCATCGCAGTACCGCATGAAGTACCACGACGAATCGACGAACGTGTCCATCGTGTCCGTCTCGCGCCGTGCTTCGCGACCGCAGCGCGGGCAGTCGACGCGGACCCATTCCTCGGCGGTCGCGAGCGGCGAGCGCCCCTTGGGGAGGTAGTCGTCGATCTCCGGCAGGACAACCGGGAGCTCGTCCTCGGGGACGGGCACGATCCCGCATTCGTCGCAATGCACGATCGGGATGGGGCATCCCCAATAGCGCTGCCGTGACAGCAGCCAGTCACGCAGCCGATAGGTGACCGCCGCTTCGCCGTGCCCGTCGCGTTGCAGATCGGCAGCGATTGCCGGGATGGCCTCTTCCTTGCGCTTTCCGTCGTACGAGCCGCTGTTGACCAGCACGCCGTCGCCCGCCGTGGCTAGGCCCGTCTCGTTCGGGTCGGGCTGCCCCGTGTCGACGACGACGCGCACCGGCAGGTCGAACGCGCGCGCGAAGTCCAGGTCACGCTGGTCGTGAGCGGGCACGGCCATGATCGCGCCGGTGCCATAGTCGGCCAGCACGTAGTCAGCGGCGAACACCGGGATGTGTTCACCATTGATCGGGTTGATTGCCACGCGACCCAGTGGGACACCGGTCTTCTCGCGGCCCTCAGACAGCCGTTCGATCTCGGTGGCCTTACGGACCTGCTCGACGTACGCCGCGAATTCCTCGCGGTTGTCCTCACTGCACAGCTCGGCGGCCAGCGGCGAGTCCGCGGCGATGACGAAGAAGGTTGCGCCGAACAACGTGTCCGGCCGCGTCGTGAAGACGCGGATCGGCACCTCGTGACCCTCGATGCGGAAGTCGACGTGCGCACCGGTGGACTTGCCGATCCAGTTGCGCTGCATCGTCAACACGCGATCCGGCCACTTGCCTTCCAGCAGCGCCATGTCGTCCAGCAGCCGCTCGGCGTACGCCGTGATCCGGAAGAACCACTGCGTCAGGTTGCGCTTCGTCACCGGCGTCCCGCAGCGCTCACAGTTGCCGGCGATCACCTGCTCGTTGGCCAACACGGTCTGGTCGACCGGGCACCAGTTGACCGGCGCCGACTTGCGATAGGCCAGACCGCGCTCATACATCCGCAGGAACAGCCACTGCGTCCAGCGGTAGTACTCGGGGTCAGAAGTGTGCAGGCGCGTGCGCCAGTCGATCGAGATGCCCAGTCGTTTGAAGGACTCCGCCTGCGTCTCGATGTTCTTGTAGGTCCACTCGCGTGGGTCCTGACCTCGCTTCAGCGCGGCGTTCTCGGCGGGCAGGCCGAAGGAGTCCCAGCCGATCGGGTGCAGCACGTCGTAGCCGCACATCATCGCGTAGCGCGCGACTGCGTCGCCGATGCTGAAAGCCTCGGCGTGGCCCATGTGCAGGTCACCGCTGGGATAGCTGAACATGTCGACGACGTACCTGCGCTTGAGAGAGTCGTCATCGACGGGCTCGTGGACGTGCAGCTCGTCCCAGACCGGCAGCCATTTGTCGACGATCGTGTGCGGGTCGTAGCGGGGTTCGTCGCCCTCGATGGTCATTTCAGCCTCTCGTCGTCTCCCCGGGCAAACGCCGTGCCCTTACATGAAAAAGGCCCCCGCGCAGGAGGGCTGCCGCACTGACGTGGTGCCTGGTCAGCGCGGCCCGGGAAGGAGCTGCCGAATGCTCATGCGCCCATCGTAACGGCTAGGCCTGGTCTGCCGCGAGCGCCTTCTCGACCTCCGCCGGCGAGCGTGCGACCCACGCGGAGCCGTCGGCGGTGATGATGATCGGCCGCTGGATCAGGCTCGGGTTCGCCGCGAGCAAGGCGATCCACTGGTCGCGGTCGCGAGCCAGGTCCGCGAGTCCGAGCTCCTCGGCGCGAGGCTCACCCATGCGGGTGATGTCCCACGGCTGCAGCCCCAGTCGCTCCAGCACGTCTTCGATCTCCGCGGCGGTGGGCGGTGCCTCGAGATAGCGGCGTACGTCGAGCAGGTCCGTAAGACCACCGAGATCGAACGGCTGTCTGAGGGCCGCGAGAAGACCGGTGTCCCACTTGGTCGCGTGGCCGTAAAGCCCTTTTGTCCGGATCCCGAGACAGAGGAAGTGTCCATCGGCTATCAACGACGCGTGCACCAGGGGGGACCGCGCGCCCATCGCGCTGCGGTACTCACGCTCGTCGTGTGGTCGGTGGCCGCGTTCGTGAGCGTCCATCCCGCTCACCTGTCCCCCAGCGCCGGGGGCGCCGCCGCGCTCGCCGACCCGTCGCCGCGCCCCGGGCTCGACTCCCTGGTCCTGGGGGCGGCGCCGCTCGCGTACTGGCCGCTGCAGGACAACAACGCGACGACCGTGCAGGACCGACTGGCACTGCACGAGGGTGCCGGGCAAGGACATCTGCAGCCCGGCCAGGTGGGGCCGGGCACGACCGAGACGTCCTTCGGTTTCGATGGTGCGACCGCGCAGGTCACCGCTGCCGCCACCGGGCTCGCGCCCCAGGCGGTCGCGGCCACGGCGTGGATTCGTGCGCCGCGCACTGCGATGCCGGGTGTTGCGACCGTGATCAATATCGGCGGGCTCGACCTCAGCATCTTCCGCGGCCGCGTCTTCGGTGTGACGTGCACGACTCCCAGGTCGTGCAGCTATGTCTCGTCGACGACGACAGTGTCGGACGCGGCGTGGCATCAGGTGGCGGTGTCGGTCGCCGACGGGACGGCTGTCTTGTACGTCGACGGTCGCAACATCGGCAACGTCGCAGTGTTCGCAATGCCACTGTCGGACAGCGTCGTGTCAGCGCAGTTCTCCGCGGGCGCCTGCCCGCAAGCTGCGGGCACATTGCCATCGCCGACAGACACCGTCACGACGCTGCCCGCCCTGCCGCTGCACACGTCGGGTCGGTGGATTCTCGACGCCACGGGCAAGCGGGTGAAACTCGCGGGCGTCAACTGGTACGGCGCCGAGTCGCTCGACCGTGCGCCCGGTGGACTGCAGTGTCAGTCCCTTGATGCCATCGCTTCTCACTTCGTCGCCGACGGCTTCAACGTCGTACGCCTGCCATGGTCGACGGACGCATGGATCGGCTCAGCGTCACCGGCGGTTCCCCCGATCGCCGTCGCGGCGAACCCGCAGCTGCGCGGCGCGAACGCGCGGCAGGTCTTCGACGCCGTCATCGCATCGCTCGCCCGGCACGGTGTCATGGTCGTGCTCGACAACCATGTCGGCCGGGCCGGCTGGTGTTGCTCGCCGGCGGATGGCAACGCGTTGTGGTGGGAGTACTACGACCCGACGCATGCGCCCGGCTGGGCCGGCCGCACGTTGTCGGGCAAGCTCCGGCTGTTCCGCGCGAGCCAGGCGAAATGGCTGTCGGCGTGGCGTCACGTCGTCGCGCGCTACGCGCCGGGTGGGTCGCATCCGCAGACCAACGTGATCGGCGCCGACCTGCGCAACGAGCCGCGTACCGACTCTGTGTTGCGACTGCCGCTCACCTGGCGTGCCGGCAAGGTCGCACCGTGGCTGGACTGGCCCCGTGCGGCAGAGCGGGCAGGCAACGTCGTGCTCAGCGCGAACTGGCGCCTGCTCGTCATCGTGGAGGGAAGCAGCGCCGGGACTGACCTGCGCGGTGCCGGAGTCCGACCCGTCCGCCTGCGGATCTCGCATCGCCTCGTCTACTCCGCGCACGACTACTCCTGGGACCACAGCTCGCCGGCACGCGTCAACGCCGACCTCGGCGCCAGATGGGGATGGTTGCTCATCCAGCACCGCTGGTGGACAGCTCCAGTGCTCGTCGGCGAGTTCGGCAGCTGCCAC
>VAXB01000080.1 GCA_005883995.1 Actinomycetota bacterium
AGCCGATCTGGATCACGGAGTACGGCTTCCAGACGCCGCCGGACCGGCTGTTCGGCGTGTCGTACGCGCAGCAGGCGCGCTACGTCTCGCAGGCCTATGCGATCGCCCGGCGGACGCCCCAGGTCGCGATGATGGTCTGGTTCATGCTGAAGGACGACACGAACATCGGCGCAGGCTGGCAGTCCGGATTCATCACCGCGCGCGGGAAGCACAAGCCGAGCTTCAACGTCTTCCGCCGCCTGCCGCACTAGCGCGGACAACAACGAGGCCAAGAAGGACGAGGGTCAGACCCTCTCTTCTTCGGGTCTGACCCGTTTTTCGACGCGCGAACTGCCGGCGCGAAGCGAACGCGCGAAAAGTGCCTGACCCAAAAGAAAGGGTCAGGCACTCGGGCAGCGTGGCGTGACGTCAAGGGTGGGCCGCAATGCAAGGCCGAGGGTCAGACCGTCTTTTGGGTCTGACCCTTTTTCGACGCGCGAACTGCCGGCACGAAGGGACGTAGAGATACGAGGGCCATACCCTCTCCTCGGCTCAGACCCGGGACCGGCCCCGACCGGGCACGGCGCGGCCGGTCGTCTCCAGGAGGGACCTGTACAACCGGTCCACGTCGTCCACGAGGCGCTCGACCGCGTACCGCGCGATCACGCGGTCGCGGGCCGCTGCGGCGACGCGGGCGCGGAGGGCGTCGTCGGTCGCGAGCTGCGTCAGCCGCTCGGCCAGCGCCGCGGTGTCTCCTGCCTCGACGAGGAACCCGTCCTCGCCGTCGCGCACTACGTCGGGAACGCCGCCGACACGCGTCGCGACGACTGGCGTCCCCGCCGCGAGCGCCTCGATCACGCTGACCGGCGTCCCCTCGTTCCCGGACGGGAGCACGAGCGTGTCGAATGCGGCGTAGAACGGCGCCACGTCCTCCTGGTAGCCGACGAACAGGGTGTCGCGGATGATCCCGAGCTCCTGCGCGCGGCGCTCGAGCTGCGGACGGTCGGGCCCGTCGCCGACGAGGCAGAGCGTCGCCGCGACGCCGTTGTCGGACAGCCGCTTGAATCCTTCGAGCACGTCGTCGGTCCGCTTGACCGCTGTCATGCGCCCGACCCAGCCGACCACGAAGCGGTCGGCCCCGATCCCGAGATAGCGACGGGTCTCCTCGCGGCGGTCGCCGTCGCCGACGCGCTCGTCGAGCTCGATGCCGAGCCGCACGACGGCGAACTTCTCGCGCGGTGCGACCCCGAGCGCGACGAGGTCGTCGCGCACCTGCGGGCTGACGGCGATCAGCACCGTCGTCTGCGCTGCGAGCCACCGCTCGAGCACGCGGAAGAACCGGGAACGCAACGGCCCGAAGTAGCCGCGCAAGACGTGGCCGTGGAACGTGTGCACGACGATCGGCGGCCGCGCTTCGCCGGCGAGGAGCGCCGCGAGCCGGCCGACCGTCCCGGCTTTCGCCGTGTGCGTGTGGAGGATCTGCGGGCGCTCGCGCCGGAGCAGCGCGGCCAACCGGAACGTCGCGACGAGGTCGCGGACGAACGAGATCTCCCGGCCGAGCTCGGGCACGCTGACGACGTTCACGTCGAGGCCTTCGGCGACGAACGCCATCGAGTCCTCGCCGCGTGCGAGCGTTCCCGCGACGAGCGTCGTGTCGTAATTGCGCTCGCGCAGGCCGGCGGTGAGATAGGCGACGTGGAGCGCGGGACCGCCCATGTTCAACCGCGCGATGACGCGGACGATCTTGGTGCGGTCAGGCAACGGGCGAGTGCTGCAGGAAATGCTCCGCTGCGAGGCGCAGGCCTTCGTCTAGGTCGACGCGCGGCTGCCACCCGAGCAGCTCGTGCGCTCGCGCTACGTCGGCCCACGAATCGCGGATGTCGCCCGTCCGCTCCGGGAAATCCTCGCGCCGCACGGGCTGCCCGAGGACGCTGCCGATCTTCTCCGCGAGCTCGTTCACCGTGGTCGGTCGGCCCGTCGCGACGTTGAACACGCCGCCGTTGACGCCGTCGGCGGCCGCCGCCCGTAGGTTCGCGTCCACGACGTTCGCGACGTACGTGAAGTCACGCCGCTGCTCGCCGTCGCCGTAGACCGTGACCTGCCGCCCCTCGGCGATGCCGGTGATGAAGCGGGGGACGACGGCCGCGTACTGCGACGTCGGGTCCTGGCTCGGCCCGAAGACGTTGAAGTAGCGCAGGACGACGGTCTCGAGCGGATAGACGCGGGCGAAGCTGACGCAGTACCGCTCGGCCGCGAGTTTCGACACGCCGTACGGCGAGATCGGATCCGGGTTCTGCGTCTCGACCCGCGGCAGCTCGTCCGAGTTCCCGTACACGGACGACGACGACGCTGCAACGACGCGGCGGATGCCCTCGTCGCGCGCCGCGAGCAGCACGTTCAACGTTCCCTCGACGTTGACGGCGCTCGTCGTCAACGGATCCTGCACGGAGCGTGGAACCGACGGGAGCGCGCCCTGGTGGAAGACGACCTCGACGCCGCGCGTCGCGGCGTGGACCCGCTCGTAGCTGCGCAGCTCCCCCTCGACGACCTCGACGTCGGCGAGCAGATCCGCCAGGTTGGCGCGGTTGCCGGTGGAGAAGTTGTCGAGGACGCGGACGTCTTCGCCGCGCTCGACGAGCGCACGAACGAGATTCGAGCCGATGAAACCACCGCCGCCCGTGACGAGCACTTTCACGGTGTCGCGGTCACGTGGTAGTTGGCGAAGATCGTGCCGGGCTGCGGCGTGCTGAGCGGCGGCAGCGCGCGGTCGACGCCGCGCGCGACCGCGTTGACGGCGGCGATCACAGGTGAGCCGAGCGGCCGCACACGGGCGCGCTTGGCAAGGAGGTCGAGGTATGTGGCAACGAGCATTCCGAGGCAGGCCGTGGTTCCGGACGACGGAGCGACGAGAACGTCGCTCCACGCGCCATTTTCCCTGAAGAGCCGTTCGAGTCCTGCGTGTGTCCAGCGCCAGAGGTCGTCGGGGTTCGGGTGGTAGACCTGCACGCCGTGAGTGGACGCGAGTACGCGGCCGCCCGGCGCGACGACGCGGCGTAGCTCGTGCACCGCACGCGCGGGGTCGTTTGCGTGCTCGAGCGTCTGCGTACAGAGCACGAGATCGAAGGTCCCGTCCGGTACGGGAATCTCCTCGACGGTTCCCTCCAGCTCCGCCTCGGGGTTGGAGACGTCGACGCCGACGTACTCGGCGACGTTTCCGGCGAAGAACGGCGCGTACGGCTTCGTGCCGCAGCCGACGTCGAGCAGCCTCGGGCGCGGCTCGCGTCTCGCGGCCACGTCGGCCTCGGCTCGGAGCCAGGCTGCGAGCGGTGCGCGGACCGCGTACGTCGGCGACGTCAGCGACGGCCGCCGGCGTGCCTCGCCGGGATCAGCCACGGGCGGCGAGCCCGAGCGCGAGCCAGGTCAACGCGTCGATCGGCAGGCCGGCGACGATCCCCTCGGACAGCCATAGCCCGGCGACGAGCACGACCCAGAGCAACCCGAGCGTCGCGCCGAGGCCGGTCCCGCGCAGTGCGAGGACGATGCCGGAGCCGAGCACGAGCCCGAGGAGGAGGAGCCCGACGACCCCGAGGTCGGCGAGGTGCTGGACATAGAAGTTCTGGACGCCGTAAAGGCGGGTGCGGGATGGAAACGCGAGGGCGGGCTCCGAGGAGTACTTCCGCCGTGCCGCCGGGATGTAATGGAGGAAGCGTGACGGTTCGCCGGACGCCTCCCAGCCGACGCCGGCGACCGGGTGGTCCCGCCAGATCCGGTAGCCGATGTACGCGAGGACCGTCCGGTGCGCGTACGTCTGGACGTTCGTCTGCTTCTGGTTCGTCTCGAGGAATCCCAGGTAGTGCCCGAGGTCGTTGCCTCGCATCGCGACCGCTCCGGCGAGCGTGACCGCCACCGCCAGGGCTGCGGGCACGGCACGCCGGCCGCTCCATTCACGACGAACGACGAGCCGGACGACGAGTACTGCGCACGCCGCGACGATCCCGATCACCGCCGCGACGGCCGCGGAGAGGATGACGCCGATGCCACCCGCCACGATCGCGGTCCACGCGACCGCAGGCGTGATCTCCAGCCGCGCAAGCACGATCGCGGCGACCCCGAGCAGGAGCGCCGCGGAGGAGAGCGCGGCGAAATCGTGGAAGCCGAGGAACGAGAGCTGCCGGCCGCCTGTCGCCCCGGAGATGAAGATATTGGCGCCGAAGAACTGCACGAGGCCGACGGCGCTTGCGAGGACGCTCCAGGCGACGACCGCAAGCACCATCGGGCGCAGGTCGAGCCGCGTTCGCACGATCAGCACGAGCGCGGGCGCCAGCAACGCGTACTCGAGGAACTTCGCGGCTGTGACCGCGTGCGTCGTCGTCGGGTATCCGGCCGATCCGTGCGGGATCAGGATCTCGACTGCGACCCACGCGAAATAGAGCGAGGTCGCGATCCAGAGCGGCACCCCGCGGCGCAGCGGAAGCCAGCCGCGTCTGGCGCCGGCGACGATCGCGGCGAGGCAGACGGCCAGGATCGCGAGGTCGGACAGCTCGACGCCGACGCTGGTCGAGCCGGCCGTGACGTGGAACTTCGGCTGGTACCGAAGGTGGATGAAGATGATCGGGACGGCGACGGCGAGGACGAGTGCTTCGGCGCTGGCGCCGGCGAACACGGTCGTCGCGCGCTCGCGCCAGGCGAGGGTTCCGGTCGCCGCCACCGCGAAGACTCTAGTGACCGGGAACCGCGTCCCTACAATTCGCTGTCTCATGCGCTCGCGCCTGTTCTGGCGCCGCTCGGTCGCTGCCGCCGGCACGTACTCCTCTGCGGTTCTCGGGTTCCTCGGGACCGTGATCGCGCTGCACGTCTTCTCGACGTACACGTTTGGCCGCTACGCGCTTGTCCTCGCGGCGACGGGGCTGTTCCAGAGCCTGCTCGACCTCACCGTCGAGGAGGCACTGGTCAAGTTCGGCTTTCGCTACCTGACGCGCCAGGACTGGGGGAGGCTGCGTCGGCTCTTCCGGAGCGCGGTCGTCTTCAAGGTCGCCGGCGGGGTCTTCGCAATGATCGCCCTGCTCGCTTTTGCGCCCGTGGCGGACGCCCTCCTGCACAAACACGGCCTTGCGGTTCCGCTCGCGATCGCGTCGTTGATCCCCCTGGCGCAATGCACCGAGAACGTCGGCGGCGTCGCGATCATCCTGCGCGAGCGCTACGACATCCGTGCGCTCTTCCTCCTGCTGTCGATGGCGCTGCGGCTGACGGCGATCGCCGTCGGTACGCAGTACGGGCTGACGGAGACGATCATCGGGCTCGTCGCGGCCCAGTTCGTCGCGACCGGCTCGGTCGGAGCCGCCGGCCTGATCGCGTTCCGGCGCTTCCCGAAGGCGCGGCCGACGCCGCTCGGGTCGGGCCGCCGCGAGTTGTTCTCGTTTGTCGGCCAGTCGAGCATCGCCAGCGCCGTGACGTCGTTCACGCTTCCGCTCGCGACGCTCGTGCTCGGTGGCGTGTCGACCGCGAGGCAGGTTGCCTGGTTCCGCGCGGCGATGTCGCCACAGCAGGGATTCGCGATCCTGTCGTCGCCTGCGCGACTCATCTTCCTGACCGAGCAGACGCGCGACTGGGAGCGCGGGACGCGGCGCGCCGTGTTCGCAGGCATTCGCCGCTACACGATCGCGGCCGGCGCGTCGATGATCGTCCTGCTCCCGTTGCTCCTGATCTTCACGCCGGCACTCGCTCGGTTGTTCTTCTCCGCGAAGAACGCCGGCGCGGTGGACGCGACGCGGATCATCGTCGTCGCTGCGGCGCTACGCGTGGTTTTCGGCTGGTCGAAGTCGTTCCCGGTGTCGATCGGGCGTCCCGCGCTGCGAATCTGGACACACGGTGTCGAAGCGGCCGTCCTGATCCCGCTCGCCGGCATCCTCGGCGCAAAATGGGGCGCGACCGGTGCGGCCGGAGCGGTGCTCGCTTCCTCGGTCGCCTACTGCCTCTGCTGGGTCGTCCTGTGGGTGAAGCTGCTGCGGGAGCACGACTCGTCGGCCGGCCCGATCGAGCCTGCGGTCGCGTGAACGTCCTGATCGTCTCGGGCATCTGGCCGCCCGACGTCGGAGGTCCCGCGAGCCACGCGCCCGACGTCGCGGACTTCCTGTACGCCCGCGGACACCGCGTCGAAGTCGTGACGACGGCGGACGCGCCGCCCCCGCAGCGCGCGTACCCCGTGCGAACCGTCTCGCGTCAGCTCAGGAAGGGCGTTCGTCACTTCCGGGGGGCGGCGCTCGTCCACCGTCGCGCGCGCGAGAATGACGTCGTCTACACGACCGGGATGTTCGGGCGCAGCACGCTCGGCTCGACCGTAGCGCGCAGGCCGTACGTCATCAAGCTGACCGCCGATCCGGCGTTCGAGCGTTCGCACCGCCGCGGCTACGTCGAGGGAAACGTGGACGAGTTCCAGGGTGCGCGCGGTGGTGCGGTCGTCGCAGCGCTGCGCTTTGCGCGCGACGTCGAGCTTCGCCACGCGGCGCACGTGTTCACGCCGAGCGCATATCTCCGCGAGCTTGCCGTCGCGTGGGGTGTCGCACCTGAACGCCTTTCGGTGCTGCCGAATCCAGTGCCTGTCATCCGCGGCCTGCGTGATCGCGAAGAGCTGAAGCGCGCGCTGGGGCTCGACGGCGCCACGATCGCGTTCGCCGGGCGTCTGACGGCCCAGAAATCGCTCGACCGCGCGCTGGAGGCGATCGTGCGCAGCGACGTGCAGCTGGTGATCGCGGGCGAAGGGCCTGACCGTCAGCCGCTCGAGCGGCGAGCGCGCGAGCTCGGCGTCGAGCGTCGCGTGCGGTTCCTCGGCGCGCAACCGCGCGAGCGGGTGGTGGAGCTGTTTCACGCAGCAGACGCGACGATCCTCTCGTCGAGCTGGGAGAACTTCCCACACACGGTGGTCGAGGCGCTCGCAGTCGGGACGCCCGTGCTCGCGATGCAGGCCGGAGGCGTCGCCGAGGTCGTCCGCGACGGCGTGAACGGCCTGCTCGTGCCCGCCGGCGACACGGCGGCGCTCGCCGCCGCCGTCGAGCGGTTCTTCGCCGACGCGGACCTTCGCGCGCGGCTTCGCGCCGCCGCGGCCGCCTCTGTCGCGGCCTATGCGCCCGAGAACGTGTTCTCGTCGCTCGAGGCGACGCTCCGCGAGGTCGCGCGTTGAGCGGCCGTCCGCGCGTCCTCTTCGTGTCGCGGCGGGTCCGTGCGCCGCTGCCCGGGAGCGAGCGGCGAAAGTGGGACGCCGTTCGGGAGCAGCTCGAGTTTCGGATGCTCGCCGCGGGCCGGACGGACGGCGCCGGGACGGAGTTCAGGTTGTTCGCCGAGCCGCCGATGCTCGCCGGCCCGGCGTACTACGCCGCGCTTCCGGCGCGGATCGCGCGCGAGCTGCGCGCATTCCGCCCGGACGTGGTGGTCGCGCAAGGCGCGCACGAGACGGCGGCGGCCCTCGCGGCGCGCAAGCTTGCCGGCGTCGACGCAGCGGTGATCGCCGACGTCCACGGCGACTTTCGCGCGCCGACGCGCCTGTACGGATCGCCTTTGCGGTCGTTGCTCAACCCGCTCGCCGACCGGGTCGCGGGCGCGGCGCTTCGACGCGCCGACGCCGTCCGGACGATCTCCGACTTCACGAGCGGGCTCGTCCGCGAGCAGGGGGTGGAACCGGCGCACGTGTTTCCCGCGTACGTCGATGCAACCACGTTTCGCGATCGCGCGATTGCGCCGCTCCCCGACCGGCCGCGCGCGCTCTTCGTCGGCGTGCTCGAGCGCTACAAGAACGTCGACGGCCTCGCCACCGCGTGGCGGCTCGTCGAACGCCGGCTACCGGAGGCGCGCCTGCTGATCATCGGCGTCGGACGTGAGCGCGCGCTCGTCGAGCAGCTCGTTCGTGACTCCCCGACCTTGTCGTGGGAGGAGCGCCGCTCGCACGACGGGATCGCCGACGCGCTCGACGCGTCCAGCGTTCTCGTCCTCCCGTCGCGGTCCGAGGGCCTACCGAGGATCGTGATCGAGGCGTTCTGTCGCGGTCGCGCTGTCGTCGGTGCCCGCGCCGGCGGGATACCCGACATCGTCGACGACGATGTCAACGGCATCGTCGTCCCGCGCGACGATCCAGCAGCACTCGCGGATGCCGTCGTGCGGGTTCTCTCCGATCGCTCGCTGCAGGAGCGCCTCGCCGCCGGCGCGCGCGCCGGCGCAGACAAGTGGCTTCAGACGCCCGAGGAGTTCGCGGCGCGTCTGCGTGAGCTGGTCGCGCGCGTTTGAGCCGGATCGTCTTCATCACCCAGCAGGTCGATCCGGACCATCCCGCGCTCGCCGCGACGATCCCGCAGATTGCGGCGCTTGCCGCGCGGGTCGACGAGGTCGTCGTCCTCGCCGACTCGGCGCTGCCGGCGGCGCTTCCGGCCAACTGCCGCGTGCGGACCTTTCGCGCGCCGACACAGGCCGGCCGCGGGCTCCGCTTCGTCGGCGCGCTGACGCCGGAGCTGCGAGACAGGCCGCTGGGTGTCCTCGCGCACATGTGCCCGATCTACGCGATCCTCGCGGCCCCGCTTGCACGGCCGCTCGGCGTGCCGGTTTTGCTCTGGTTCACGCACTGGCGGGCGCGGCCGAAGCTCGCGGTCGCCGAGCGCCTTGCGACGCGCGTCTTGACCGTCGACGCGTCGTCGTTCCCGCTGCGCTCGGCGAAAGTTCGGGCGATCGGCCACGCCGTCGACACGGCGCGGTTCGCGTGCGGCGATGCACGCGGCGGCGATCGGCTCCGGCTCGTCGCGCTCGGACGGTACGCAGCGTCGAAGCGATACGAGCTCCTGTTCCGCGGCGTGGAGCTCGCGCGCGAACGCGGCCTGGACGCGACGCTTGCCGTCTACGGACCGGTGCTGACGCAGGAGGAACGCGAGTACCGTGCGGCGCTCCGGCCGCCGACCGGCGTCGAGCTCCATGACGCGGTCGGAGGATCGGAGGTTCCGGCGCTGCTGCGCGGTTACGACGCGCTGCTTAGCGCGACCCGCTCGGGCTCTGCGGACAAGGCCGTGCTGGAAGCCGCCGCGTCGTGCGTGCCGGTCGTCGCCGCGACCGCCCCCGTCGACGGCGCGCTTCGGTTCACGACTGCCGACGAGCTCGCGACGCGGCTGCACGAGTTCGCTGCGCTCGACGCGCCGACGAGGCGGGAGCTCGGCCGTGGCGCCCGCGCGGAGGTGGTGCGCCGGCATTCCGTCGATTCGTGGGCGGACGGCGTT
>VAXB01000116.1 GCA_005883995.1 Actinomycetota bacterium
TTCGGGCGGAAATACGGCGAAACGCGTGTACCAGAGCTTCCGCCCGATCCCGGACTGCGACGACACAGCTCGAGCCACTTCCCGTCGCGGCCGTAGCACCGGCAGATGGAGGAGATCCTCGTCGGCGCCTGGAGGCGCCGGTAGTGCAAGCCGCTACGGGGCGACCGGCGTCCGCCAGCGCACTTCGTGCGCCGACTGGCTCTCGACGTCGGACGGCGCGTGTCCGGCCCACCACGACCCGTATCGACGTGCAACTGGAGCGGCGCTCACGCCGTGCACGAGCACGGAGAGGCCGATCGTCACGTAGACCGTCGTCAGTACCAACGATTCATGCGGGAGAACTCCACTCTCCTCGACGATCAGCACTGCGAAGACGATGGACGCGAGCCCGCGCGGCCCGAACCAGCCGAGAAAGGCGAGCGTCGGGCGTCGCGCGTCAGTGCCCAGCATCGCGATTGCGACGGGGAGCATCCGGACGAGCGTGAGGCTCACCACGGCATAGGCGCCGACCGACCAGCTCGCTCGCCCGAGCGCGGGGCCGAGCAGGACGGCGCCGAAGACGACGAACGTCGCTGCGCCGAGTAGCTCGCCGAGCTCCTCCAGTACATGGCCGGACTGTTCGCCGAAACGGTGGACGACGGTGCCGAAAATCACTCCGCCGGCGAACGCGGCGATGAAGCCCGAACCTCCGACCGCGTCCGCTGCGGCAAACGCGAGCGCTGCCGCCGCGGCGGGCACCACGCGCTGCCACAGCGGCTGGACGAGTCCACGGTCGCCCGCGACCACGACCACCGCGGCGGCCGCGGCTCCCGCGCCGGCGCCGACGAGCGCGCCGTAGCCGATCTCCTCCACGACGAGCACGAGCGCGTGATGCGCACCCGTGATCGCCGCCTCCGTGGACGCGATCGCGAGCACGACGGCGAAGATCGGCACGCAGATGCCGTCGTTCAGCCCGCTCTCCACGTTGAGGCCCTGCCGCACGAGCGAGGGCAGGCTCGGCAGCGTCACGACTGCCTGACCGAGCGCAGCGTCGGTCGGCGCGAGAACCACCGCGAGGAGGAGCGCCTCTGGCCATGCCGCCCATCCCAACAACAGAAGCGCGGCGCCGAAGCCGGCAGCGATCGTCAACGGAAGGCCGATCCCGAGAAGCCGTGCAGGCAGGCGATACTCCTCGCGGAGCGCCCGCAGGTCGATCCGCGCTGCGTCCGAGAACAGCACGACGGCGAGCGTCGCTTCCGCCAACAGCTTCACGGTCTCGCCCGTCGGGGCCAGGTCCACGAGCCCGGCAGCGCGGTTGCCGAACAGTAGGCCGGCGCCGGTGAACACCATCGGTGCCGTGATCGACGTCCCGTCGAGGCGGCGCGAGACAGCCGCGAACGCCAAGACGGTACCGGCGATCACCGGGAGTGCCCACTCCATTCCGAACGAGCCTACGTCGCTGCTCCGACAGAATGACCTTGTTGACAGCAGTTAGCGGGGATCTGCAGGCGAGGGAGCTGCGCGCGCCCGAGCGGCAGCAACGCGTGCGGCTGATCTTTGCGGCGCTACTGCTCGTCTTGCTGCTGGCGTCGCTCGACCAGACGATCGTGTCGACGGCGCTGCCGACGATCGTCGGCGACCTGGGTGGCATCGCGCATCTGTCGTGGGTCGTCACGGCGTACCTGTTGGCGTCGACGGTCGTGACGCCGCTCTACGGGAAGCTCGGCGACCTGTACGGACGCAAGCTGGTGCTGCAGGTCGCGATCGTCGTGTTCCTGATCGGCTCGGCGCTCTGCGGGATCGCGCAGAACATGACCGAGCTGATCGCGTTCCGCGCGCTCCAGGGGCTGGGCGGCGGCGGCCTGATGGTCACGACCGTCGCCGTCGTCGGCGACCTCGTCGCGCCGCGCGACCGGGGCCGCTACCAGGGGCTCTTCGGCGGCGTGTTCGGGATCTCGACGGTGATCGGCCCGCTGATCGGCGGGTTCTTCGTCGACCACCTCTCCTGGCGGTGGATCTTCTACATCAACCTCCCAGTCGGCGGTGCGGCGCTGGCGGTGATCGCCGTCGCGTTCCACGCCCGCGTCGAGCGTGTCCGGCACTCGATCGACTACCTCGGCGCGGCGCTGCGTGGGGGTCGGCGGAGACTGTGACGCTCGCGATTCTCGGTGTCGCTCTGCTCGCGCTTTTCGTGATCGCCGAACGGCGTGCGGCCGAACCGATCCTGCCGCTGGCGCTGTTCAAGAACCGAACGTTCGTGATCACGAGCGCGATCGGCTTCATCGTCGGGCTCGCGCTCTTCGGGTCGGTCACCTACCTGCCGCTCTACTTGCAGATCGTCAAAGGGCACAGTCCTACCGAGTCGGGGTTGCTCCTCACGCCGATGATGCTCGGTGTCTTGATCACCTCGATCACGAGTGGCAACGTGATCTCGAAGACGGGCCGCTACCGGCCATTCCCGATCGCAGGCACCGCTGTCGCCGCGATCGCGATCTTCCTGCTGTCACGGCTCGCGGTCTCGACGCCGATCTGGCTCGCCGCCGTCTACATGCTGGTGCTCGGGCTCGGCCTCGGCATGGTGATGCAGGTACTCGTTCTCGCAGCGCAGAACGCCGTTTCGTACGAGCTGCTCGGCGTCGCCACATCCGGTTCGACGCTCTTCCGCCAGATCGGCGGTTCGATCGGCGTCTCCATCTTCGGCGCGATCTTCGCCAACCGGCTGGCGACGGAGCTCCTCGCCCGCGTGCCCCGCGGCGCCCACGTCCCGGCCGCCGCGAACCCGGCGGTCGTCCACCGGCTGCCGGACGCTGTGCGTCTGCCGTACATCGAGTCGTTCACGGCCGCGCTCCAGCCGGTGTTTCTCGCCGCGAGCGGATTCGCGGTGGTCGCGTTCCTGCTCACGTGGCTGCTGCGTGAGGTGCCGCTTCGCAAGACCGCCCCCGCGGAAGGGATCGGGGAGAGCTTCGCATCACCACGCGAGGAGCGCTCCGACCGCGAGTTGGAGCGGATCATCAGCTCGATCGCGTCCGGCCGTACGCGCACCGCCATCTGCCGGCGCATCGTCGACGATTCGCGGCTCGAGCTCGGGCCGTCGGAGGCGTGGCTGCTCGGTCGCCTGGCCACCGTCGGCACGCTCGAGCACCGTGCGCCGCGGGCGGCGATGCCCGAGGAGATCGCCGTACTCACCGCGAGGCTGCTCGAGCGCGGCTATATCGCCCTCGATCCTGCGGGCGACGGCCTAGAGCTGAGCGAGCGCGGTCGGCAGGCGCACGCAAAGCTCGTCGACGCGGGCCGTGCCGAGTTGACGCGGCTGCTGGCCGATGTCCATCCACCGGACGAAGAGGTCTCCGTCATCCTCCGCAGCCTCGCCGTCTCGCTCCTCGCCGACTTGCCGCGCGACGGAACCGAGGCGTCCCGGACGGTCGCTGCGACCACCTAGGACGTATCGTTGGCGGGTCGTGGAACGCCGCATCATCTCGATCTGCTCGGCACCCGGCTGGGGCGCACTCTTCGACCAGTTGGAGGATCCCGAGGCCGGACAGGAAGTGGTGACGCTCACGGCGTGGGCGCTCGTCGAGAACGCCGACCACGAGACGCGTGTCGTCGGCCTTGTTCAGAAGCCGAAAAGCGAGGACGGAAGCGTTGGCGTGCTGGACTTTGCGGACCAGTCGCCGGGCTTCGCGGGCTACATGAACCAGGGCTTGAAGACGAAACCCGCCGGCACCTGACCGGCGAGAGGTCGACGGTGCACCCCTCGCCGCCGCGCGGTGACAGGTTCGATGACATCGACCGCATGCTCGCCGAACGCGGCCGTGACGTCGGTGTTGCGGGCCTTCGCGTCGCCACAGGGAGAACCGGCGTTGCGCTCGGCTTTCCGGACGACCCCGTCATGCATGTCTCTTGGGGCGTGCTGTGTGCTGCGGTCGTGCTCGGCGGCGCTCTGCTCTTGCGCCGTCGATCTCGCTGACGACACGGGCAGGGTGTCCGTGCAGCAGGAACGCGCAGGGGCGGCGAGAAAACGCTGCCCGTGGCATCGATCGGTCGTGCGGCCGAAGCGGTGACGGAACTCGAGCGGCGTCGGCACGAGCTGCACGGCGCCTTCGGGAACGACGCCTTCGGCCGGCTAGCCGAGAAGGCGGCCAGGTTCTTCGGGACGCCGCAGTACATCCTCGGGCAGACGGCCGCCGTCCTCGCGTGGGTGATCCTCAACTCGACCCAGCTGCACCTCGGGTTTGCGTGGGACGTCTATCCGTTCATCGCGCTCAACCTGCTCTTTTCACTCCAGGCGGCGTACGCCGCGCCGCTGATCCTGCTTGCACAAACGCGCCAGGCCGATCGTGACAAGCTCCACTCCGACCGCATCGACAAGGGCCACACGCGGCTCGCACGGGCCGCGAAGCTCGAGACCGACAAGATCCTCGAGCTGCTCCAGGCAAACACGGAGCTGACGGAGCAGGACAAGCAGTTGACGGAGCAGGTCGCCGCGCTGACGAAGCAGATCCACGCGCTCCTCTCGGAGCAGCACACGAGCTAGGACGGCTCGTCGGCCGCCGCGCGCGCACCTGCCGCGCATGCCTGCTCGAGCGCCGGCTCGAGTGAAATCCCGCCGGCGAGTGCGGCGAGCAGCGTTCCCGCGAACGCGTCCCCGGCACCGAACGGTGACGCCGCCTCGACGAGGTCGGAACGCGCGCGCACCACGGCATCGCCGGAGGCCGCGATCGCGCCCTCTGCACCGAGCTTGACGCATGCGACGGTGAAGCGCTGCGCGAGCGTCCGCGCTGCCTGCTCCGGCTCGGCGTCCGCCAGCTCCCGCGCTTCGTCGGCGGTCGCGAACAGCACGGTCGTGACCCCGGCCGGCGGTGCGAAATGCGCCTCCCGTGCGACAGCGGCGAGGCGCGGCGACGCCACGTCGATCCCGAGCCACCGTCCGCGAAACCGGTCGATTGCGGCCTGTGCGGCGGCGGCGGAGCCGTCCTGGAAGAGGGCGAACCCCGAGACGAAGAGCGCGTCCGCGTCGAGCGTCACGGGGACGTCGTCGACGCTCAGCCGCGCGTTCGCTCCCCGCATTGCGACGACGCCGCCGGTGGCGAAGGCAACCGCTGCGCCGGTAGCGAGGCTCGCGTCACGCGCGAGCGTCGCCGCGACGCCACGCGCTTCGAGCTCCGACGACACAAGATCCGCCGCGGCGTCCGTCCCGACACGGCCGACGAGCGTTGCCGTCGCGCCGGCGGCGGCTGCAGCGATCGCCGCGTTCAGCGCAGTACCGCCTGCGCGCACCGTCACGTCGGCGTGCAGGCGCTCGCTCGGGACAGGCGCCGCGGAACAGACGACGTCGACCATGACGTCCCCGACCGCGAGGAACGTCGGTGCCGCGTCAGGCGACAGAGCTGCGGCCGGCAGACGACAGCACGTGTGCGACCACCGGCGCGGTGTGGAGCTTCGCCGCGCGCTCGGATGAGAGTGACGCGGCGAACGTCTCGATCAGGCGTGCGGCGTCGGCAGTCGCCCTCGCGGCGGTGTCGTCGTCGCCGAACGCGTATGCGCCGTCGGCGAGCGCCGCACGCGCGTGCCACCGCGCCGGCGGCCCGATCAGGTCATCCACGATCGCGACCGCGCGCCGAAGCGCGTCGAGCGCTTCATCACGCCGCCGCAGTCGCACGA
>VAXB01000117.1 GCA_005883995.1 Actinomycetota bacterium
GGATCTATTGCCGTGATCACTGGCGCGACTGCGTCAACATCGTCCTGAGCAAGGGCACAGCGCTCCCGCGCGGCCATCAGACCTGGCAGATGAACGAGATCAACGCCCTCGTCTGGCCGAACAAGCTGGGGATCGGGGTCATGAATCCGGCGGACTACAAGCGCACGGCGGCGATCGCGAAGAAGTACGCGAAGCTGAAGAAGACGCCGGGCCACGAGGCGTACCGCACCGATCTCGCGAAAGCAGCCGACGCGATGCTGACGGCGCAGCACGTCGACATCCACGGCAACAGGTGGAAGAAGGCGCACGTCAACGTGACGCCGGGCGGCAAGTAAACGAGCGAGAGGAGGGATTCGGAATGTCGGTGTTGATCAAGGGCGGGCGCGTCATCACGGCGGCCGACGACTACGTCGGCGACGTCTTCGTCGACGGCGAGCGGATCTCTCTGATCGGCGAATCGCTCGACCTCCAGGCAGACAGGGTGATCGACGCAGCCGGGAAGTATGTGCTCCCCGGCTGCGTCGACCCCCACACGCACCTCGACATGCCGTTCGGTGGAACGGTCACGATCGACGATGTTCAGGCCGGGCAGACCTCCGCCGCATTCGGCGGAACGACGTGCCACGTCGACTTCATCATCCAGCCTCACGGCAGCTCGTTCGCCGACGCGCTTGACGAGTGGAAAGCGAAGGCCGACGGCAAGCAGGTGATCGACATGGGCTACCACATGGCGGTCACCGACCTGAAGGACGGCGGCTCGCTCGAGGAGCTCGCGTCACTCCCGGAGCAGGGGATCACGTCGTACAAGCTGTTCATGGCCTACAAGGGCGCGCTGATGGTCGACGACGAGACGCTCTTCCGGACGATGCAGGTAGCGGCGCAGACAGGCGCGCTCGTGATGGTGCACGCGGAGAACGGCGACGCGATTGACGTGCTCGTGAAGGAAGCACTCGCCGCGGGACATACCGATCCTCACTACCATGCGCTGACACGGCCGCCGGAAACCGAAGGCGAAGCGACGAACCGCGCGATCCAGCTCGCGCGCGTCGCCGGCTCGCCGCTCTACGTCGTGCACGTGTCGTGCCGCGAATCGGTCGAGCCGATCGCCCGTGCGCGCGAGGCCGGCTGGAACATCCACGGCGAGACGTGCACGCAGTATTTCTTCATCGACTACTCGTATCTCGAGCGGCCGAACTTCGAAGGCGCGAAGTGGGTGTATACGCCGCCGCCGAGGCCGAAGGAAAACCAGGACGTGCTCTGGAATGCGGTCCGCACCGACACGCTGTCGGTCATCTCGACCGACCACTGCGCGTTCCTCTGGGACGGGCAGAAGACGCTCGGCAAGGACGACTTCTCGAAGATCCCGAACGGCGGCCCCGGCCTCGAGAACCGGCTGCAGATGATCCACGAGTTCGGCGTGCGTGCGGGCCGGATCTCGCTGAACCGCATGGTCGAGCTCCTGTGCACGAACCCGGCAAAGCTCTTCGGGCTCTACCCGCGCAAGGGCACGGTCGCCGTCGGGTCCGACGCAGACCTCGTCATCTTCGACCCCGCCAAGGAGTTGACGATCTCCGCCCAGACGCATCACTCGAAGTCCGACTACAACTTGTTCGAAGGAACGCGCGTCACCGGCACCCCGGAGATCGTCCTCCTCCGCGGCCAGGTCCTCGTCGAGAACGGTGAGCTCCAGGTCGAGCCCGGCTTCGGCCAGTTCGTCAGGCGCGCGAAGTTCGGCGAGGAGCTCAAGCCGGCCGCCACGGCCGCGGCGTGACGAAGAAGTGAAGGGTCGTCAGGCCCTCCGGGCCTGACCTTTTGACGCCGTCCAACCGAGCGCTCCCTCGTCGTCGCGGCGCCCGCCCCGCCACACACCCAAAAGGGGTCAGACCCGGAGGGTCTGACCCTTGGGCACGTCTCGCGCGCGCGTAGGCCGAACGGCCCATAGGCAAGCGGCGGCGGCAGGGCTACCGTCGGTGCATGTCGCGCGTTCTGCGCATCGTCGCCGTGCTCGCGGGAGCGCTCGCCGTTGCACCCGCGGCAACCGCGTACCCGTGGCCGGTCCGGCCGTTCGACGTCCAGCATCCGATCCGCGGCGCATTCGACGATCCGCGCTCGCTGCGGGGGAGCGTCGACCCGACGACCGACAACCCGCTCTCGTTTCACGACGGCGTCGACATCCAGGCGCCCGACGGCACACCCGTCTATGCGGTCGCGCCTGGCATCGCCTCGCACCCATCTGCCTCGGCGGTCGCCGTCTCGGGGGGATGGGTGACGTTCGGCTACTGGCACGTCGTCTCCATCGTCGGCTCCGGCCAGTACGTGTCGAGCGGACAACTACTGGGCTATGTCCGCCCCGGCGCAGGCCACGTCCACCTCGCCGAGAAGCGGTTCGGCGCGTACGTCAACCCGCTCCGCCGCGGCGCGCTCACGCCGTACCGCGACGCGACGCCCCCCGTCGTACGCGGGCTCGTCTTCTACCGGTGCGGGGCGCGGACGGAGATCCCGGCGACGGCTGTCGACGGCTGCATCGATATCGCCGTCGACGCGTACGATCCGCCCTCCCTCGCGCCGAAGCCCCCGTGGAGCGATGTCGTCCTCGCGCCGGCGCGCATCACGTGGACGGGCCTCTTCACGACGAATGCATGGCGGCCGGTCGGCTTCTCGACCCAGACGGTGAACTTCACGAGCCTGCTCGCACGGTCCGCCGTTCGGGACGTCTACGCGCCGGGGACGCGGCAGAACCAGGCGAACGCGGTCGGCGACTATCGCTTCTGGCTTGCCCGCGGCTTCGCGTCGAGGCTCCTCGGCGATGGCGCGCACGCGCTCTGGGTGACCGCGAGCGACATCCGCGGGAACGCGACGACGCGCGCACTCGCGTTCACTGTCGCGAACGAGCCGCCCCCTGAACCGTAGGCGCTAGCGCGTCTGCGGGAAACCGAGGTCGACCTTCGACGTCGCCGGATCCGGCCAACGAGACGTGACCACCTTCCCGCGCGTGTAGAAGTCGATTCCCTCGGGGCCGTAGATGTGACGGTCGCCGAACAGCGAATCCTTCCAGCCGCCGAACGAGTAGTAGGCGACGGGGACCGGGATCGGGACGTTCACGCCGACCATCCCCGCCTGCACGTCGAACTGGAACTGCCTCGCCACGCCGCCGTCGCGCGTGAAGATCGCGGTGCCGTTGCCG
>VAXB01000118.1 GCA_005883995.1 Actinomycetota bacterium
TACGGGGAGTTCCTCGCGAATGCGCAGGGCGAGGATGTCGTCGCGGGGATCCGTACGCCACAACCGCTCGCCGAGATGAAGGACAAGCTGCCGAACGCCTTCGAGCAGCTGCTGGAGACGATGCGCCGGCTCGAGCAGCACTACCGGGACATGCAGGACATCGAGTTCACGGTGGAGGACAACGCGCTCTACCTCCTCCAGACGCGTTCCGCGAAGCGGACCGCAGCTGCGGGCGTGAAGACGGCGGTGGACATGGTCGACGAGGGACTGATCACGCGTGAGGATGCAGTCACGCGGATCGATCCGGCGCAGCTCGACCAGTTGCTGCACCCGATGCTCGACCCGACTGCGCACTGGGACGTCGCGGCGAAAGGACTGAACGCGTCGCCGGGCGCGGCGTCCGGGAAGGTCGTGCTCGACGCGGATACCGCCGAGCAGCGCGGGAAGGCCGGGGAGAGCGTGATCCTCGTCCGGTGGGAGACGACACCGGATGACATCCACGGGCTCGTGCAGGCGCGCGGCATCCTCACCGCGCACGGTGGGATGACTTCGCACGCTGCAGACGCCCACACGATCACGCTCGGCGAGACCATTGTGAGTGAGGGCGACGTGATCACGATCGACGGCGGAACGGGGTCGGTCATCGTCGGCGACGTGCCGCTCGTTCCGCCGCAGGTGAACGACGACCTCGAGACGATCCTGGAGTGGGGGGACGGTCACCGTCGACTGAAGGTGCGCGCGAACGCGGACACGCCCGACGATGCCGCGAAGGCGCGCGAGTTCGGGGCGGAGGGCATCGGCCTCTGCCGCACCGAGCACATGTTCATGGCGCAGGACCGGCTGCCGGTCGTGCAGGAGATGATCATGGCCGAGGACGAACGCGGCCGGCGCGATGCGCTCGAGCGTCTGCTGCCGATGCAGCAGTCCGACTTCGAGGGGATCTTCGAGGCGATGGCCGGGCTGCCGGTCACGATTCGGCTGCTCGACCCGCCGCTGCACGAGTTTCTTCCCGACGAGGAGGATGCGCCCGACGAACGGATGCGCCGGCGGATCCGCGCGCTGCGCGAGTCGAATCCGATGCTCGGGACGCGCGGCTGCCGCCTCGGTCTCCTCTGGCCGGAGATCTACGAGATGCAGGTGCGTGCGATCGGACGCGCCGCGAGAGCAGTGCAAGAGCGGAGCGGCGACGCGCCGCTCGTCGAGATCATGCATCCGCTCGTCGGCTTCCGGGAGGAGCTGCGACGGCTGCGTGAGCTCACCGAGCAGGTGATGGCCAAGGAGGCGCCGGGGCTCGAGTACCTCTGCGGGACGATGATCGAGCTGCCGCGCGCCGCGCTCCGCGCGGACGAGATCGCCGAGGTCGCCGACTTCTTCTCCTTCGGGAGAAGAACCCGTTCGAGACGCTCGACGTGCGCGGCGTCGGCGACCTGATGCGGATTGCGGTCGAGCGCGGGCGCGGCGTCAAGCCGGACTTGAAGCTCGGGATCTGCGGCGAGCACGGAGGGGAACCGAAATCGGTTGCGTTCTGCCACGAGCTCGGGCTCGACTACGTCTCGTGCTCGCCGTACCGCGTACCGCTGGCGCGCCTCGCCGCTGCGCAGGCGGCGCTCGCCGAGGCGGGGTCAGCGCAGTACGCCGTCGCCGGCGGCTGATGCCGCGCTACCGCGTACTCGTCGACGGCGAACGCCAGGCGCGGCTGGACGGCGAGGACGACGTGAGAGCGTGGCTCGCCCGGTACCGCGAGGAGCACGCCGACGACGATCCGGACGCGACGCATGTGCAAGTGGTCGAGCTCCGTCTGCTCGGCGGAAAGCTGATCGCGCGCGAGACGTTCTTCTGAGCGCCGCCACCGCGACCTGGGCGGCCGTGCGCGCACGCCGTCTTGCGCGGCAGTCGTTGCTCGTGCCGAGCGCGGACCTAGTCGCCGTTGCCCGCGCGACGTGCGGGATCCACGCTCAGGTCCAGGTCGCAGCGGAGCTTTCACTGTCCGCGCGCGTCGAAGCGTTGACGCGTCAGGACGTCCGCGACGCACTCTGGCGCGACCGCTCACTGGTGAAGGCGTGGACGCTGCGGGGAACGTTGCACCTGCATCCGGCGGACGAGCTTCCGCTGTGGCTCGCGGCACGCCGGGCCGTCATCGGTCCCGGGCCGCACGAGCTGCCTGAATGGCGTGACCCGCACGGCGTCGTGCACGCGGCCGTCGGCGCGGACGAGCTGGAGGAGATCGAGGCCGCAGTCTGGGACGTCCTCGACGGGCGCTGCCTGCTGCGTCAGGAGCTCGGCGAGGAAGTGGCGCGCCGTGTCGGCGCGAAACACCGCGCGCGGCTCCATTCGGGCTTCGCCTTCTTCACGGCTCAACTCTGCCAGGGCCCGCCGCAGGGAAGCAAGATCACGTTCGTCCGGCCCGACCGGTGGATTCGCGACTGGCCGCCGGTCGACGAGCAGGAAGCGCTCACCGAGGTATGCCGGCGCTTCCTGGCCGTGTACGGGCCCGCGCGCCCGGTCGACTTCAAGCAGTGGTTTGGCAATGCATCGTTCGACCGGCTGGACGTCGAGGAGATCGATGTCGAGGGACACCGCGCGTTCGTCCTTGCGGGCGACACGACGTTCCCGGAGCCTTCGCAGTCCCTACGGCTGCTCCCGGAGTACGACGTCTACGTCATGGGCTTCCGCGAGCGCGACCAGCTCGTCCCGGCCGACGTTCGCGAGCTGGTCGCGGCGCACGGGCGCGGCAAGTACGAGGGACCTGCGGGCGTGCGCTTTGTGATCATCGACGGCGTCGCGCGCGGGTTGTGGGAGCGGAAAACACACGGGAAAAAGCTCGACCTGAGCGTGACGCTTGCGGCGAAGCCGACGCGTGCGCAGCGCGCGGAGCTCGAAGGCGAAGCGGAGCGCATCGGCGCGGCGCTCGGGCTCGCGCCAATCCTCCGCGTCGCGAGTTAGACGCGGTGTGCGATCTCCTCGAGCGGCTTCTTCGCCAGCATCGGGACCTCTGCATCCTCGGCCGGATACCCGACCGGGATGAGGATGAACGGCCGCTCGTTGTCGGGGCGCTCGAGGATCCTGGTCAGAAAGCCCATCGGCGACGGCGAATGCGTCAACGTCGCGAGGCCGGCGGCGTGGAGCGACGCGAGCAGGAATCCTGTTGCGATCCCGACCGACTCGCGGACGTAGTAGTGCTTGCGCTTGGTGCCGTCCTCGTCCAGCCCGTAGCTCTGCTCGAACACGACGATCACGTACGGCGCGTCGGTGATGTGCGGCTTGACCGCGTCGGTGCCGATCGGCTCGATCGCGTGGAGGTACTGCTCCGACGCGCGCTTCTCGTAGAGCAAGCGCTCCTCGCGCTCCGCCGCCGCCCGGATGCGCGCCTTCACGTCGGCGTCCGAGACGACGACAAACGACCACGGCTGCTGGTTCGCACCCGACATCAGCGCCAGGAACGCGCGCGACCGTCCGAGTGCGTCCTCGGGCGCCACCTCGCCGAAGTCGAGCGGCTGTGGTCTGTACGTCGTCTCGCGCGTCGCCACGGCGTTGACAGTAGCGAAGCCCCTCAGGGCTACGCGAGCTCGCGCAGGAACGAACCGCCGCCGATCACACGCTCGGTGTGCGTCGCGACACGGCGCCGGAGCTCGCGGTCCGAGGTGACCACCCATACCGGCGGGTCGAGGTCGCGCACGCGGGCCGCGATCTCGTCGTCGGCGCTCTCGCGGCCCTCCCAGATGACGGTCGCGTCATGCCCATGGCGTGCCGCCCAGTCGGCGACGCGTTCGACCAGTTCGTCACGCGGCAGGTTCGGCCACGTCGAGCGGCGCACGTTCTCGCCGTCGATCAGGACGTTCACCATCGGCAGCGTTTGCCGCCGGCCGGATCACGGCAGATCCATGGCATGGAGATCGACAAGCAGCAGATCATCGAGCTCCTCCGCAAGGAGGGCAAGAACGAGCACGTGCAGAAGGCGATCGACGAGCTTCCGGAGAAGGTCGACCACGAGCAGCACGCGCAGATGCTCGAGCGGTTCGGGATCGATCCGGGTGACCTCGCCGCGAAGGCTGCGCGCGGGATCGTCTAGCCCGAGCGGAACGACGAGCCGACGGTAGGCGGCGCGGGACCTCGGCTTCGACGCGAGGTCATACGTCCCGCCATCGTTGCCCTATCGGCGGTCAGGCGTGGATGCCGTACCCCGACGCCTTCCAGTAGGCGACGCCGACGCTGACGACGCCGACCAGGAGGATCGTCGCGATCCCGAGCGCTCCGGGGCGTCCGTACGCGGCGCTTCCGCGCCCGAACCGCGTCAGCCCGAGCGCGCACACCGCGCCGCCGATCAGGCCGCCGATGTGCCCGCCGATCGAGATGTTCGGGATCGAGAACGTCAGGATCAGGTTGATCACGATGATCCCGAGCGCGCTTCCGTCGAAAACGTAGTCACACTGCCGCTCCATCACGAGACCCGCGCCGAGGACCCCGAAGATCGCGCCCGACGCCCCTACGGTGGGATTGAGCGGCGAAGCGATCAAGGCGCCGGCCGAACCCGCAAGGCCCGACGCGAGGTACAGCAGCAGGAAGCGGCCGGAGCCGATGCGCTGCTCGAGCAGCGAGCCGAACCACCACAGCGCGAGCATGTTCAGCAGGAGGTGGAACGGCCCGTAGTGGAGGAACGCCGACGTCAGGAGCCGCCAGTAGTCCCCGGCCGCGACGAACGGCAGCCAGAGCACGCCTTTCGTGTAGATCGACCCGTGCGTGCCGTTGACACCGGCGCCCTGGATCACTTCTGCGACGTAGACCCCGACGTTGACGGCGATCAGCCCCTTCGTGACCTTCGCGCCCGCGCCCTCGAAGCTTGCACGCTGCACGCCGCGGGTCACACGCTGGACTCCCTGCGCGCGTCCTGAATGCTCCGGGCACCGGATTCCGACCGGTGCCATCGTCATGCACTCCGTGCAGATCGGCCGTCCGCACTCGGAGCAGGAAAGCCCCGTCACGCGGTCCGGATGGCGGTAGCAGGTGCGTTGGGCGGTTGATGTCATGCCCGAAGTAGCGTACTGACGTGCGCGTTCACGTTGCCTTCACGCCGGACGAGCAGGCGGCGGCCGATGTCGGGATCGTCGTCGACGTGGTGCGCGCGACGTCGACGATCGCGCAGGCTCTCGCGTCGGGATACGAACGCGTCCTCTGCTGCGCCGAGTTGGATGACGCTCGGGCTTTGCGCGGGGAGATCCCGGATTCGGTCGTCGGCGGCGAGCGCAACGCCGTGCGCATCGAGGGCTTCGACGTCGGCGCCTCGCCGCGCGAATTCCTCGAGCGCCGCGGATCGACGCTGATCCTGTCGACCACGAACGGCACGCGCGCGATCCTCACCGCAGCGGCGCGGTGTCGCGAGGTGCTGCTCGGAAGCCTCCTGAACCTCTCGGCCGTCGCGGGCGCCGCGCGCGCCGCGGGCGGCGACGTGGCTGTCATCTGCGCCGGCTTCAAGGGGAGCTTCGCGCTCGACGACGCGTACTGCGCGGGCCGCATCGTCCGCCTCGTCGGCGGCACGCGGACGGACGCTGCCGTCGCGGCGGAGCTCGTCGGTGGTGCGTATCCAGACGCGCACACGGCGTTGAACGCGCGGACGTACGGTCCACAGGGGCTCGAGGACGACATCGCGTTTTGCGCACGCGAGGACGTGCTCGACGACGTTCCTCGGCTGGTCGGCACGTCGGGCAAGGCCGCCGAAATCCGCTTGGCTCGTTAGGGAAGCGCCAAGAGGGGGTCGACCGACGCACCGCGCACCCGAACCTCGAAGTGGAGGTGCGGCCCGGTCGCATCACCCGTTGCACCGACCGCGCCGATCCTGACGCCCACGTCGAGCCAGACGCCCTTGCGGACGTCGATGCGCGACAGGTGCGCGTACCACGTTCGCTCGCCGTCGCCGTGGTCGACGACGACGAGGAAGCCCCAGCCGCCTTCCGCCCAGTCCGCCCAGACGACCTTCCCGCCGCGCGCTGCGTAGACCGGCGTGCCCTTCGGGGCGACCAGATCGATGCCGGAGTGGAAGCGGTCCCCGCGCGGCCCGAACGGGCTGCCGACGCTCGCCGGTTGAATCGGCCAGGAGAGTCGGAGCGTCGGCCGGGGCGGGGGTGCGGCGAGCGCGGCGAAGGTGCCTCGTCCGGCGACGCCGTCGACGCGGACGGCCGACCACTTCTGGAACCGGCGGAGCGCGGCGTCGGTCCGCGCGCCGAGGATCCCGTCGAGGGCCCCGGACGGGAACCCATGCGCGGCGAGCTCGAACTGGAGCGCCGCCACGTCCCAGCCGATCCGGCCGCGGCGGAGCGGCCGCGATCCGAACGGATGTCGTCCGAACCGGCCGAGAGCACGCCTCGTCTGCGGCCCCGGGACACCGTCGACCGCGATCCGCGCCCGGAGCTGAAGGCGGCGAACGGCTCGGCGCGTCGCGGGCCCGGCGATGCCGTCGATCGGCCCGCGGTAGAGGCCGTGCGAGTACAGCCCGACCTGGAGCGCCGCGACGCGCGCGGTCGCGGCGGCGTGCGCCGAGCCGGTTGCTGCGAGGGCTGCGAGGACGAGGGGGAGAACGAGAGCACGCCTCGGCCGCATGGGACCTCCTCCATTCGCCGTTGCGCCGTTCGCCCCTCCAGGGCCGCGCCCGGACAAGGGGCAGTTGACACCGAACACATGTTCGTATAGAACATACGTTCCCATGATCGCCTGCCTCGTCATCGCCGGGTTCGAGCTCCGGGCCGCGTTGCGCAAGCAGCCGGCGCTCGCGCTGCGACCCGCAGCGCTCGCTCCGGTCCCCGGAACGGAGCCGCTGATCGGCGCGGTGACGGCCGCCGCGGAGCAGCTGGGCGTGCGGGCAGGGATGCGGCTCGGCGAGGCGCTCGCGACGTGTCCGCAGCTCGTGCTCGTCGAACAAGACCCAGCCGAGGTCGAGCAGGCCTGGGAAGAGATCCTGCGGTCGCTCGAGGACTCCGGGTTCGCGGTCGACACGGCCCAGCCGGGCTGCGTCTACTTCGAGACCCGGGGCGTCGAGCGCCTGTACGGC
>VAXB01000019.1:0-41265 GCA_005883995.1 Actinomycetota bacterium
GGGACGGATCGCCGCCGCGGACAGGCTGCGTGCGGAACCCGCCGGCATCGACGTCCGCGTTCGCAGCGTGCAGGTGCACGACGAACCGGTCGACGCAGCCGTCGCCGGTCAGCGGGTGGCGTTGTCGCTGCCGGGGATCGACCGCGACGAGCTCCGACGAGGTGACGCGCTGATCGAGCCGGGGTCGTATGCACCGAGTTACCGGCTCGACGTCGAGCTTCGCGAGCTGGCGCCGATTCCGGAGCGCGCGCTCGTCCACCACGGCACGTCCGCAACGCTCGCGCGTGTGGTGCGCAACGGCAGGTTCGCGCAGTTGCGGCTCGCCGCCCCCGCCATCGCTGCGCGCGGCGACCGTGTCGTTCTCCGCGCAGGAACGACGCTCGGCGGGGGAACCGTGATCGACGCGTCACCACCCCGGCACGCCAATGCGGACCGGTTCGAACGGGCGGAGCGGGGCGAGCAGGTCGTCCACGGTCCCGTGCGCGCCGCCGACGGCGACTGGGTTTTCTCCGACGAATGGCTCGACGAGCTCCGCGACAGGTTGCTCGCCGCGATCGACAACGCCGATCCGCTCGACCCGGGGATCCCAGCGCCAGCCGACCCTTGGGCCGCTGTGGTGATCCCACGCCTCGGCCTCGAACGACGCGGATCGAAGCTCTATCGGCCGGGGACGGCACCCACGCTCGGGGAGCGCGAGCGCGACGCCGAGGCACTCGAAGCGCAGCTGGGAGCCGAGCCGGTCAAGGTGCCGGACCCCTCGCTCGCGCGCGTCCTCGAGGACCAGGGCCGACTCGTTCGCGTCGGCGACGGCTACGCCGTTTCTCCGGCGGCATACGAAGACGCACGCCGGACGTTGCTCGCCGAGCTCGAGCAGCACGGCCGGATCACGCTCGCCCGCTACCGCGACCTGCTGGCCTCGTCGAGGAAGACGGCGCAGATGCTGCTGGAGCGCTTCGACGCAGACGGGCTGACGCGCAGAATCGGAGACGAGCGCGTCGCGCGACGCAGCGCTTTAGGATCGACGCGTGGCCGATGATGCCGCGACGCTCCGCGAGCTGATCGAGCGCTACAACGACGCCTGGAATCGACAGGACGTCGACGCGATCGTCGCGCTACATGCTCCCGACTTCGTGTTCCACAACTGGACCGCGAACGAACGGGTCGAGGGCGCAGCGGCGCGCGACCACATTGCCGGCATCTTCGCCAACACGCCCTCGCTTCGGTTCACCGGCCGCCGCCTCTATGCACGAGAGGGGCTCGTCGTCAGCGAGTGGACGGCGACCGCGGAGCGTGACGGCACGATCAGCGAGTGGGACGGCGTGGACATCTTCCCGATCGAGAACGGACTGATCAAGCGAAAGGACGTCTATTCGTCGTCGCACGCGGCCCGAACGGGGGATCGCGCGGCCGGCGCCGCCGGACGAAGCTAAGGACTGCGGTAGTTGTCCTCAATCTGCGGAAAGGCGGCACAACCAATGTCTGCGGCTACGCTCAAGCGAAAGCTTCGCGGCTTCCCCGTTGCGAACCTCTCGGTCAAGCTGACCGGGAATTAGTCGGGTCCCGTTCGGTCCGGCCGGTCAGCCGGCCGGACCGGGAACCGCCCCTCCCCTCCCGCCACGCAACCCCGTGCTCACGGATTTGCGACGACGACCGAAATCGTCTTCGTCGCCGCCGGCTTGCCCGTCGGCCCGATCGCGCGCACCGACAGCACATGCGGCCCATTCGTTTCCTGGGTCGTGTCCCACGTGCCGGTCGCGCCGCCGAAGACGTATGGCGGCGCAGCTTGGACGTCACGAACGACGCCGTCGAGGAGGAACTCGACCCTGATCGGGGTCCCGCGGACCGTCGCCTCCACGCGAACCTGCCCCGTCAACGTCTGGCCCGTCGTGACCGAGACGGCCCTGATCCCGATCGGCGGATTCGCGACCACGACGATCGTCGCGCTCGTCGCGTGGCTGCCGTCGCGCGCGAATGCACGCACGGTCAGGACGTGGGAACCGTTGGTCTCACGCGTCGTGTCCCACGATCCGCCTGCGTACGCATACGGCGCCGTGCGCTCGGTGTCGCGCAGCTTTCCGTCGACGAGGAAATCGATGTGGTCTACGTCCCCGCCCGTCGGAACGGCCGCCCACGGAACGGTGCCGCGGACGGTTCCCTCGAACGGCACGCCGTCCGTCGTCACGTCGAACGGAAGCGGCGGAGGTGTCGCGCCTCGTGCGTAGCTCCGGACGTACGCCATGTAGCGCTTCCAGTCCCAGAAGTGACCCGGGTCGGTGTGGTGCGACGAGCCGCCGAACAGGCCCGGATGGATCGGGTCGGGAACCTCGGAATGCCCGATCACGTGCCGGCGGTCGATCGGGAGGACGTAGTGACGCAGGAGTGACGCGACGAGCGCGGCCGAAGCGCGGTACTGCACATCCGTGAACGTCGTGTCGATCGCGGTGAACCCTTCGTGCTCGATCCCGATCGAGTGCAGGTTCACGTATGCGTTGCCGGCGTGCCACGCGGCGTGGGACAGCGGCACCATCTGCGCGATCGATCCGTCGCGGCCGACGACGTAATGCGCGGACACGCGTGCGCGCGGATTCTGGAACCAGGCGACCGTCGAGGCGAACGTCGACTCCGTGGCGTGAAGGACGACGAGCCGGATCGCCGACGCCGATCGGACGGCGTGCGAATAGTTGCCGGGGCTCGCCGGGCGGAACGGGACGTGAAGCGCCGCGACGGCGGGCCCTGCCGGAACCGCGGCGAACGCGAGCGCGATGAGAAACGTCAGGCGGCGCATGACGGACGGCCCCGTCACGATCACGCGGTTGACCGCTCGTGTCAACCGCCTACGACGCCCCGTGCCCGCCGCCGCCGGGCGTCTCGATCGTGATCACGTCACCCGCCGCGAGCTCGGCCGTCACCTTCCCGGGGACGACCTGTCCGTTGTTCGCGTTGCGGCCGACCGTTCCCGCCGCTCCGCCCGCCGTCCCTGCCGGCGCTTGGCGCCGCCGCTCCGATATGAGCGACACGCGGCAAGGCGCGAGGACGCGGAGCTCGCGGACGACGCCGTCGCCGCCGCGGTGCGCGCCGTTTCCACCCGAGCCGCGGCGGAGCGCGTAGCGCTCGACGCGCAGCGGATACTGCAGCTCGAGCGCCTCGACCGGCGTCGACAGCGTGTTCGACATCGCGACGTGGACGCCGTCGGGCCCGTCGCCGTCCGGACACGCGCCCTGGCCGCCGCCGATCGTCTCGTAGTACGTGAACTGCTCGTTCCCGATCGTGACGTTGTTCATGGTCCCCTGCCCCTGGGCAGGCGTCGGGATCGCGCCCGAGAACGCGCGCATCACGACGTCGACGATCCGCGACGACGTCTCTACGTTTCCCGCGGCGACGGCGGCCGGCGATGTCGCGTTGACGAGGCATCCGAGCGGAGCGCGGACGTCGACGGGCGCGAACGCTCCGCCCGAGGCCGGCAGATCGGGATCGACGAGTGCGCGGACGACGAAGTAACAAGCCGACCGCGCAACCGCGAGCGGACAGTTGAGGTTGCCGGAATCCTGGGGCGCGGTGCCCGCGAAATCGACGGTGATCGACTCGCCTGCGATCGTGACGGCGGCTCGGAGCTCGAGGTCTCCGCTCTGCGCCTCGAGGACGTCGCACGCCTCGTACCGGCCGTCGGGGAGAGCGGCGATTCCTGCGCGGATGCGCCGCTCCGAGTACGCGTACAGCTCGTCCATCGCTTCGACGACGACGTCGCGGCCGCGTCGCCGGCAGATCTCGGCGACGCGCCTGTCGGCGAGATGGTGCGCTGCGAGCTGGGCGCGGAGATCGCCGCGCCGCTCGTCCGGATTGCGCATCTGCGCGATCAGCCGCGTGAGCACCATGTCGTCGAGACGTGTCGGCGGGATCACGACCCCCTCCTCGTCGAGCGTGCGCGAGTCCGCCGGCATCGACCCGGGCTCGCGGCCGCCGACGTCGGCGTGATGCGCGCGCGTCACGGCGAAGCCGACGTCGGTGCGCGACACGAGCGTGATGTCCGGTAGATGCGTACCGCCGGTGTAGGGGTCGTTCACGATCCATACGTCGTCGCGAGCCGGCTCATGCCGCATCACCGCGGCAACGGCATCGGGCATGGCGCCGAGATGCACCGGGATGTGCTCGGCCTGCGCGGTCATCCGCCCGCGTTCGTCGAACAGCGCCGTGGAGCAGTCACGCCGCTCCTTGATGTTCGCGGAGAACGCCGATCGGACGAGCACGGCGCCCATCTCCTCGGCGACGGCGCGGAGGAGCGAGCCGAGAACTTGGCGCTGAACGTTCACGTTCTCGTCACGATCCACGTGGCACCATCCCTAACCCCCACCCACCCGGGCGGAACCCACAGCGTCGAGCCGTCGAGCTCGACGCGCGCTGCGCCCGCGGCCGTCCGCGGCTCGTAGCGCGGGAGCACGACCTCAGGCGCGGGCCGCACTTCCGCCGTCCGCACCGAGACGAGCTCGATCTCGCGCTCCCGGTCGGCGAATCCGTACTGCTCCTCATGCGCGCGGTGGAACGCCGCGGCGAGGTCGTCCTGCAGCGGAAGCGTCAGCTCGAATGACTGCCCGCGGTAACGCAGGTCGGCCTCGCCTTCGCGCGGCAACTCCCCCGCGGCCCGCAGCGGGACGACGTACGAGCGGACGTGGTCGCGCCGCTCGTCCGAAGCGACAAGGCCGAGCGCCGACAGGACGCCCGCGGTCTCGGGGACGATCACCGTCCGCATTCCCAGCTCATCTGCAAGCTCACACGCGTGAAGGGGCCCGGCGCCGCCGAACGCGACGAGCGCAAACTCTTCGGGGTCGTGACCGCGCTCGACCGAAACGACGCGCAGCGCGCGCAGCATCTCCGCGTTGACGACGTCGACGACGGCCGCGGGATCGATTCCATCGAGCGCCCGCTCGGCAGCCGCGACGTCGAGCGTCACGCCGTCGGCGAGCACCTCGGGCAACCGGCCGAGCAGGAGGTTCGCATCGGTGACGGTCGCGTCGGTACCGCCCCGGCCGTAGCAAGCCGGCCCGGGAACGGCGCCCGCGCTCCGGGGGCCGACGCGCAGTGCGCCGCCGCGGTCCCGCCAGACGATCGACCCGCCGCCCGCGCCGACGGTGTGGATGTCGACCGTCGGAAGCCGGATGGGGAAGCCGCCGACCACCCGTTCGGTCGAGCGCTCGGCGCGGCCGTCTGCGATCAGGCAGACGTCCGTCGAGGTCCCGCCCATGTCGAATGCGACGGCGTCGGGAAAGCCGGCGCTGCTCGCGAGCAAGGGAGCCCGGACGGCGTTCGTCGGCAACGAGGGCTTCGAGCATCTGCTGCACCTCCGGCGGCAGACACGCGCGCACCTCTACCGCCTGTGCGCCCGGCACCCCGAGCCGCTCGTCCCGCTCGAGCGGTGCCACGGCGTCCGAGGCCGCATGGCGCCCGATGGGGAGCTCGCGCCGCTCGACCTCGCCACGCTTCCGGAGATCGACGCAGAGGCGATCGCCGTCTGCATGCTGCACGCCGACCGCGCCGGCCGCCGGCCCCGAGACGAGGATCGTCGCGGGATGGGCAGCGGCCTCCTCCGGCGTCGCGACGCCTCCCGACGAGCGCATCACGAGCGGTTCCGGCAGACCGGCGGCTGTCGATGCGGCGGTGAGCGAACGCAGGTAGCGGCCCGCTATCGGCGCGAGGTACGCATCGACAGCAGTCGTCGACGCGCGTTCGTACTCCCGGAACTCGGGCGCGAGCTCGTGCGACGCGACCACGTGCGCGTCGGGATAGCGCCGCCGCAGCTCCGCCGCAACCACGCGCTCGTGCGCGTCGTGGCGGTCGGCGTGCAGCATGCAGACGGCGATCGCCTCTGCGTCGATCTCCGGAAGCGTGGCGAGGTCGAGCGGCGCGAGCTCCCCATCGGGCGCCATGCGGCCTCGGACGCCGTGGCACCGCTCGAGCGGGACGAGCGGCTCGGGGTGCCGGGCGCACAGGCGGTAGAGGTGCGCGCGTGTCTGCCGCCGGAGGTGCAGCAGATGCTCGAAGCCCTCGTTGCCGACGAACGCCGTCCGGGCTCCCTTGCGCTCGAGCAGCGCGTTCGTCGCGACGGTCGTCCCGTGCGCGAAGCGGTCGACGTCTCGTGCGCCGACGGCGCGCCCAGCAGCGACGACCGATTCTTCTTGGCGCGGCGCCGTCAGCACCTTCGCCGTGGTCACCGTGCCGTCGGCGAACAGCACGGCATCCGTGAACGTGCCGCCGACGTCGACGCCGAGGATCCTCATTCGGGAAGACTGACACCATGACGATCCGCGGACTCCTGTTCGACTTCGACGGGCTGCTCGTCGACACCGAGACGCCGTCGCGCGCCGCGTACGAGCATCTCTACCGCCGGCACGGCCACGAGCTGCCGCTCGACCGCTGGGCGACGCTCGTCGGGACGATCGGTGCGGAATTTGATCCGTACGTCCATCTCGAGGAGCTCGTTGGGACGCCGCTCGACCGCGAGGAGCTCGACGAGTGGCGGCGTGCACGCGAATACGAGCTCGTCGATCTCGAGCAGCTTCGACCCGGCGTCGAGGCGCTGCTCGCCGAAGCCCGCGAGCGCGACCTTCGAACCGCAATCGTGAGCTCGAGCGACAATTGGTGGATCGAACGGCACCTCGGCCGCCTCGGCCGCAATACCGGCTGGGATGCGATCGTCGCCGCGAACGGCGACGTCGGCCGCGCGAAGCCGGCCCCAACGCTCTACCTGGACGCGCTTCGCCTGCTCGGGCTTTCGGCGTCGGAAGCGATCGCGTTCGAGGACTCGCCGAACGGCGTCCGCGCAGCGAAAGCCGCGGGCCTCTACTGCGTCGCGGTTCCGAACCCGATCACGGAGACGCTCGCGCTCGACGAAGCCGACGTCGTCGTCGAATCGCTCGAGGACGTGTCGCTCGCGGCGCTCGAAGCGGCGCGTTGACCCTCGTCGCGGAGCTGCCGCTGCGCGGCGCGGGTGGCGAGCCCGTCGACTTCGCGCGCACGATTCTGTCCCACGGCGTCGCCGAGCTCCCGCCGAACCGCGTCGCACTCGAGAGCCGCTCGCTGGAGACGACGCTGCCGGTCGCGGGAGGCGCGCGGAGCGTCCGCGTGTCGGCGGCGGGAGCGATGTTGCGCGTCGAACTGATGCGCGGCCGCGTCGGCGCGCGCGCTGCACAGACGCTCGCGGCGACGACCGCGCACATGTTCCGCCTCGACGAGGACCTGTCGGCGTTCTACGCGCTCGCGCGGGACGACCGCGCGCTCGACTGGTGCGCCGGCGGCGCCGGTCGGATGCTGCGTGCCCCGACCGTCTTCGAAGACGTCGCGAAAACGATCTGCACAACCAATACGGCGTGGTCGGGAACGCGGAAGATGACGGCGGCGCTCGTCGACAACCTCGGCGTCGCTGCCCCTGGCGGCCGCCGTGCTTTCCCCTCGCCGGAAGCGATGGCCGCGGCCGACGAGTCGTTCTACCGCGACATCGTTCGCGCGGGCTATCGCGGGCCGTACCTGAAGCAACTCGCCACGGCCGTCGCGGAAGGCACGCTCGACCTCGAGGAGCTCAACGACCCGGAGCTTCCCGACGACGAGGCCGCCGCACGGCTGCTCGCACTACCGGGCGTCGGACCGTACGCAGTGGCGCACGTGATGCTGACCTCGCTCGGCCGCTACTCCCGGCTCGTGCTCGATTCGTGGACGCGGCCGACGTACGGGAAGCTCGCCGGTGCGCGCGGGGCGCTGAAGGACGCGACGATCGAGCGCCGGTTCAGGCGCTACCGGGAGTACGCCGGCCTGGCCTTCTGGCTCTACCTGACGCGGAGCTGGGTGGACGAGGGGCTCCCCGTCTGAGCGCGTCGGCGCGGGATCAGCCGCCGCCGGTCGATACGTCGCGGTAGCGCGCGTCGACGAGGCAGAAGATCCCGTAACAGACGAGCCCGGCCGCGGTGAGCCCCAGCAGGAACGGCCCATAGCCGGCGTGCGCGAGCTTCTGCAGCGCACCGTCGAGCCCGATCGCATCCTTCGGCTTGTAGTCGATCGCGGCCTTGACGACGAAGATCCCGATCAGTCCGAAGACGACCCCGCGCGCGACGTGGCCGAGGAGGCCGGCGCGGCCGCCCCACTTCCGTGCGCCGCCGCTCATGTCGCCGACGCGCCACCGGTCCTCGAACTTCTTGCTCAGGCCGCGGTACAGGTTCCAGAGGCCGGCCGCGATGATCGCCGCGCCGGCAGCGCCGACGACCCATTTGCCGTCCGGCCAGGACAGGAGCGTCGCTGTCGTCTGATGCGCTTTCTGGTTCTGCGACTGGCCGCCCGTCGAGCCCGTGACGATCTTGATCGCCGAGAAGGTCAGGCCGCCGTAGATCAGCCCGCGGCCGATGTAGCCCGCGCGCTTGCCCCATTTCTTCGCGCCACCCGAACGCTCGACGGCCGCCTGGACGAAGCGCCACAACGCGTAGGCCGCGAAGCCGATCGCGAGCAGGATCAAGACGATCTTCCCGAACGAATGGTGGGCGAGCGCCTGCAACGCGCCCTGGCGGCTGGTCGCCGTGCCGCCGTCCCCGAGCGCCAGCTTGACAGCGAGCACGCCGACGATCCCGAACGAGATGCCCTTCGCGACGAGCCCCGTCCGCGCGAGCCCCGCATACCAACCGGTGCCCGCGTCGGCCTTCGCCCGCGCGCGCGTCGCTGCGAGCGCACCTGCGTCTCCGGACCGCCCAATCGCCACAATCGCCTCCCGTCGGTTGTAGGCCTGCCGGGGTGACAACGGCCGAAGCGGCCAAGTCGTTGCGCGTGCGCGGGTAGATTCGCGGCGGAGCGGCCGGGCCTGGTGGCCCAACCGGTCTTCAAAACCGGTACGGCGTGGCAGCCCCACGTTAGGCAGGTTCGACTCCTGTGCCGCTCCGTCTAAGCCGACGAACCGGGCGCGCGGCGCCGTAACCGACCGTAGCTACGTCGACGAGGGCGCGATCAATTCGCGGCCAGCCGCGAGGTCGGACTCGTGAACGAGGATTTCGCGCGGGCCGGCAGCCGTGAAGTCCTCGAGCGACGATTCGATTGCTTCGGTCTCGCGATACGCACAGTCGATGCCGTTACTCCGCAGCAGCCCGCAGACGATGTCCGCCTCCGCTCCGCTCGACACCACGGTCAACACGACAGCTTCGTCTGGGTCCACGCGTTGAGAGTACTTCAGGCCAAGCCGCCGTTGCCTCGGCAGAACCAACCGTTCGCGAGAATCGAGCATCATCACCGTGATGGGACAGCTGACGAGGATCACCGCGCACGTGTACTGGCTCCCGCCGGGGCCGCCCGATCGGCCTTCGCTCTGCGCCGTCGTCGGGAGCCGGCGAACGGTCATGCTCGACGGAGGGTCGTCGCGCGCGCACGCACGCGAGCTCCTCAGCGGTCTCGAAGCAGTAGGTGTCGCGCCTCCGTTCGCGGTCCTCTACACGCATGCGCACTGGGACCATGTGTTCGGCGGCATCGAGGTCGGCGCTGCGATCGTCGCGCAGCGACTGACGGCCGCGCGGCTGGTCGAGCTCGACCGCATCGACTGGAGCGACGAGGGGCTCGATCTGCGCGTCGCCGCCGGCGAGGCGTCTCCGGAACACGCGGCATACGTGAAGGAGGAGCTGCCCGCGCCGCGCACCGTCGAGGTCGCGCCGGCGGACATCGTCTTCGACGACGAGATCGCGCTGGAGCTCGGAGACGTGCGCGTCACCGTTCGGCACGTCGGCGGCGACCACTCGCGCGATTCGAGCGTCGTCTACGTCGAGCCCGACGGCGTCCTGTTTCTCGGCGACTGCACATCCGCCTCGCCGACCGGGGTCATGACGGCCGGGCGAGCGTTCCCACTGCAAGAAGCGATTCGTTCGTTCGGCGCCGAGCACTACGTCGAGGGCCATCATCCGTCGGTTGTCTCTGAGCGCGAGCTCGACGACCTGTTCGACAAGATCGTCATGGCCGAGCGAGCGGCGAGAGACCATTGCGAGCTCGACCTCCGCGACGAGGACACGGCCTACTTCCTCGCGGCCTTCGCAGCAGGGCTGCGCAGCGTAGGCGGCGATTCTTCCGTTTGACCGGGCCGGCTCACCGAGCCCGTCGCCGCGTGCGCGCCGCGCTGCTGATCCTGCTCGCGGCGGCCGTGCTCGGCGCCGTCGCGACCGCAGCGCGCGCGGCGGCTCCGTCCACCCCGCCCGAGACGTCGTTCACCGGGCTCGATTCGTCGCAGCTGCCGGGCGCGGATCCCGCGGATGTCCAGATCGCGGCGGCGCCGACGTCTCTCGTCGAGCTCGTCAACAGCACCGCCGCCGTCTTCCCGCCGGCCGGCGGCCCCGCCCGCCAGACGCTGACACTCGGCCGCCTGTTCTCGAGCGCCGCCGTCGATCGCAGCAACGACGACACGACCGACCCGCGTGTCCTCTACGACCCGCTGACGCGACGGTTCTTCGGGGCGATGTTCGACATCACGCGCACGGAAACCGTCTTCGGCGCGACCGCAACCTCCGACCCGACGAGCCCACGCACGGTGGCCGGCTTCCAGTCGCAGGGGTGTCCCGACCAGCCGCGCCTCGGCCTCTCGACGACCGTCGTCGTCCTGACGGACGATCTGTTCTCGTCCTGTCGCGGGAACGGAGGCTTCGTCGGCGGCGAGATCACGGTCGTCAGCAAGCAGGACCTGCTGAACGGGATTCGGCCGCGCGCTTCGCACTTCGGACCGAGCGCCGCATTCGAGGCGATCACGCCGGCCGCGTCGCTGGCGCCGAGCTCGACGGCATACCTCGTCTCCGTCGCGACGACCGGGACGGCCATCGGGATCATCCGCGTCTCGGGCGCGACGCCCTCCTCGCTGCCGGTGCAGACGATCCGGCTCGCCCGGCCGCTGCGCAACCCGCCGGCGGCGCCGCAACGCGGCACGAACGTCCCCGTCGACACCGGCGACCCGCGCGTGCAGAACGCGTTCGTCCAGAACGGCATCCTCTGGCTCGTCCTGACCGACGGTTGCGGCACCGGCGGCTCGCGCTCCTGCGCCCGCGTGCTCGCCGTCGACCCGGCTCATCCACGCGTCCTGCTCGACCGGACACTGGCCCTGCCGAACGGCCGTTTCCTTTTCTATCCGGCAATCGCGCCCGACTCCCGGGGAAACCTCGTCGTCGGCTTCGAGTATTCGTCGCCGGCGGCCTTCCCGAGCCTCGCGTACGCGTACATGCGACCGGACGGAGGATTTGGTGCGCCGGCAGATGCCGTGCGCGGAACCGCGCCGAACGAGAGCGGGCGGTACGGCGATTATTCCGGCGCGGCCGTCGATCCCGCGGATCCCGGACGCGTGTGGATCGCAGGAGAGGTCGGAGGGGCCGTCGGCGGCACGACCCTCGGCTGGTCGACGGGGATCGCGGCCGTCCGCGTGCCGGCGCAGCCGCCGGCGCTGCTCGGCGACGCGGCGACGCGCCGCGGAACGAGCGCCGTGATCACGGCACGCGTGTACCCGGAAGCGGCACGGACGACCTCTTACGTCGAATTCGGGAGAACGTCGCGCTACGGCAGCCGGACGCGTGCGCGGACCGCGCCCGCGACGATTCGCGCGGTCGCCGCCACATTTGCCGTGCCGCGGCTGCGGCGCGGCGCGACGTATCACTTCCGCATCGTCGCGACGAGCGCGCGGGGGACCGTCCGCAGCCACGACCACGTGGTACGCGTGCCTCGCTGACGAGCGCGCCGCACGCAACGTCGGCTCCGCGTTGCAGCGGCCGCCGCGCCCTGTGATCATCCACCGCCTTGGCGCTCCTCGTCCGCATCGTGCTCGCGGCGATCCTCGTCGCCGCGGCAGCCGCGAAGGCGCGCCCCCTCCGCACCTCTGCGTCCGCGCTCGCGACCTACGGCGTCGCGGAGCCGCTCCGCGTTCCGGCAACCCTTCTGCTCATCACGACCGAGGCGGCGTTGGCAGTCGGGGTCGCAGCCGGCATCGACGGCGCAGCGTATGTCGCGGGAGGCCTCCTCGCAGCGTTCGCCGTCCTGCTCGCGGTCGAGATCCTCCGCGGGCGAAGCGGGCAGCCGTGCGGATGCTTCGGAGCGGGATCGCGCGTCGGGCTCGCTGCGATCTTGGGTCGTGATCGGCCTGGCGTTCTCGTTCGCGTGCATCGTCGTTCTCGCCGTCGCCGTGCTCGCGCTCGCGCGGGAGGTCGGGGTCCTGCGCCTACGCCTGCGCACCGAGTCGGCACTCGACATCGCCGAGGAGGGACCGCCGCTCGGCTCGCGCGTCTCGATCCCGGCCAGCCCGGGGCACTCCGCAGCCGGCGGGCTGACGCTGGCGATCTTCGCGTCGGACGGGTGTCGGCTCTGTCGGGCGCTCGAGCCGGTCGTCGCGGCGTTCCGCCGGGATCCGCTGGTCGCGGTCGCCGAATTCGACGAGATTCGCGACGCGGACGTGTGGCGAGCCCTCGACATCCCCGGGAGTCCCTATGCGGTCGCACTCGACGGCGACGGCCATGTCCGTGCGAAAGGAACGTTCAACAGCTACGGCCAGCTCGAGGGGATCCTCGCGACCGCCGAGCGCAACGCTGTCGAGGCCGTCCATGCCTGACGTCGCCGCGCTGACCGACGAGCTGGCCGCGTCGACGTCGCGCCGCGGCTTTCTCGCACGCGTCTCGCGAATGCTCGCGCTCGCCGCAGGCGCCGATGCCGTCTCGGCGCTCGTCAAGCCGGGCGAAGCCGACGCGTTCCACTTCTGCGGGCACATCTACACCACCGATTCGTGCCCGCACCCAACCGGCTTGCCGCGCGTCGACGCCGGCGGCTTCCCGCTACGCGCCGCCGACGGACATCCGGTCGATGATCTCGGCCGGGCGGTCAACGCGAACGGACAGCCTGTCGACGGGAACGGCCGCGTCATGCTCGATCCGGATGGCCGGCCGCTACCCTCGGCGCCGAGGACCCAGGTCTGCCAGCACGGGGTCGCGGCGAGGCTGAATCGCCCCACGCACATCGACGGTGCGTGGTACCGGTGCTGCGGCGGCCACATACGCAAGCTGATCGACTGCTGCGCCTACACGCGGCAGCGAATCAACGGCGACGCCGCCTTGACGGGCTATTGCTACGCCGGGCGCCACGTCTACTGCGTCATGTACTACGACACAAAAATTCCGTGCTGACAGTGACGCTGATCCTGGTCGCGTTCGTCGCGGGCGTCACCGGGACGTGGTCCCCGTGTGGCTTCTCGATCATCGACACGATCAGCGCGCCGCGACGACGGACAACGGCATCGTGCGTCGCGTTCGCGATCGGAGCGTGCGCCGGGGGAGCCGTCACGTTCGCGTTCCTCGCGAGGATCGGCACCGCTGTCCGCGGAACCGGCGGCCTGCACCCCGCGTTCACCGCACCTGTCATCGCGCTCGCCGCCGCGATCACAGAGGCGCGCAACGCCGCGATCCTCCCCCAGATCCGACGTCAGGTTCCGGAGCACTGGCGGCGCGTCCTGCCGCTTCCCGTCGCGGTCGGCCTGTACGGCGTCCTGCTCGGCCTCGGCTTCACGACATTCGTGCTCACGTTCGCGTTCTGGGCGCTCGTCGGGTTGACCGTCCTGCTCGCGACGCCACTGATCGGGGTCGCCGTCGGGATCGCGTTCGGCGTCGGACGAGCGCTGCCGGTCGCACTCGTCGCACCGGTCGCGCACCTGCCGGTCGGCCGACGGATCGTCGACGCGATGGCGCAGCGGCCGGCACTCGTGTCCGTGCTCCGTCGCGCCGAGGCTGTCGGCATGGTGGCGATCGCCGTTGCGTCGTTCGGGGTCACGGCTGTCGGCGCAGCAACGAAAGTTGGCGCCGGAACCGACCCCAGCACGTCGGGCTCGGTCGTCGTCTGGACGTCACCGGGAGGCGGCATCGAACGCGACGAAGGTGCCGCGACGACAGCAGCCGTGCCGCCGCACGCAGCCGTCGGCGGCTCGATGATCGCCTGGCGAGACGGCGAGACCGTTCAGGTCGCCCAGCTCTCCGATCTCACGGAGGTGTTCGCCGTCGACGTTCCGGGCGTCGATGCGATTGCCGTGTCCGATACGTGGCTCGTGACGCGTGCGCGGGTCGCCGGCATTGACACGCTGGCGGTGCGCGCGCTGTCGTCGCCCGACGACGTCCATACGCTTGCAACCGCCCCACGTGCGTCCCAGCTCGGGCGCCCGGCACTCGCCGGAAGTGAGCTCGTGTACCACGTCGTCTCGTCCGCCGGCAGCCGCATCGTCGCCGTCGACCTCACGACGTCCAAGTCGCGCGTCGTCCGCCGCTCCTCCTCGGCGATCGTGACGAACCCGTCGGTCCTCGGCGGGACGCTCGTCTACGACCGTCAAACCGATCTCGCACAAGTCGTCGAGATTGGGCCGCTGACGACGACCGGCCGCGACCGCGTCGTCTATCGCACCGGCGCTCCCGCCGTTCACGACGTCGGACACGAGCCTGGCTACAGCCACCGCACGCGCACGGCGCAGCCGCGTCCTGCAAAGTGGACGTTGTGGACGACGGCGCTGTCGACGAGCCGGGTGTACGTCACGCTCCTCCCGCGCACGGGCAGCGCTCGGGCGGCGCAGCTCGTGTCCGTCTCACGCTGACCGCAGCCGCGCTCGCGATCCCGCTCATCGTGTCATCCGCGCGCGCTGCGAGCGCGCCGGCCGCGGTCCCGCTCGGGCGCTCGGTGGACGGGCGCGCCATCGAGGCCGGTGAGGTCGGTGACCCCGCAGGCACGCCGATCCTCGTCGTCGGATGCATCCACGGCAACGAGACCGCCGGAGTCGCGGTCGTACGCCGCCTCGAGACGTTGTCGCCGCGGGGCATCGACCTCTGGCTCGTGCCGGTCCTCAATCCGGACGGTGTCGCCGCGGGCACGCGCGGCAACGCGCACTCCGTCGACCTCAACCGCAACTTCCCGTACCGCTGGCGACGCCTCGGCGGCGTGTACGACTCCGGGCCGCAACCGTTGTCGGAGCCGGAGGCGCGCATCGCGTATCGCCTGATCCGTCGGATTCATCCGCTCGTCTCGATCTGGTTCCACCAGCACCGCGACCTGGTCTGGGCGTCGGGCGGCAACCGGGCCGTCGAACGGCGGTTCGCCGCGGTCTCGCGGCTCGCGTATCACCCGTTGCCGGCGCTCGCCGGCAGCGCGATCGACTGGCAGAACCACGAGCTGCCCGGGACCACGGCGTTCGCCGCGGAGCTGCCGGCCGGAGCGGCGTCGCCCGCAGCCGTCGACCGGTACATGCGCGCTGTGCTCGCTGCCGCGCGGATGGCGCTGGCCTCGCGGTAGTCGGCTGTTTCACGAGCCGCCGCGTGCGGTAGCTCAGGCCCGATGTCGGTCGTCTCGTCGGTCAAGGGCGTCCTCTGGGCGCGGAAGCGGCAGCCGGACGAGGTCCGGTACTTCGCCGCGCTCGCGCACGAGCGCTTCGCCCCTGACGACCTGTTGCAGCAAGCGGTCGAGGCGGAGAACGCCGGGTTCGACGGGATTTGCTGCAGCGACCACCTCGCGCCGTGGTGGAGCGACGCGACTGCGCCCATGAACTCGGGCAACGCTTGGGTCTGGCTCGGCGCCGCGGCGAACGCCACGAGCCGCGTCGAGCTCGGAACAGGCGTGACCGCGATCGTGCACCGCTACAACCCCGTCGTCGTCGCGCAGCAGGTCGCGACGCTCGAGCTCCTCGCTCCGGGCCGTGCGTTCCTCGGCGTCGGCTCCGGCGAGGCGATGAACGAGGTGCCGGCGGGAATGTCGTGGCCGTCGACCGAGGAGCAGCTCGCACGGACGGAAGAGGCGTTGACGATCATCACGCGCCTGCTCGACGGCGAACGAGTCGATTTCGACGGCCGCTTCTTCAAGACGAACGGCGCGATGCTGTATTCGCGGCCGCCGCGCCGGCCGCCGGTCTACATGTCCGCGTTCTACGAAGGCGCCGCCGAAGTGGCCGGGCGCCTCGCGGACGGCGTGTGGACGCTTGGCGACCCGATGAAGGCGCCGAAGGTTCTCGCCGCGTATCGGAAGAGCTGCGAGGAGGCGGGCCGCGAGCCCGGCGAGATCATCCTCCAGATGGTCTTCTCGGTCGCCGGCGATGACGACACAGCCCTCGAGCAGGCGCGCGAGTGGAAGGGGACGATGGTCGACGAGAACTACACGGCCCCCGTCGCGGACCCGGCCACGATCTATCGGAACGCCGAGGACGAAGTGTCCGACTCCACGTTCACGAAGCAGATCATCGCGTCATCCGACCCGGACAAGCACGTCAAGCGGATCAGGCTGATCCAGAAGCTCGGTGCGACGACGATCGTGCTGATGAACGTGTCGGGGAACGACCCGCACGCCGCACTCCGTGTCTACGGCGAGAGCGTGCTGCCGCAGCTCCGCGACACCTGACGTCCGCATAGCTCGTTCGAGCGACTTCGCCGCCGCCAGACGCCGGTTCCCCCGTCCGAGTGATGTGCGCGGGCCGTCCGAGACGGAAAACGCGATCAGCAGATGCCCCTGCCGCCTTGCACCCGCGCGTCCCGCAGCGCGCGAGGGTCTCGACCGGCGCGCCGCAGCGCCGGGATCGTCGTCGCCCTTGCCACTGTTGCGTTCGTCTGCGCGTCGGCGGCCTCGGCAGGCTCGGGACCGAAGCCGACGGCGCTCGCGCGGATCGCAAAGCACGGCGACGATCCGACCGGCAACGTCAACCACGACGTGTCGCCGCCGTTGCGCACACTCGCTCCGGCGCCCGACCAGTCTGGCAAGGAGAAGAAGGAGAAGGAGCCCAAGAAGGGCCTCCCCGTCCCGGCGCAAAGCGCAGCCGACCCGGTCGTCCAGTCGAGCCCCGGCACGGCAGCCGCGCCGGCGCCCGGCCCCGGATTCGACGGGATCGGCCAGGGGTTCACGGGGCCGTCCGGCAGCTTCTTCGTCGGCTCCGCGCCGCCCGACCCGAACGGCGCGGCCGGGCCGAACCACTACGTCCAGATCGTCAACTCCGACTTCGCGATCTTCAACAAGGCGGGAACGCCCGTCTACGGGCCGGTGCCGACGAACACGTTGTGGAGCGGCTTCGGCGGCGGCTGCCAGACGAACAACGACGGCGACGCGACCGTCGAGTACGACCGCCTCGCTGACCGCTGGATCATCAGCCAGTTCTCCGTCAGCACGACGCCGTACCTCCAGTGCGTCGCGGTGTCGACGAGCGGCGACCCGACCGGCTCGTACTTCCGCTACTCGTTCCAGTACAACAACTTCCCGGACTATCCGAAGCTCGGCGTGTGGCCGGACGGCTACTACACGACCTTCAACCTGTTCAACGCGAGCGGGACGCAGTTCCTCGGGCCGGAGATCTGCAGCTACGACCGCGCGAAGATGCTGCTCGGCCAGGCCGCTACGCAACAGTGCTTCACGCTCGGCTCGTCGTTCGGCGGCCTACTGCCGTCGGACCTCGACGGGCCGACGCCCCCGCCGGCGGGCGCGCCGGACGACGTCGTCAGCTTCGCCACCAACAGCCTCCAGCTCTGGCGCTTCCACGTCGACTGGTCGAATCCGGCGAGCTCCGCGCTGACAGGGCCGACGACGCTTCCCGTGGCCGCGTTCTCGCCGGCGTGCAGCGGCGGCGGCACGTGCATCCCGCAAGCGGGGACGACGCAGAAGCTCGACTCCCTCGCAGATCGGCTGATGTACAGACTCGCGTACCGGAACTTCGGCGACCACCAGTCCCTTGTCGTCAACGACTCCGTCACCGCCGGCGCGTCGGTCGGCATCCGCTGGTACGAGCTCCGCGACCCGAACGGGACGCCGACGGTCTACCAGCAGGGCACGTACGCGCCCGACTCGAGCTACCGCTGGATGGGAAGCGTCGCGATGGATCACAACGGCGACATGGCGCTCGGCTTCAGCGTCTCGAGCAGCGCCTTGCACCCCGGGATCCACTACACGGGGCGGCTCGCAGGCGACCCGCTCGGCACCATGACGGCCGGCGAGACCTCGCTCGTCGACGGTGCCGGCTCGCAGACGGCGACGCTCAGCCGCTGGGGCGACTACTCGAGCATGAGCATCGACCCGAGCGACGATTGCACGTTCTGGTACACGACCGAGTACATCCCGGCAAACGGGACGTTCAACTGGCACACGCGGATCGGGTCGTTCAAGTTCCCGAGCTGCGGCGCGGCATCGTCGGACTTCTCGCTCTCCGCGACCCCGTCGGCGCTGAGCGTCGCGCAGGGAGGCAACGGCACCTCGACCGTCAGCACCGCGATCACGAGCGGGTCGGCGCAGACCGTCGCGCTGTCGGCGAGCGGTCAGCCGACGGGCGTCAGCGTCACCTTCAGCCCCGCGTCGGTCGCGGCAGGCGCGTCGTCGACGATGACCGTCAGTGCGGGCGGAGCGGCGACGCCCGGGACCTATCCGGTGACGGTGACCGGAACCGGCTCGTCCGCGACGCACACAACGACCGTGAACGTCACCGTGACAGCGCCGCCGACGGACGACTTCTCACTCGCCGCGAGCCCGAGCAGTCTGAGCCTGACTCAGGGATCGAGCGGGACGACGAGCGTCTCGACCTCGCTCACGGCCGGCTCGGCCCAGACGGTATCGCTGTCGGCGAGCGGTTTGCCCTCCGGCACGACTGCGGCGTTCAATCCGGCGTCCGTCTCCACGGGCGGCTCGTCGACGCTGACGCTCACCACGGGATCGTCCACGCCGCTGGGGAACTACCCGATCACGATCACCGGGACAGGGACGAGCACGACGCACACGACGACGGTGACGCTCACCGTCACCGCGCCACCCGATTTCTCGATCGCGTCGAGCCCCGCGACGCTGACGATCAGCCAGGGCGGGAGCGCGACGTCCACGATCTCCACCGCAGTCACGACCGGATCGGCGCAGCCCGTGAGCCTGAGCGCGAGCGGCCAGCCTTCGGGGACGACAGTCGGCTTCAACCCGACCTCCATGAACGCCGGCGGGTCGTCGACGCTGACGGTGAACGTCGGCTCGGCTACGGCCGCCGGCAGCTACACGCTGACGATCACCGGGACGGGGACGAGCGCGACGCACACGACGACGCTCGGCCTCACGGTCACGCCGGCTCCCGGCGTCGCCAACGGCGGGTTCGAGACTGGCGACTTCAGCAACTGGAGCGCGAGCGGCGTGCTGGTACCGCACGTCGTCACCACGTCAGCGCACGGGGGAACGTACGCGGCGCAACTGGGCGCCTCGACGGCGTACAACGGCAACAGCACCCTGACGCAGACGATCGCCGTGCCGACGGGGACGTCGCAGCTGACGTTCTGGTACCAGCCGCACTGTCCCGACACGATCACGTACGACCAGATCCAGATGCAGATCCGCAGTACGTCCGGAACGACGCTCGCGACGGTGCTGAACGCGTGCACGAACACCGGCGCGTGGACGAGCGTCGCGTTCGACACGAGCGCGTACGCCGGCCAGACGGTCGTGCTCTGGCTCAACACGCATGACGACAACTATCCGAGCGACCCGACGTACGCATTGTTCGACGACGTCGCGGTCGTGAACTACGTGCCGGCGCCGAACGTCGTCCAGAACCCGGGCTTCGAGACGGGCACTCTGTCGCCCTGGACTGGAAGCGGCGCGTTCTTCCCGGTGATTGCCTCCGGCGGCCATACCGGGACCAACGCGGCGCGCATCGGCTCGACGAGCGCCGTGAACGGAAACAGTACGCTGACGCAAACCGTGACCGTGCCGACCGGTAGTCCGAGTCTCACCTTCTGGTACCAGCCGCACTGCCCCGACACGATCACGTACGACCAGATCCAGATGCAGGTCCGCAGCACGACGGGCACGACGCTCGCAACGGTGCTCAACGTCTGCAACAACTCCGGTACCTGGACACAGGCGAGCTTCGGCATGGCGCCGTACGCGGGTCAGACCGTGGTCTTGTGGTTCAACGACCACGACGACGGCTATGCGAGCGACCCGACGTACTTCCTGCTCGACGACATCGCGCTCCGCTAGCGGCGCGCCGACGCGCGTCCGGGCCCGGTCAGGCGGCTCGGCCGATGAAGATCGCGACGTAGGAGCCGCGCGGGATGCTCCCGCTCGGAGGCTGCTCCTCGAGCACGTTGCCGACCTGCGTCTGGTCACTCGTCGCGCGGAAGAGGACGAGCGGCTTGAAACCCGCCTGCCGCAGGGCCTGCCCCGCCGCCGCCTGATCCTGTGTCGTCACGTCGGGCACGCTCTCAGGAGCGGCCGGGTTCGGGCCGTTCGACACACTCATGTGAACGGCCGAGCCGCGCTTCGCAGTTCCGGTCGCCGGGGATTGGGTCACGATCAGCCCAGCCCGCTGCGTCGAATCGACGTAGCGGATGATCGGCCGGAAGCCCGCCGTGTTCAGGCGGCGCGCGCCTGCGGTCACCGCGAGGCCGTTGACGGCGGGGATGGTCGCGTGCGCGGCCGTCGTAACGGTTCCCGTCGTGGTGGTCTGCACGGTCGTGGTGGTGTTCCCGCCGGACCCCGTTCCCTTCGAGATGTTCAGCGTGACGGTCGCGCCCTTGTCGACCTTCGTGCTCGCCGGCGGCTTCTGCGCGACGACGACGCCGGCCGGCTGTTGTGAGGCGACGTTCTGGAGCTTTGGCTTGAGGCCCAGCTTCGTCAGCTGCGACACGGCCGCGCCCTGTGTCTGACCGACCACGCTCGGCACGACGACCGGCTTGACCCCGGTCGAGACGCTCAGGATCACCGTTGCGCCCTTGACCGCCGTGACGCCGGCGACAGGTTGCTGCGCGAACACGACGCCCTTCGGCCGTGTCGACGCGTGCTGCTGCACCTGCGGGGTGAACCCCGCGGCGGTCACCTGCGTCTGGGCCTGCGCGACCGGCAGATCGGTGACGTTCGGCACCGCCTTGTGGGCTGCGCCGGACGAGATCGAGATCGTCACCGACTGCCCCTTGTCGACCTGCGAGCCCGCGCCGGGCTGCTGCGCGAACACGACGTGGGGCGGCCGCGGGCTCGGCCCGGTGTTCGGGATGACCTTCAGATGGTCCTGCTGCAGCCGCTGCGCCGCGGCTTGCTCGTTCAGGCCGACGACGTTCGGGACGGTCGTCTTGTCGTTCCCGCGCGAGAGGAAGTACCAGAGGAGCAACCCGGCGACGACGAGGAGGAGCAGCAGCAGGAGCCAGATCCACCAGTTCCGTTCCGGAGGCGGGCCGACGGGCTCGACCGCCTCGGTCTCCTCCGCGACGGCAGTCGCCGGCAGCAAACGGCGGATCGCTTCGTCCACACGCGCAGCGCGCTGACGGCCGCGGGCGCGGTCGATCCAGTCGAGCCACTGCGCCTGGCGATCGGGCGGCATTGCTGCGAAGCGGTCACGCGCTTCGGGCACGCGGTCGAGCGCCGCGGCGAAATCCTCGGGTACGGGCCGTCCGGTCGCCATCGGCTGCGTAGGTGCCCCGTCCCGCCGAACCTCAACCGTCGACGAGCAGCCCCTGCATCGGTCCGCGCAGCCGCCCCGTCCGCCGCGACACATGCGGAAGCTCCGACAAGCGGTGCGTCTGCGGCTCGCCGGCGTCTCGCAACCGCCGCTGCTCGCGCGCGATCGGCCGCCAGAGCTCGTCGACGACCGCCGCGGCAGCTCGATCGACCGCCTGCAGCGGCTGCTCGAGGTGCTCCGACCACAGGCGCAGCCGTGTCGCACGCGCGAGCGAAGGGTCGCAGCAGACGAGGTTCACCTCCGTGTCGTTGAACATCGAGTGCTCGTTCAGGTTCGCCGACCCCAGCGTCAGCCAGCGATCGTCGACGATGCCGATTTTCGCGTGGACGTACACCGGGCACGGTCCCTGGTCCCCGAGCGCCGTGAGCGTGCACGCGATGACCCGGCCCGCGCCGCCGTCGCAATCGATCAGGTCCGCGAGCTGCCCGCGCGTGTCGTCGCCCCCGTTGTTCGGGTTCGTCGGGAGCACGACTACGAGCCGGAAGTCGTCACTCGGCGGGTGCGCGAGCTTCTCCTGGAGGATCTCCGCCAGCTCGCTCGACCAGAAGAACTGGTTCTCGAGATAGATCAACCGTTGCGCCGAGCGGAAGGCGCGCGTGTATGCCTCGACGATGCGGAACTCACCTCGCGGAAGCGCGTCATAGACGCGTTCTGGCACCGTCCGCACGAACTGCAGCGTCGCGTCGCCCGCCCGGCGCGACGCTTTCGGCTCCGGCAGCTCCTCTTCCGCAACGTCGTGCCAGCGCAGGCGGAAGTGCTCCGCCACGTCGCGCACGAGCGGGCCGCGGACGGCCGCCGCAGCGTCGTGCCAGCCGACCGTGCCGCGCGCGCGATGTGCGGACGTGTCGAACCGGTCGCCGGCGAGCGTGGTCAGGTCGATCCCACCAACGAATGCGACGCGGTCGTCGACCACGACGATCTTCTCGTGGTGGCAGTGCATCGGGCGCTCCTTTGCGTCGAGCGCGACCTGGATCCGCGACCCGAAGGCGAGCGCGTGCCGGGCACCGTCCACGTCATCGCGGGCGGGACGGAAGAGCGGCAGCGGGGAGCCCGCCCAGAGTAGGAGGCGGACGTCGACGCGCTCTGCGAGCTCCTCCAGCAAGGTGCGCACCTCCGTGGTGCCGCCGTCGCGCTCGAGCTCGAACCACGGCGAGACGTGCCAGCCCGCGATGTGCACGTGCGATTTCGCGTTGCGCAGCTCTGCCGCCATTCGGGGCAAGGCCTCGGCGCCGTCGATCAGGATCTCCACGGCGTTGCCGTCGCGCGGCGGCGGGTCGCCCGCTACCCAGAGCCCACCGTCATCCGGCTCGAGCGCATGCTCCCAGCCGAGCCCGCGGAGGCGGCGGTGGTGGTGCGAGCGCACGAGCCGCTCGACCGCGTTTCCGAGCGCCTTGTCGAATGCGAGGAGTGGGTCCATGGGGCGGGTCCGTTCCCGGACTCGCCCCATTGCTAATCCCTACGGCGCGACGACGGGGCGAATCTCGACGTCGCGCGCGTGCGCGACGCCCTCGCCTTCACCGAGGATCGTGCCGAACTCGCGGACCCGGTCCGGGCGAGTTACGCGCAGCCAGACGAGGACACCCACTCCGATCGCGAGCCAGATCAGCGCCACCCATGGTCCGTAGCGCATCGGTGACGGCGGGAGCGGATGCACGGACTTGTAGATCGTGTAGCCGCAGATCGCGATCGCCGCAAGCGGCAGCACGATGTCGAGCAGCACGTTGTAGGAGACGTCCTCCGCCTTCGCCCGCCGGAAGAACACGATCCCCGAGAGGGCGACGAGGATGTAGGCGCCGAGAATGCCGAGGGTTGCCGTCAACGCCATGAACTGCACATACGTGAACGGCGATGGCGCGGGGTGCGTCCAGTGCCGGCCGAGGGTCAGCCCCAGCACGAACGTGATCACGAGCGCGAGGCCGATTCCGACCCACGGCGTCCGGAAGCGCGGATGCGTCCACGCGAGGACGCGCGGAAGGCCGCCCTCGCGACCCATCGCGAAGAACGTCCGCGCCGTGAGGTGGATCCCGGCGAGCGCTGCGATGAACGCGCTCGTGATCACGGCGAGATCGACGAGCACCGAGAGCCATGTCCCGGCGTAACGCGTGGCGAGTGTGTCGAGCGGCGCCACGTCCTGCGCCCATTTGGCGCTGTTGCCGACGCCGAACCCGACGGACATCGTCCAGGTGATGAACACGTACCAGACGACGGCGACGACGGCCGCGGTCAGGATCGCCCGTGGAATCGCACGCCGTGGCTCTGCCGCCTCCTCGCCGAGCACCGCCGCCGCCTCGAAGCCGATGAAGCCGGTGAAGGCAAAGACGACGGCGAGGAACAGCCCGTGCGTCGACGGAAGCTTGGCCGGGTTGAGCGGCTGGAGCGTCACGCCGGAGTCGCCGCCCTTCGCGAGCACGATGATGGCGAGCAGCAGCACCGCCGCCACGCCCGCCGCACCGAGGACCAGCTGCGTGCGCGTCGAGAGGCGGATGTCGAAGAACGCAAACACGAGCAGCGCGGCGAGGAGGATCAGGAAGCACGTGAACCAGCCCGGATGCCAACCCGTGTGCGAGGTCAGCAGGGTCGACATCGTGACGGCCCCGATTGCGAGGACGAACGAGATGCCGACGGCGAACGCGGTTCCGTACAGCCACCCGCCGATGAATCCGCCGCTCGGATTGAGCCCGCGCGCGATGTACGTGTAGACGCCGCCGGCGCTCGCCATCCGCGACGTGAACCGGACGATCACCGAAGCGAGGCACAGGCACCCGACGCCCGCGACGATGTACGCCCAGGGCGTGGCGGCACCGGCGCTGCCGGCGGCGGCGGAGGTCGCCGTCGCGACGCCCAGGGCCAGGGACAGGAGAGCGATCGACTGCGCGAGCGTGTCCGCCCACCCGAGGATCCCGTGCCGCAATTCGCCTGCCGACCGGTTCCGAGGCGATCCGGGCGTAACGGGTTCGGTCATGTTCCGACTCCTTTCGTCAGTCGGGAAGCAACGCGAAAATGCGCGCCGGCGCGCCGTTGGCATCGCGCACCTTGAGCGGCGCGACGACGACGCTCGAGCGCTCGGGCAACTGGTCGAGGTTCGTCGCGTTCTCGATGATCATCCGACCGGCGCCGAGCCAGACGCGGTGCAGGTCGTACGTCGTCGTGTCGACAGGGTCGGCCGAAGGGCCGTCGAAGCCGATCGCCGAGATCCCCCGCTCGATCAGCGCCTGCGCGGCCGCGGCATCCGGGTAGCTCCAGCCGGTCCAGTACGCCTCGCTCCCCCAGTTGCGGCCATTGTCCGAGTAGAGGAACACGATGTCGCCGGGACGGATCTTCGCGAGGTGGGGCTCCAACTCCTCCCGTGGGAGCGGCCCGGGGCGGCGGTCCGAGACGTCCAGCGTGACGGCCTCGGTGACGAGCCTGTCGAGCTGGATCTCGTCGAGCGTGTCGCCGCCCGCAATTTGATGGGCCGGCGCGTCGACGTGCGTGCCGATGTGATTCACGAGGTGGTACTCCGACATCGCGTACCCGTCGTCCTCGACCTTGGCGATCGGCCTGAACGACGGGTCCGGTAGGCCGGGGAAGATCGGCATGCCGTCCTCGTAGTGCTGGGAGAGGTCGACGATCCGCACGCGCACGATTCTCGCGCGGCGCAGGCAGGATGTGAAGCCTCGTGGTGCCGCTGATCTGCCTCGACCCCGGTCACGGGACGCCGCCCGCGATCGGCCGCCAGACGGAGCCGATCGGCCCGGGATCGAAGACGCGCAAGATCAAGGACGGCGGGGGCGCGCCCGGCGAGGCGCCGGTCGCGCTCGCGATCGCGCTGAAGACGCGCGCGCTGCTCCAGCAAGACGGGCTGCGCGTCGCGATGACGCGAACGGGACCGACGTACACCGGCGGCAACATCGCGCGGGCGACCTACTGCAACAACCGCGGCGCGGCGCTGATGATCCGCATCCACGCCGACGGCTCGACGGACCTGTCACGCCACGGCGTGCAGATGCTCTACCCGGCGTTTCACCGCGGCTGGACCGATGACATCTACTCCTCGTCGCGTCGCGCGGCGGCGATCGTCCAGCGCTCGGTCATCGCCGCGACGCGGGCGGCGAACCTCGGTCTGACGCCGCGTTCCGACCTCACCGGCTTCAACTGGGCGAACGTCCCGTCGATCCTGATCGAGACCGGGTTCATGTCGAACCCGCGCGAGCGCGGGTTGCTCCAGAGCGCGGCGTACCAGTTCAAGGTGGCGCGCGGTCTCGCCGCCGGCGCGAAGGCGTTCGTCGGCCGGTAGCTCTTCGGGGGCGCTTCGACCACGTCCCCTTCTGACCCGTCAGAGGCAGTCGGAGCAGGCGCCCGTGAGCACGACCTCGTGCTCCTCGACCGCGTAGCCGAGCCCGTCCGCCACGCGATCGATCGCCCGCTCGAGCCGCGGGTCGCTGAACGCTTCGACCTTCCCGCAGTCGCGGCAGACAAGGTGATGGTGGTGATCGCCGTCCGGGGGTGACGGCTCGTAGCGCGCGATTCCGTCGCCGGCGTCGATCCGCTTGACCAGCCTGAGGTCGGCGAGCGTGTCGAGCGTGCGATAGACGCTGGCGATCCCCACCGGCCGCCGCGCGCCGCGGAGGCGGTCGAAGATCTCCTGCGCGCTCAGGCAGCAGTTCTGGCGGCCGAGCAGCTCGACGACGGCGCGGCGTGCGCCGCCGCTCCGGTAGCCGGCGTCGTCGAGCACGTCGAGCGCGTGTGCGGTCCAGGGCACATGGTCAGTGTATCGTCGTGACACGATGACGAGAATCGTTCTCATTCTCGCGTGATCACCGGCGTCGCCGCAGCGTGGGTCGCGATTCCGCTCGCGGGTGTGACCGTCCTGTCGACACTCGCCGGCGGCATCCTCGCGCTGCGCTTGCACCGGGAGCTCGCGACGCTGATTGCGTTCACCGGCGGGATCGTCGTCGCGGTCGCTCTCTTCGACGTCCTGCCGGAGGCGCTCGACTCACTCGACCAGCCCCGTGACGTGCTCGCGGTCGTCGGCGTCGGATTTCTGGCGTTCTTCCTCGCTGAGCGCGTACTCGTCCTCCACCACCGCGACGAGCCCGAGCAGGCGCGCGCACATGCACACGTCGGGGCGCTCGGCGCCGCCGGCCTCTCGGTGCACAGCCTGATCGACGGGCTCGGAATCGGCCTCGCCTTCCAGATCAGCACGGCGACGGGGTTGCTGGTCTTTCTTGCCGTCGTCAGCCATGACTTCGCCGACGGGATGAACACCGTCAGCTTCGTCCTCTTCCAGAGCGGCAACCGGAAGCAGGCATTGCGCTGGCTCTGTGCCGATTCCCTCGCACCCCTCGTCGGCGCCGTGATCGGCTCGGCCGTGTCGATCTCGCACCGCAGCCTCGGCTGGGTCCTCGCGCTCTACGGCGGCTTCTTCCTTTCGATGGGCGCGACCGACCTGTTGCCGGAGGCGCACAGCCACCCGTCGTGGAAACGCGTCGGCCTGACGGTCGCCGGCTTCGCCTTCACGTTCGCCGTCGCGCGCGTAGCCACGTAAGGCGCCGCGTCCGGACGGGCGCCTAAGCCGTCAGCGCTCGTCGCGCATGCGCGCGGCGATTTCCCGCCCCGCCGCGTGCACGTCCTGCCGCCGCTGCTCGGGGCCTGGCGGCGCGGGCTCGGCGCGATCGACGGGCGTCTCGGCCGCCTCGAACTCCTCCCGTTCCTCGACGATCGAACGCGCCTCGGCGAGCTTCTCGCGCAACTCGTCCGCGCGCGAATCCGGCGCCTCGGATGACTGCGGTTTCTCGGCCTTCCGTCGTTTCAGGAACTCGAACATCCGACTCCTCCGAGCGCGGCGCGCGACCGGGCGGCGCGCCCGGCGGATGCTACAGTGGCGCGACTTCCTGCCTCGTCATCGCGCCGTCCGTTCCCGAGCGGCGCAAGCCGGCGAGGCCGATTCAGACCAGAGGAAGGAGGCTCGGGAACCTCGTGGAGTACGAAATCTTGCTCATGCTCGAACCTGACCTGGCCGAGGAGCGCCAGGAGGAGATCGTCGTGCGCGCGCGCGACCTCGTGGACCGCGGCGACGGCCGCTGGTTGCGCCATGACCTGTGGGGCCGGCGACGGCTCGCGTACGAGATCGACCACAAAAATGAGGGGACGTATCACCTGCTGCAGTTCGACGCCGACGCCGCGACGCTCGACGAGCTCTCGCGGATCCTCCGGATCACCGACGGCGTGATGCGGCACATGGCGACGCGCCGTCTGGCGGCGTCGCACACGGCCCCGCCGGCCGAGCCCGAGCCGCAACAGCAATCCGTCCCGTCGCCCGCGTACGCTGAGGCGAACACCAGTTCGGAGGAGGAGTAGAGAGATGGCAAACATCAACCGGGTCGTCCTCGTCGGCAACTTGACGCGCGATCCCGAGCTCCGGCACACGCCGAGCGGGACCGCCGTCTGCAAGCTGCGCATCGCTGTGAACACGCGCCAGAAGGACGCGCAGGGCAACTGGGGCGACAAGCCCAACTACTTCGACGTCACGGTCTGGGGCAACCAGGGCGAGAGCTGCGCGCAGTTCCTGTCCAAAGGCCGCCCCGTCGGCGTCGACGGTCGGCTCGACTGGCGTGAATGGGACGCGCAGGACGGGACGAAGCGGCAGGCGGTCGAGATCATCGCCGACACGGTCCAGTTCTTGGGCGGGCGCCCCGACGGCGAAGGCGGCGGCGGTGGCGAGCGCCAGTTCGTGCCTGCGGCGGCCACCGCGGCCTCGGCCGACGCCGACTTCACGAGTGGCGCCGACGACGACATCCCGTTCTGATGCCGCCGCGCGGAGGAGAGCGGGAGCGGCAGCAGTCGGGGCGCAAGCGCCCGTCGTCGACCGGTCCGATCCGGAAGAAGAGCTGTTACTTCTGCAAGGAGAAGGTCGAGGAGATCGACTACAAGAACGCCAACCAACTGCGGCGGTACGTGTCGGAGAAGGGCAAGATCCGGTCGCGCCGCATCACCGGCGCGTGCCGTCGGCACCAGCGGCAGGTCGCGGTCGCGGTGAAGCGCGCACGTGAAATGGCGCTCTTGCCGTACGTGTCCGACTCGCGCTGAGCATGGAAGTCATCCTGCTGAAGGACGTCGAGAAGGTCGGCCTGCGCGGCGAGGTCGTGAACGTGGCGCGCGGCTACGCGCGGAACTTCCTCCTGCCGCGCCGGCTCGCCGAAGAGGCGACGGCCGCGCGCGTCGCGGAGGTCAGGAAGGTCGAGGAGCGGCGTGCGCGGCACGAGACGAAGACGTTCGACGAGGGGCAGCAGCTCGCCGAGCGCCTGCGCGCGATCGAGCTCCGCTTCGACGTGAACGCGGGGCCGACCGGGACGCTCTTCGGCTCGGTCACGCCGACCGACGTCGCCGACCGGCTCTGGGAGGAGCACAGGGTGCGCGTCGACCGGCGCAAGATCGGCATTGACACGATCAAGCGGATCGGCCGCTACCAGGTGCCGATCGAGCTCTTCCAGGACGTGACCGCCGAGGTGCGGACGCTCGTGGTACCCGAGGGCGGGGAGTTGCCCCCCGAGGAGGAGCTCGAGGCGATGGAAGCCGCGGAACAGCAGGAGGCGGAGCCGCCCGCGCCGACGCAGGAGCTCGACCTGGACGCGCTGGACGCCGCGGCGGCCGCGCAGGACCCAGAGATCAGCGACGCAGCCGCGGTGGATCCGACGTCCGGCGACGTCGCCGTAGAATTACCGGACGACGAGTTCGATCGCGTCGACCCGGATCCGTCGGCGCACGAGCAGAGCTAGCGACCTCATCGCGAACTGCCGGCCTCGGCCGGCGCACCGCCTCCTTTCCACATCCTGAACGCGCCGGAGGCGTGTGGCGCGCCGCAATCCGCGCCGCCTGTGGACGGCGTGGGGACAGCGCTCAACAGGCTTTTCCCGAGCCTGTGAATTGCGCACGAAGTTTTCGCAATGAGCGGCCTGATCGCTCCACAGCGCCGTCCGATTCCTCTGGGAACATATGTTCTTTCGGCCTGCAAAACGACGGGAAAAGCCATGTCGATAACTCGCTCTTCCACAAGGGGCACGGCTGGTAGCGAAAGCGGCGAAGGGGTGGTTCACTCCGCGCGGATGCTCGCGCAGGTTGCCGAAGCCGCACCGGTCGCCCCGCCTCAGAACCTCGAGGCGGAGGAATCCGTCCTCGGGGCGATGATGCTCTCCCCAGGCGCGATCGGAGCGGTGAGCGAGATCCTCGACGCGTCCGACTTCTACCGCGAGAGCCACGCGAAGATCTATCGCGGGGCACTCGGCCTGTACGCGAAGGGCGAGCCGGTAGATGCGATCACGCTCGTCGATGAGCTGGAGGAGCGCGGTGAGCTCGAGGAGGCGGGTGGCCGCGTCCGCCTGCATGAGCTCGCCGCGCTCGTTCCAGCCACCGCGAACGCCGCGCACTACGCGCGGATCGTCCGCGAGATGGCGACGCTGCGCGGCCTGATCGGCGCGGGTCAGCAGATCGCGACGCTCGGCTGGGAACGCCCCGGCGAGACGCCGGTGCTCGTCGACCGCGCCGAGCAGATCGTGTTCCAGCTGTCGCAGAGCCGCGTCACGACCGAGTTCAGCCACATCGAGGACCTGCTCAAGGACAGCTTCGAGCGCATCACCGCGCTCTACGAGGCCGGCGAGGACGTGACCGGCACGCCGTCGGGGTTCAAGGAGCTCGACCGCCTCACCTCCGGCTTCCAGCCCGGCAACCTGATCATCGTCGCCGCCCGCCCGTCGATGGGCAAATCAGCGCTCGGCCTGTGCATCGCCGCGAACCTCGCGCTCCATCTGAAGGACGCCCGCCCGGTCGCGCTGTTCACGCTCGAGATGTCGAAGTCCGAGGTGACGCAGCGCCTGCTGTGCAGTGAGGCAAAGGTCGAGTCGCAGCGGCTGCGCACCGGGAAGCTGTCGCAGGACGACTGGCCCCGGCTCGTCGCGGCAGGCGACAAGCTGATGAAGGCGCCGATCTACGTCGACGACACGGGCTCGATCAACATGATGGAGATCCGCTCGAAGGCGCGGCGGCTGAAGACGAAGGAGCCGAACCTCGGGCTGATCGTCGTCGACTACCTTCAGCTGATGACCTCGGGAACGACGGCGGAGAACCGCGTTCAGGAGGTCTCGCAGATCTCGCGGCAGCTCAAGGTGCTCGCACGCGACCTCGACGTTCCGATTCTCGCGATGTCGCAGCTGTCACGCGCGGTCGAGCAGCGTCACGACAAGCGGCCAATCCTGTCCGACCTGCGGGAGTCGGGCTCGATCGAACAGGACGCCGACCTGGTGATGTTCGTCTACCGCGACGAGTACTACAACGAGGAGTCCGACCAGCAGGGGCTCGCCGAGATCATCCTCTCGAAGCACCGCAACGGGCCGACCGGCACGGAGAAGCTGGCGTTCCTTCGGCGCTACGCGAAGTTCACCGACCTGCAGGCGTAGCGATGGCGTCCTGGACGGTTCTCGAAGAGCAGACGGTGTGGATCTCGCCGCGCGCGACGTCCTTCACGGTCGCGTGCGACGCGTGCGCGCGGTCGGTCGCGGGCGACGGCTACGGCGCCGCGGTCGTCGCCGGCACTCTCCCGCCGGACGCGGTGCGGGGGTGGCTGGTGTGCGCGCGCGGCCACCAGCTGCGCGTCGAGCGCGACGGCCGGTAGACCGCTCACGCTGCGCTGACGACGACGGCGACGAACACTGCGTAGCACGCGATCACCAACAGCCCATCCGATCTGGTCAACGCGCCGCCGCGATACGCGAGGGCGCTCGCGAGCAACGTCATCCCGACCATCGCGGCAGCAGCGAACCGTTCGATCCCCGATGCGCTCCCGATTCCGAGAATCAGCGCCGGGACGCAGAGGCCGATCAGGATGTTCGCGTTGTTCGAGTTCAGCGACTCGCTGACGCATGCGGCGCCGCGACCGTGAAGCGCGAGACGGATCGCCGCCAGGACGTTCGGGATGCCGGTGAGCGCGGCAAGCACGATCGTGCCGATCACGACATCCGATAGATGCCACCGATCGCCGAGCGACTGCGCCGCGTAGACCATCGCCGTCGCACCGCCGACGACGGCAGCGAGGCTCGGCACCAGCAACACCGCGTCGACGCGCGTGGCCGGGGCGACGTGCTCGTCGCGTCGCGCGTCACTTTGCTCTTCGGCGAGCGCCCGTCGCACGCCGAGCGGCAGCCGCCGCAGCGTGTCGGAGCGAAGCGATGACAGAACGACGTAGGGCGCGAGAACGAGGATCGTGAGCGCAAACGCGACTCCGGCAGGAATCCAACCCAGCGCGAGCAGCGCTCCGGCGACGGCCACGGCGACCGCGACGCCCGCGTTGAGGATCAGGCCATGCTTGTGGATTCGAACCGATCCCGCGACGACCGCCGACAGGCCGAGCAGGGCCGCGATGTTGAAGACGTTCGAGCCGATCACGACACCGACGCCGGTGTCGGCGTGCCCCGCGACGATCGCGACGACGGCGGACGAGATCTCCGGCGCATCGGCGCCGATCGCGGTGACGATTCCCAATAACGCCTCCGAGATCCCGAGGCGCACGCCGACCCGATCGAGCGAACGCGCGAGCACGAGGCTCGCCGCGATCGTGAGGACGAGGCCGCCGACGAAGAGCAACGTTGCAGAGAGGGCGGACACGAGCGGCGGACACTAACGACGCCACTGCCGCGCCTCGCTTTCCAGGATCGGCGTGTCGGTCCGTAGCAGGAGCTAGTGTTCTTCGACGTGCCCGCGACAGTGATCGTCGGCGCGCAGTGGGGGGACGAAGGCAAGGGCAAGATCGTCGACCTGCTCGCGCAGGAGTCGGACGTGGTGTGCCGCTACCAGGGCGGCCCGAACGCCGGCCACACGATCATCGTCGACGACGAGACGTTCAAGATCCGCCAGGTCCCGAGCGGTGTCGTCAGCGGCAAGCTGTCCGTCATCGGCGCGGGCTGCGTCGTCGACCCCGAGGTACTGCTCGGCGAGCTCGATCAGCTGACGGAGCGCGGGCTCGAACCGAACGTCGTCGTTTCCGGCAACGCGCACCTGATCATGCCGTGGCACCTCGCGATCGACCAGGCGTCGGAACGGCGACTCGGGAAACTCAAGATCGGCACGACGCGTCGGGGCATCGGTCCCGCCTACGCGGACAAGGCGTCGCGCATCGGCATCCGCATCCAGGACGTGCTCGACGCGAAGATCCTTCGCCAGAAGATCGAGGTCGCGCTCGCCGAGAAGAACATCTGGCTCGAGCGCGTCTACGACGTCGAACCGTTCGACCTCGAGGCGGTCGCGAGCCGGTACGAGGGGTACGCGCAGCGCCTCCGCCCGTACGTCGGCGACGTGTCACTGCTCGTCGACCGCGCATTGCGAGCCGGGAAGGACGTCCTGTTCGAGGGCGGTCAGGGAACCTTGCTCGACCTCGACCACGGCACGTATCCGTTCGTGACGTCGTCGGCGACGGTCGCGGCGAACGCAGCAACCGGGATCGGAATCGGCCCGAACCGCATCGACCGGATCATCGGCGTCGCCAAGGCGTACGTGACGCGCGTCGGCGAAGGGCCGTTCCCGACCGAGATCGCAGGGCCGGACCAGGAGCGCGTTCGCGAGCTCGGCGGCGAATACGGCACGGTGACGGGGCGAGAGCGGCGCTGCGGCTGGCTCGACCTCGTCGCGTTGCGCTACGCCGTGCGCGTCAACGGGATCACGTCGCTCGCACTGACGAAGCTCGACGTGCTCTCGACGTTCGACCGCCTGCCGGTCTGCGTCCGCTATCGGCTACGGGACGGGACGGAGACGGAAGACTTCCCCGCACACCAGTCCGACTTTCACGCCGCGGAGCCCGTCTACGAGCACCTCGCCGGGTGGCGGCAGCCGCTCGACGGCGACCTCCCCGAGGCGGCTCGCGCGTACGTGGCGCGCGTCGAACGCGAGCTCGAGGTCGAGATCTCGCTCGTCGGCACCGGCGCGGACCGCAAGCGCGTCGTCGCGCTCCGCTAGAGACGAAGCTCGTACAGCAGGCGCCGCTGCCCCTGCCGGGGCAGGTCGCCCTCGATCCGGATGAATCCGTTGGCTTCGTAGAGGCGGCGTGCGTCCGCCATCGCCTCGGTCGTGTCGAGGCGGATCCGTTCGATCCGATGCTCGCGCGACCAGAGGAGCGCCATGCGCAGCAATCGGCGGCCGAGGCCGCGGCCGCGCAGCTCCGGACGAAGATACATGCGCTTCAGCTCCACCTCGCGCGGCCCGAGTCGTCGCAGCGCGACCGAACCGACGACCCGGCCGCGGCTCAGGGCGACCCAGACGGCCTCGTAGACGGCGTCGGGGTCGTCGAGGTCGGGGTCGAGCGTTGGCTCGGCGCGGAACCCGAACTCGCCGAGCGTATCCGCGACGAGGGCGGCGAAGCCGGGGCCGTGTTCGGCCCGGAACGGAACGATCCGGATCTCGAGCGCTTCGAGGTCGGCCGGCGTGTTGACGTTGGCGAGTGTCTCGGGATCGATCTCAACCGTCCGCGTGTCGAGCTCGTCCCACGCTTCGTGGAGGGCGAACGCTCCGCGCTCGACTCGCCGCTCGAGCTGCTCGAGCACGGTCCGTCGCAATGCGACAGGGAGCGGTCCCGCCGCCGGAACGGCCGCGTCGGCACATGCATCCGCGAGACGCCGAAGATCGGATGCGCGGACGAGCGGCAGGTCGACCGGAACGACGAGCGCGAGCTCCGTGTCCGCCGCGCGAAGACCGGCGAGGATGCCGACGAGCGCGGCGCGTGTGTCCGACGCGTCGTCGACCACCGTGAACGGTAGAGCGAACGCGTCTGCGCACTTGCCGACGGCGATGCGCTCGTCGCACGTGGCGCCGAGCGTGCGCCACGCGCGCTCAGCGAGCGTCTCGCCTTCGAACCGCGCCAGTGCTTTCGGCGAGCCGTACCGCCGGCTCGCGCCGCCCACGAGCAGGATTCCGGTCAGTCGGTCAGGCGCCACGGCTCGCTGTACACGTTGATCGCGCCGCGGCGCGCGAAACCGCACAACGTGATCCCACGGTCGCGCGCAAGGTCGATCGCGAGCGTCGACGGCGCGCCCACGCCGACGAGGATCGGGGCGCCGGCGACGGCAGCCTTCTGGGCGAGCTCGAACGACAGCCGGCCGCTCACGCACAGGAGCAGCTGTGCGAGCGGCAGCACGTCGTTCGACTGCGCCCAGCCGATCACCTTGTCCATCGCGTTGTGGCGGCCGACGTCCTCGCGCGCGCACACGAGCTCGCCCTCGCGGGTGAAAAGGCCGGTCGCGTGAAGGCCGCCGGTTTCCGCGAACGCAGGTTGCGACGCGCGTAGTCGGTCGGGCAACGAGGCGGCGAGCGTGCGCCGCACGCGCAGCTCGCTGGTGATGCGCGGCGCTTCAACCGCGACCGCGTCCAGTGCGCCCTTGCCGCAGACGCCGCACGAGGACGACGTATAGAAGTTGCGCTGGATCCGCGCCGGGTCGAAATCCTCGGCGTCGACCTCGACGGTGTTGGCGCGAAGATCGTGGGGCACCCGCGCGGCGCGCGGCGCGATCCCCTCGGTCACGCAAAAACCGAGCGCAAGCTCCTCGTCGTGACCGGGCGTGCGCATCGTCACGGCGATCGGCCGGCCGCCGATCCGAATCTCGAGCGGCTCCTCCACCGCGATCGCATCGCGAACGGTCTCACCGGCGGGAAAGCGAACCACGTCCGCCCGCGCGACCGCGTACGGCGAAGCCCCACCAGCGCCGTCCTCGTTCGCCATGACACAACCAGCCTAGTCCGAACCCGCACCCCCACCCTCAATGGGTGGGGCTGAAACCCGCCACCCTCGCGATCGACGGTATCGGTTCAGAGCGCACGCGTCAGCGCCGGTTATGTGCCGAATTCGTGCGCGCGTGGCGGGGGTCGCGGCGACGGGAAGCGGTGGGCGGCGGCCGAGGTTGGCCGCGGGCGCAGCCTACGGCGCCCGGTGGTCTGCGATCACGTACTCGTAGACAGCGCGATAGCCGTTGATGGCGGCAGCGATGTCTCCCGGCGAGATCCCGTCGGCGCCCGCCTCGACGAGTCTCATCGTTTCGCGGGCCGAGCGGAACTCGGCGATGATCTCCGGCTCGTCGCCCTCACTCGCGACCGGGTCGCCGATTGCAAAGCCGCGCGCCTCGAGCATCCTGCCGACGAGGTTGTCGAGCTCCGGCAACGCCTCGGCAGGCGCGTCGGCGACCTGCTCCTCGAGCGCCTGCCATTCGCTCTCCCATTCGTGACGATCGAGCCCCGGCTCCAGCATCGTCCCCTTCCTGCGCGCGCCGCGTCGCTTTCAAACCCGCCGACGCGACTGGTTAGATCCGCCCGTGAGGGTCTTGCTGGTGGGTTCCGGCGGCCGTGAGCACGCGCTCGCGTGGAAGCTCGCGCAGTCCGACGGCCTGACGGAGCTGCACGCGGCGCCCGGCAATCCAGGTATCGCGAACGTCGGGGCATGCCACCCGGTGCGCGCGGAGGACGGGGAGGGCTTGCTCGCACTCGCGCGCGCGCTCGACGTCGACCTCGCTGTCATCGGCCCGGAGGTCCCGCTCGTCGCCGGCGTGGCCGACGAGCTCCGACACGCCGGAATCGCGACGTTCGGGCCGAGCGCGGCGGCGGCTCGGATCGAAGGCTCCAAGCGCTTCGCGAAGGAGGTGATGCACGCCGCCGGTGTTCCCACTGCGGAGACGCTCGCAGTCGCACGGCCGCCATGCGTCCTCAAGGCGGACGGCCTCGCGGCCGGCAAAGGCGTCGTCGTCTGCAGAACCCAGGAAGAGCTCGACGCCGGCCTCCGCGCAATCGCAGCGTACGGCGACGACGTCGTGATCGAGGAACTCCTCGAGGGCGAGGAGGTCTCGGTCTTCGCGATTTGCGACGGGGCGCGCGCCGTTCCGCTTCCGGCCGCGCAGGACTTCAAGCGGATCGGCGATGGCGACACGGGCCCGAACACGGGCGGGATGGGCTCGTACTCGCCGGTTGCGATCGACGTCGACGAGCTCGTCGACGTGATCCACCGGCCCGTGCTAGCGGAGCTCGCCGAGCGCGGTGCGCCGTTCGTGGGCGCGCTGTACGCCGGGCTGATGCTGACCGAGGAGGGACCGCGGGTGCTGGAATTCAACTGCCGGTTCGGCGACCCCGAGACGCAATCGCTGATGCCGCGCATCGAGGTCGACCTGCTCGAGGCGCTTGCAGCCGCCGCCGGCGGCGATCTCGCCGGCACGCAGCTCGGCGCCTCGGATGACGCGGCGGTCACCGTCGTGATCGCAGGCCGTGGCTATCCGGCTGAAAACGACACCGGCACGCCGATCACCGGCATCGAGGCCGCCGACGCAAGCGGTGCGCTCGTGTTCCACGCAGGAACCGCCCTGCAGGGTGAGCGGCTCGTGACGAACGGCGGTCGGATCCTGACCGTGACCGCGACGGGGCAGACGCTTGCCGACGCACGCACTGCCGCATACAGGGCGTGCGAACTGATTTCGTTCGAAGGGATGCAATACCGCCGCGACATCGCGCTCGAGCGAGGGCTCCGTGCCGTCCGCTGACGCCCCGCTCGTCGGGATCCTCGTCGGGTCCGAGTCGGACCGCGAGCGGATGCAGGCGGCGCTGGACGAGCTCGACGCGCGGGGGATTCCGCACGAGTTCGAGGTTCGCTCGGCGCACCGCCAGCCGGACGCCGTCGCCGAGTACGCCAAGAGCGCGCGCGAGCGGGGCCTTCGCGTCCTGATCACCGGCGCGGGGCTCGCGGCGGCGCTGCCGGGCGTCGTCGCCGCGCACACCGACCTGCCGGTGATCGGGGTTCCCCTCCGATCGTCGAAGAGCGTCCTGGACGGGTTGGACGCGCTGCTCTCGATCGTCCAGATGCCACCCGGCGTGCCGGTCGCCTGCGTCGGCGTCGACAACGCGAAGAATGCTGCTGTCCTCGCGGCGCGGATTCTCGGGCCGTCGGCCTGAACGCTCTCTAGAATCGCGCCGGTGATTCCACGCTACTCCCGCCCGGCCATGGCCAGGATCTGGTCGGACGAGAGCAAGCTCGCCCGCTGGCTCGACGTCGAGCTCGCCGCGCTCGAGGCATGGTCGGAGGTCGGCGCGATCCCCGCCGAGGACGTCGCCGCAATCCGCGACCACGCCCACGTGCCAACGCCCGAGCGTGTGGCCGAGATCGAGCGCGTGACCGATCACGACACGGCTGCCTTCGTCGACGCGGTCACCGAGCAACTGGGGCCCGAGGGACGGTGGGTTCATTTCGGCCTGACCTCTTCCGACGTCGTCGACACCGCGCTGTCACTGCAGATCCGTGACGCCGGCCGCGTCGTGGTCGCGGGGATCGACCGCGCGCTCGCGCTCGTCGCCGCACGCGCGGAGGAGCACCGGCAGACGATCTGCATCGGCCGCTCGCACGGGATCCACGCGGAGCCGACGACCTTCGGCTGGAAGCTCGCCGGCTGGGCGTTCGAGCTCGACCGCGCCCGCACGCGCGTGATCGCGGCACTCGAGGCGAATCGCGTCGGTCAGCTCTCCGGCACCGTCGGCACGTACGCGCAGGTCGAACCGGAGGTCGAGCGGCTCGCGTGCGAGCGGCTCGGGCTCGAGCCGGACCCGCTCTCGACGCAGGTCATCGCGCGCGACCGCCACGCGGAACTGCTGTCGGCGCTTGCCCTTTGCGCGACGTCGCTCGAGCGCTTCGCGACCGAGATCCGCCACCTCGCCCGCACCGAGGTGCGCGAGGTGGAAGAGCCGTTCGGCAAGGGAATGAAGGGTTCGTCGGCAATGCCGCACAAGCGGAACCCGAAGGTGGCGGAACGCATCTGCGGCCTCGCGCGCGTCGTGCGGGCTGCGGCGCTCGTCGGGCTCGAGAACGTCCCGCTTTGGCACGAGCGCGACATCTCGAACTCCTCGTCCGAGCGGATCATCGTTCCCGACGCGTTCCTCGCGCTCGACTACATGCTCGACCGCTTCGCCTGGATCGTCGAAGGACTCGTCGTCTATCCCGAGCGGATGCGCCGGAACCTCGACGCCAGCCACGGGCTCGTGTTCAGCCATCGGCTGCTGCTGGCGCTCGTCGAGGCGGGCGTCCCGCGCGACGAGGCATACCGGCTCGTGCAGCGACACGCGATGCGCGCGTGGGAGGAGGAGCGCGACTTCCGCACGCTCGTCGCAGCCGACAGCGACATCTCATCGCGCGTCGAGCTCGACGCAGTCTTCGATCTCGATGCCACCGTCCGTCATCTCGACACCGTGTTCGAGCGCCTCGGCGCGCTCGTCCGAAAGGAGGAGCCTGTTCATGTCTGAAGCCCCTGCGATCCACGTCGGGAGCGGGAAGGTCCGCGAGTTGTTCGCGCTCGACGACGAACGCCTGCTGCTGGTTGCGAGCGATCGCATCTCGACGTTCGACGTCGTGCTGCCGACGGAGATCCCTGACAAGGGGCGCGTGCTGACGGGATTGTCCGGCTTCTGGTTCGCCCGGACGCGCGCGATCTGCCCGAACCACCTGCTTTCTTTGCGCAGCGACGGACGGTCGACCGAATGCCGCCGGCTGGAGATGCTCCCGATCGAGTGCGTCGTCCGCGGCTACCTCTCGGGCTCCGGCTGGAAGGACTACACCGCAACAGGTTCCGTCTGCGGCCATGCACTGCCGGCCGGGCTGGCGGAATCGGCGAAGCTACCGGAGCCGCTCTTCACGCCGGCGACGAAGGCGGCGACCGGCCACGACGAGAACATCGACCGGGCGCGTGCGGTGGAGCTGATGGACGCCGACCGCTTCGACGAGGCGGAGCGCCTCTCGCTCGAGCTCTACCGATTCGCTTCGGAGCACGCGCGCGCGCGGGGGATCATCATCGCGGACACGAAGTTCGAATTCGGCATCGACGGCGAGGGCCGCCTCGTCCTCGGCGACGAGGCGCTGACACCCGACTCCTCGCGCTTCTGGCCGGCCGACGACTATGCGGCGGGCGGTACCCAGCCGTCGTACGACAAGCAGTTCGTCCGCGACTACTGCGAGACGCTCGGGTGGGACAAGGCGGCACCTGGGCCCGAGCTCCCGGACGACGTCGTCGCGGGTACACGCGCCCGCTACGTCGAGGCGTTCGAGCGGATCAGCGGGATTCGCTTCGACGATTACCTCGCCGATCCCGACGTGGTGCTGCGATGAAAGCGACCGTCGTCGTCCGACCGAAGCAGGGGATCCTCGATCCGCAGGGCGAGGCGGTGCAGGGCTCGCTCCGCCACCTGGGCTTCGCAGTCGACGCGGCCCGGATCGGTCGTGTCGTCGACCTCGACGTCGAGGCCGCCGACGCGGCGGACGTGCGCGCCCAGGTCGAACGGATGTGCGAGCAGCTGCTCGCGAACCCGCTGATCGAGAGCTACGAGATCGACCTGCAGGAGAACGGCGCGTGACCTCACCGCAGCCGCGGATCGGCGTCGTCACGTTCCCGGGGTCGCAGGACGATCGCGACGCGTTGTGGGCGCTCGCGGCACTCGACGCGGAGGCGGTCCCGGTGTGGCATGCCGACGACGAGCTGCCCGACCTCGACGCGATCGTCCTCCCGGGCGGGTTCTCGTACGGCGACTACTTGCGCTGCGGGGCGATCGCGCGCTTCTCGCCGGCGATGGCCGCGGTCGCCGGCTTCGCCGCGGACGGCGGCCTCGTCCTCGGGATCTGCAACGGCTTCCAGATTCTGTGCGAGGCGGGGCTGCTCCCGGGCGTTCTGCGGCCGAACCAGTCACTCGCGTTCATTTGCCGCGACGTCCGCGTGCGCGTCGAGCGGAGCGACACGCCGTTCACCGCCCGCTGCGAGCCGGGGCAGGAGCTCGTGATTCCCGTGAAGCACGGCGAGGGCTCCTGGTTCTATCCCGAGCAGGCGCTCCCGGAGCTCGAAGCAAGCGGCGCCGTCGTGCTCCGCTACGCCGAGCCGTGCAACGGCTCGGTCGCGGATGTCGCCGGCGTCGTCAACGCCGCCGGCAACGTGATGGGCCTCATGCCCCACCCCGAGCACGCGGTCGATCCGCTGCTCGGGTCGGCCGACGGCGCGTTGCTGCTCGCGTCGCTCGTCGACGCTGCGCGCGATCGCGCGCTCGCCGTCGTCTAGAAGGGTTTGGCGGAACGTCGCTCGTCGTCGGGGTGCGATGGCGTTCCGAGGCAAGGACGCAGGGAGCGTTCGTATCCGCAGCGATACGGGCGTGACTGAGGACGCGGCCTCGGGGCGAGCGGCGCGGCCCGACGGCACAGCCGATGTTTTTGCCAAGCCCTCCTACGAACGTCCTCCCAGCAGTGCCTGCTCGAGCTCCGGATGCTCGCGCAAGGCCGACCGGAGCCGCTCGAGGTCGCGCGCGCGAAGCGTGACCGGACCGCGGCGCGCGACACCGTCGGTCGTGTAGGCGAAGCGGACGAGGCGATCGCCGCGTTCGAGCTCCAGGAGCTGCACCACCGAGGCGAATCGACGCTCGCCGGAACGCTGCGGAAGGCTCACCTGCTCGACGAGCGCGGCCGCGCCCCACGCCGTCTCGATCTTTCGCTCCTTCGGTTTCGTTGCCATGACGAGCAACGTAACGGCGGCGACGTCACGCGTGTGCGCCGGCATCGTGCCGGAATCGTCCGCGAGCGCTAGCGGCGACTCGACTCGATCAGCTCGATCCGATACTCGTCCGGGTCGCGGACGAAGCAGAGGCGCGAGCCGCCCTCGCGCACGCTGTAGGGCTCGCGCTCCGGCTCGATTCCCTGCTCCTTCAGCCGCGCAAGCGTCGAGTCGAGATCGTCGACCGCGAGTGCGATGTGGCCGTACGCCGTCCCCAGGTCGTAGGTGCGGCCGTCGTGATTGAACGTCAGT
>VAXB01000019.1:41274-41804 GCA_005883995.1 Actinomycetota bacterium
CGGAACTCGAGCCCGAGCGCCTCGTAGAACGCGCGGCTGCGCTCCGGATCGGTGATGCGGTACATCGTGTGCAGGTAGCGCGTCATGCGTCGCATCGTACGGCACGGCCGACGCAGGGCTGCGAGCATGCGTCCGTCACGTCGTCGCGCGTCGCCTGCACGAAAGGAGCCTCATGGCCGTCACCGTTCGCACCCTCCAGAACTTCATCGGCGGCGAGTGGATCGAGTCGACGAGCGACCGCGTGCGGACGATCGTCTCGCCGGCGACCGGCGAGGCGCTCGCGGAGGTTCCGGACGCGAGCACCGGCGACGTCGACCGCGCCGTCAAGGCCGCCCGCGAGGCGCAGCCGAAGTGGGCGCGGCTGTCGGCGTGGGAGCGCGCGAAGGTCTGCCACGCGATCGCCGACCTGATCGACGAACGGCGCGAGGAGTTCGCGCGCGAGCTCTCGCTCGAGCAGGGGAAGCCGTACGCCGCCGAGGCGCTCGGTGACATCGAGGAGACGGCGGAGAACTTCCGGATCGCGGCCGAGG
>VAXB01000081.1 GCA_005883995.1 Actinomycetota bacterium
AACTCGAGCGTCTGCAGGTGGTTCTGGAACGTCTGCACGAGGCGCTCGGGTGGCTCGACCTCGCGGAACTCGCCTTCGACCATGCCGTGCGCGGTGCGGAAGCGGTACATGCCGCCGGGGCGGACGTCCATCTCTTCAACGACGGTGCCGTCGCCCCACCATTCAGGGATCAGCTGCGGATCCGTCCACACGGAGTAGACGTGCGCGCGGGGTGCGTCGAAGACCCGTTCGACGCGGATCTCGAGCTCGTTCGGGGTGGTGACAGTGGTGCTCATCGTGCTCCTTTCGTGCGTTCGACGATGTGTGCGAAGCGGTCGAGCCGTTGTAGCCAGGTGCTGATGCCCTCGAAGGCGTAGGGCACGAGCGTGCACGTGCGGGCGCGGCCGATCTTCTCCGTGGTGACGAGCTCCGCCTCCTCGAGCAGCCGGACATGCTTCTTCATTCCGGTCAGCGACATGCCGAAGGGCTCGGCGAGCTCGCTGATCGTCGCGCTGCCCGCGCCGAGTCGTTCGAGGACGGCGCTGGTCGAGGTACGCAAGCCTTGCGGCTCTCAGCTTGTCCTAAGGAAGTTGTGGGCCGGCTCCTACGTTGGTGCGCGACGCTGTCGCCCACGCACCGATAAACAGAGGAGTGCCGATGGAAGTTCAAGACCCCGAGCGGCGGCGACCCGTGAATCCGAACCGCTTTCACAGACGATTCGTGCTGCTTGCGCTGATCGCCGGCGTCGCGGCGGCGGTCGCCGCCGGTCTCGCCTTCGCGAAGACGCGATCGACGCCAGTCGGAACCGGCGTCGTCGTCATCGACACGAAGCTGGCGTACGAGCACGGAAGGGCGGCGGGCACCGGGATGGTGCTGACGTCCTCCGGCGAGGTGCTCACGAACAACCACGTGATCCGTGGTGCCACGTCGATCCGGATCGTCGTTCCGAGGACCGGTCGTAGCTATACGGCCAAGGTCGTCGGCTACGACGTCTCCGACGATGTCGCTCTGCTTCAGGCACGCGCCGCTTCGAACCTGAAGACGGTGTCGCTCGGAAGCTCGGCGCCAGTGAAGGTCGGCCAATCCGTGAAGGCGGTCGGAAACGCCGGCGGAACCGGCTCGCTCGTCTCAGCCTCGGGCATCGTGACTGGGCTTCGCCGCACGATTGCCGTCAGCGACGACCAGGGCGGCAGCGAGAGCCTTGCCGGGTTGATCGAGACGAACGCCGCCCTCCGGGCAGGCGATTCGGGCGGACCACTCCTGAACGCAGCCGGCAAGGTCGTCGGCATGGATACGGCCGCCTCCGCCTCCGGCGGCTTTCAGCAATCCGCAAGCACCGACGGGTATGCAATCCCGATCGACAGAGCCTTGACGATCGCGAAGCGCATCAAGACCGGGAAGGGCTCGACGAGCATTCATATGGGGAGCACTGGGTTCCTGGGCGTCGAGGTCATGCCGCTTCAGGAAGCCGGACCGTACGCCGGCGATTCCGGTGCGGTGATCGCAGGCGTTTTCGCGGGCGGGCCGGCCTCGGCCGCAGGGCTGGTCGCCGGCGACACGATCACCGTGTTCGGCGGCCGCGTCGTCTCCTCGCCGAGCGCGCTCCCAGCGCTCTTGCTGACGAAGAAGCCTGGTGCCCGCGTCGCAGTCACCTACGTCGACGCGACCGGGGCCGGCCACTCGACGACGGTCACGCTCGCGAGCGGTCCGCCGCAGTAGCCACCAGACGCGAGAGCGGGACGTCCTCCCGCTCTCGCGCGACCCTCGGCGTCTTTCGCAGCGTTTTCCTATCCGCATCCAAAGTGGCTCTCACGCGGCCGTTCGAGAGTAGGGGCGAATCCGGGATGTGTCCCGGCCGATCGGAAGGGCTGATCGCAAATGAATCAGCAGGTCAAGAAGGTGCTGTTCGGTAGCGCGGCGCTCGCAGCGCTCGCGTTCGGCGGCGCCGCCGTTGCGGGCGCCGCGTCGTCCGGCGGCACGCCGGCAGCGACGACGGCGGGCGCGCCACCGCCGGCGTTCCCGGCATACGGAAGCGCCGCACACGAAGGTGCCGAAAAGGCCGTGAGCGGTGCTGCCGTAGCCAAGGCTCAAACGGCAGCGGTGGAGGCGCTCGGCGGCGGGACCGCCGGCGCGGTCACGGCCGACTTCCGCGGTTCCGGCTACGAGGTCACTGTCACGAAAGCAGACGGCAGCAAGGTCGAGGTGCATCTCGACAGTTCCTTCAACGTCCTCGAAGGCCATGGTCCGGGCGGCTTCGGCCCGCCGCACGGGAGCGCTGCGCACGAGGGCGCCGAGAAGGCGGTCACGGGCCCCGCGGCGGCGCAGGCTCAGGCTGCTGCGGTGAAGTCGGTCGGCAGCGGTACTGCCGGCGCAGTCGCCACGGACTTGCGCGGTGGCGGCTACGAGGTGACCGTGACGAAGTCCGACGGCACCAGCGTCGAGGTGCATCTCGACAGCTCGTTCAACGTCCGGCAAGGGCCTCCCGGGCCGGGTTTCGGCGGCTGATCGAGTCGACGGTCGCGGGGCCGGCGATCTGGCCGAGCCCCGCGCCGGGCCGTTGCAGCGCCTCTCGTCGGAGCCAACGCGGCTGGACTCGCGATTCCGGCAAGCGGATGATCGATGTCGGTGAAGGAATCCGCGAGCCAGACCGTTGGTCAGGTAGTGATGGCGACGCCGGCATACATACGGCTCCCGAGAACGCGCGCCTTGCCTTACGGCGACGCTCGCGTTGAGCGCGCCGCCGCCGCTCTGCCGGCGGGCACACCCGAGTGGGACCTGTTCGAAGCGACGCTGCGGCGCTACCACCCGGAATTGCGCGCGTTCGCCTACAAGTTTTTGCGCGATCCCGATCAGACGGACGATGTGCTGCAGGACGCGTATCTGCGGGCGTTCCGAGCGTTTCCTCGGTTCGACCCCGCGACCGGGACGCAGATCGCCTGGTTGTACCGGATCGTCTACCGCTGCTGCGTCGACGAGTGGCGGAGGAACCGCCGGCGGCAGCGACTGTTGCAGGTACGCAGCGACGCCTCGACCGCCGACTTCGCATTGGCGACGGTCGAGCGAATCACGTTCCGCGAGGCGCTCGACCGCCTCCAGCCGGAGATGCGGGCGGCTGTCATCCTCGTTCACTGGCGCGGGCTCGATTACGAGACAGCCGGTGCAATTCTGGGGATCCCGGCGGGGACGGTCGGATCGCGGCTGACGAAGGCCCGCGCACTCCTTCGGCCGGCGATCGAGCCGGCAGACGGCGAGGACGGAGCGCGCCCGTGAACGATTTCGACCCGATCGGCTCCGCTCTCGACGATCTCCAGCCTCCGCCCGAGCAACCCGGCTTCTTCGATGAACTGCGGCGCCGCGTGGCCGATGAACAACGGCGCACTCTGGAGCGCGCCAGGGTGCGCATGCGCGTTCTCGGGTTCGTGACGGCGGCCTCCCTGATCGCGGCGATCGTCCTGCTCGTCGTCGGCAGCCCGTTCGTGGGCCGTGTCGGTAGCGACTCGGCCTTTGCAGGAAGCAGTCTCGTCCGCACTGTCCAGGACTCGACGGTCGTCTGCACGCTTCCCGAGCTTCACGGGATGAGCGCGTTTGTCCTCAGCTTCACGGAGACCTACACCGGCCCGAACGCCTATCCGGCTTCGCTCGGCGTGTACGGCGGCGCAATGACGTCCCCCTCGCTCATCTACATCCTCTCAGCCACGAACCGTCGTCAGCCCAGACCCGGGCTCCTATCGCCCCGCCAGTGGCCCGTCCAGGCGAAGGGCGTCTTTGTCGACCGGACTCGCTGCGGGCACACGGGCGTCTCCGTCCCGCTGACCCACCCGGGCTTACCGGGACCTCCCGACCAATTGCACACGTTCACATGTCTCGCGCGTGGGCGACTTCTGATCCGCGCACGCGCCGTCTGGGACCGACGCGGGTTCACGGCATCCGTCGCCGTCCGTTCATACGCCACTCGCAACCCTGATCGCGGCGATCGTCCTGCTCGTCGTGGGCAGTCCACTCGTTGCCCGTGGCCGCAACGACTCGGCATTCGCGGGAAACAATGTCGTCCGCACCGTCGAGGACACGACCGTTGTCTGCACGCTTCCTGAGCTTCACGGGATGAGCGCGTTCGTCCTCAGCTACACGGCGAACTACACGGGCTCGAACGGTTATCCGGCTTCGCTCGGGGCGTATAGCGGTGCAACCACGTCTCCCTCGCTTGTCTACGTCCTCTCAGCCCCGTCGGGGGTGCAGACGAAGGGTGTGTTCGTCGACCGGACGCGCTGCGCGCGCACGAGCGTTTCCGTCCCATTGACCCATCCCGGCTTGCCGGGGCCTCCCGACCAATTGCACACGTTCACATGTCTCGCGCGTGGGCGACTTCTGATCCGCGCACGCGCCGTGTGGGACCGACGCGGGCTCACGGCATCCGTCGCCGTCCGTTCATACGCCACTCGCAAGCCTGTTGCGTTCGGCTTCATCGACCGCAGCGGTCTCGGCGGTCTGTATACGAGCCGCGCGTGCGTCGTCAACTCCTGAATCGAGCGGACGTCGTGTCGCGATTCGCGGCAGCCGATGAACGCCGGCCAGGCGCTCGAACCGGCCGCTGCCCCGGACGGCGAGCGCACTGAGCGGGAGCAGGCTCACGAGCACGAACCATTGTGCGAGCGGTGTGCGCGCACCCTCGTGAATCGGGACCGCCTTTGCGGTGGCGGGAGGCGAGAGATCGCGTCGAGCCGCGCTGACGACTGCGGGAAAATCCGATTCGCCGAACACCCTCGCGCCGATCAGCGTGGATGCGCGCTCCAGCGTGCGTGCACTCGACGAATCGGCCGTGTAGTTCGGATCAGGGCTCGTGCCGATGTAGATCCGTTCCCCGCTGCGCCACGTGTGGACGAACAACACGCCGATGTGCGCCTTCTGCAACTTCGTAGCGACCGCTTGCGTCGGCGGCGCGCTCTCGCCGTCGGTGAACACGACGGCAAGACGGCGCCGGGCCGTAAAGAAGTTCCCGTCGGCGAGGTTTCCCAGCGAGTCGAGGCTGCTCGCGCGCTCCGCGAGCACCGTCGGCGGTGGCCGCTCGATCCCGACGGATTCGGCCACAGTTGCCGCGAAAACCGAGTCACTGCCTGTCGGGAACAGCGTCGGCAGAAGCCGGTCGGTCATCGAAGCGATGCCGATGCGGACCCCGGGCACGCTCCGGCGCAGCTCGAGCGCGAGCCTCTTCGCGCGTTCGAGCCGGCTCCGCGCACCCGGCCGGGATGACGCTGCCATCGAGCCCGAGGTATCGAAGACTGCGTAGGCCTCGACACCCGCTTTTTCGGTGCGCCTCCTGGTCTGCTCCGCGACCGGCTCGGCCGCCGCGACCGCGAGCAGCGCGGGCACAGCGATGAGGCAGAGCGCGCGCAGGATCGCGGCTCCGTGCGGGGGAGAGGGCTCGCCGATCGCTCGGCGGACGGCATTCGCGCGTCGCTCCACCGCGAGCAGCCCCGCGACCGGCAGCAGCGCCGCGGTCGCGAAGAGGAGCACCCACGGGTGGAGGAGCGTCACGCGTTCGCCATCTAGTAGCCACCGCCGATTGCGCCGGCGCCGCCGGCCGACCCGTTGTTCGCGCCGCCGCTCGGGCCGCCACTGATTGGCGGACCGGTCAACTCTTCACGGTAAAGGCGGGCAGCGAGCTCCAGGTTCAGCTTGGCATCGTCGTTCGTCGCGTCGAGCTCGAGCGCGTTTCGGAAGTCGCCGACCCCTTCGCGAATGGTTGCGTTGCGCGCCGCCTCGTCGCTGCTCGGCAACGTCTGCGAGAACTGCAGCACCCCCATCAGATTGAACGCCGCGGAGCGACGCTGCGCGCTCGAGCTGCTGTCGGCAATACGTGTCAATGCACCTTGCGCCTGCGCAATGTACGCCTGCAACAACGGGCGGTAATCGATGCTGCGCGGCTTCGCCCGCCAGAACAGCTGAAGTGCGCGTCGGAAGGCGAGGTCATCGTCGATGCCGAGGATCGCCCGCGACGGGTCGAGCTGCGGGAACGGGCCGGACCGCCAGAGGTCGGGTCGCAACGGCGTTGCCTGGAACACGACGTCGTCGCGGGAGATCTGCCGCTCCCAGCGCAGGAGCTGCGCTCCAAGCGCAACCAGCACGAGCGCCGCCAGCGCAAGGAAGACGGTTGCGAGGAGCCGTCCATGCCGCCGAATCATCGGCCGCCGCTCCCGGCGATCACGAGTCGACCGCAGACGCGCTCGTGCACGGCAAGCACGAGGACGAGGAGCCCCGAGAGGACGAGGAGGGTGACCGGCAGCCGCGACCGAAATGGATGCGCTTCCTGCTTCGCCGCTTCGGCCGCCGTCCGTGGCAGCGTCGGCGAGGCTGCAATCGCGCCGCCGCCGACCAGACCGCGCCAGAGCGCAAGGTCCTTCGGGAACGGAAACAACGGGACGATCCTCAGCGCGATGTGGTCGCGCCGCAACGCACCGACGGATACCGCGAGCACCGACGCCGCCTCCGGATCGTCGAGGTCGCTGACGAGAATCACAGAACCATGGCGAGCCCCGGCTCGTTCAAGGCTTAGGCGCGCCTGGTCGAGCCCCGCGGAAATGCGCGTGCCCGCCTTGAAGTCGGCGCTCCACGGACTGACGGAGAACTCGGGGGTACCGCTTGCGAATCCGACCGGCCTGAAGAACCGCATCAGGGGGCGCAGCTCGCGCGCGGGTGTTCCCGGTGGCTGGAGCTCGTAGGCCGTGTCGGAAAAGACCACGAGGCCGGCCGTGCCACCGCCGCTCGCGAGCGTTTGCAGTGTCCTCAGCACGCGGCGGTTCGTCGGTCCCGAGATGCTCGCTGACGTGTCGAGGGCGACGATCGGGGTCGTTCCCTTCGGAAGCAATGCTCCGAGCTCCGATCCCGTGCCGCGCGATTCGAGAAACGCGAGGACGAACAGTGAGAAGACGCCTGCGAGCAGCGCGGCGCGTACCGCAGAAGTACGACGTGCCGCTTTGCTCAGGCGTCTGACGTCCGCGACCGCAATCGGGGTGCCGGCGCCGCTCAACGGCCCACGCCACAGATGCGCGTGACGAGATCTGCGACCGGCGCGTCGCGCGGCGCCGTTTCCGTCCAGGCGAGCTCCCGCGCATCGCGAGCGAGCCGGTCATCGCCCGTCGCCGCAAGCTCGACGGCGACGCGCTCGAGCGCCTTTCGCAGCAGCAGCTCGTCGTTGCGTTCCTGCGCGGTCTGGACGAGTGCGACCGCGCGGTCGAGTTCACTCACTTCGCGCGGCGCTGCTCCAACAGCGACGGTGGCTGGCCGGCGCAGTAAGCCGCGGTTGATGAACACGGCGATTCCGATCAGGGCGAGGGCGACGACGAACGAGGCTGCAGCCAGCGCCTTTGGTGACGCGCGGTAGCTCGGCGCAGGCGGCGAGAGGTGATACGCGTAGATCGGGGTCCCTTGCGTCGAGGAAGCCGTGATCGCGGCACCCAGCGCCGATTGATTGATCCGCGACAGCACCTCGACGGCCTGCGGACGGAAGGTCGCCGCTGCAGCGCGCTGACGCCGCTTTGCTTTGTACGTGACCGTTCCGACAGGAAAGTGAAAGAACCCGTACCTGCCTTTCGGGACACAACGCACCTCGAAGCAGCGGACAGTCGACGCGAACCTGATCCTCGTCACGTCGTCACCGAGGTCGTCGCGAGACTTCGTGGGGGACGTCGCGTCGAGCGGGGCGACACGAAAATGGAGACGTACCGACGAGGGATCGACCTTGTGCGCGTCGACCAGCACCGTGACACGGAGCCGCGACGTATCGCCGAACAGCACGACACTCGGACGCAACGACTCGAAGATGAGCACCGGCTTGCCCGGCGGCAGCAACGGCGCGGCCGCGCGCCCGTCCGCCGCGATCGGCGAGACGACGAGAAAAGCGACGACGACCAGGGCCGCCTTCGTCATCGGCCGCCCCTGGCGTACATCCGCTCGTCTGCCCACCCGAGAAAATCGGAGGCGATTGCCGCCGGGTCGTCGGAGGAGACGACGACGGGATCGACGCCGAGCGCGCGGAAATCGGCGACGAGCCTTGCCCAACGACGCTCGCTCTCGAGACGCTGTTGCGCGGCCTCGCTCTGGCTCAGTCGCACGTGTCGCGCCGCTCCGGAGCCGGGCTCGGAGAAGCGGACGACGATCCCGCTGACATCGGGGAAGCTCCGTTCCCACAGCGGATCCTGGATCACGACCGGAACGAGGTCCCACTCGTGCTCGAGTGCGCTCCTCCACGCGGTCCGGCTCGGGCCGCTCAGGAAATCCGAGAGGACGAAGACGAAGCTGCCCCTAGGAACGTCGCGGCTGTTGCGGCCGAGGGTCGCGAGCGCGCGTTCGACGTTGTCCTCCGCCGCGTGGAATTCCCGCGAGGCAGGCGGTGCCGCCTGGTGCTCGCTCCGCGGGGCGCGCCAGACGGGCGCGCTGCCGTCCCAGTCGAAGTACCCGAGCAGGCTCCGGGAGGCGCCGGCGCTGCTTGCGATCAGGGAGAGCGCGGCGATGAGCGCTTGCGGCTTGTGCAACCGGCCTCTCGGTGGGGGCGCGATGCCCATCGTCGGTGCGCGATCGACGACGACGATCACTCGCGGAGATTCGTCGGCGTAGTGCTCGCGAACGACGAACTCGTCGCTCCCGCGCGCCAGGGAGAGGCGGGCGGAAGCCGCCCAGTCGATGTGGTCGATCGGATCGCCGGGGCGATACGGCCGGGAGCCGGCGACGTCCGAGCCCGTTCCTCGGCGGAGACTCCGCATCCCGCCGAACGCGACGCCCAGGACTCGCCGTCTCGAGATCAGCGGGAAGACGAGTTCGGGCAAGCGCGTCTCGCTAGAGCGCCGTCGGAGGGACTCCCTCGAGAACGAGGTCGAGCCCCGGCCGCGGCGCACGCTCGAGCGCGGCGGCGCGCACGTCCGCGGACGCTGCGGCCCAGCCGCGCTCGCGCGCCTCGGCGAGGAAGCTCGGCTTGAAGAAGATCCTGTGCAGGACGATCGGCACGAAGAGATCCTCGACGTCTTGCGGCACCACGTACCGACGGCCGCGCAGAATCGCCCATGCGCGCACGCCGCGGCTCAGCGCGAGCGTGCCGCGGACCGAGCTGCCGATCGCCGCGAATTCCGAGCCACGCGTCGCGCGCACGAGCTCCACGATCCAGCGTGCAACCGCCTCGTGGACGAACACGCGATGGATCGACCGGCGCAGCCGCTCGACATCGCTCACCGTCACCACGGGCGCGAGTGCGCCAAGTGGATGTTGGTCGAGTTGTTCGTCGACGATCCGTAGTTCCTCGTCGGCGGTCGGATAACCGAGCGCGGTCTTGACGAAGAAACGATCGAGCTGGGCCTCGGGCAGCGGAAACGTTCCCTCGTACTCGATCGGGTTTTCCGTCGCGAGCAGCAAAAAGGGATCCGGGAGAGGACGCGTCTCGCCGTCGGCCGTCACCTGCTGCTCGGCCATCGCCTCGAGCAATGCCGATTGCGTCTTCGGAATCGCGCGGTTGATCTCGTCGACGAGCACGACGTTTGCGAAGACGGGCCCCGGCCGGAACTCGAAATCACGGTCCTTCTGGTTGAAGACCGCGAGCCCCGTGACGTCGGTCGGCTGGAGGTCGGGCGTGCACTGGATACGTGACGAGATCGCGCCCTCCATCGACTGCGCGATCGCGCGTGCGAGGACCGTCTTCGCGGTGCCCGGGACGTCTTCCAGCAGAACGTGGCCCCCGCACATCAGTGCGGCCAGGACGAGACGAACCTCCTCCCGCTTCCCCAGGACGGCTAAGCCGATGTTGTCGAGGAACCGCTCGACAATCGCCGAGCTCTCCTCGAACCAGTCACCGTCGCCCGTGGTCGAAGCAGGGTCGGGCCGTCCGCTCCCGGCGAAGTCCATGTGCCTACAACGGCCGGTACGGCCGGTCTCTTCACGGTGCGCGGCAGACGCACCTGACCGAGAAGAAGGGGTCAAGCACACGCTAAGCGCGGCGACACGTCAAGAAGGCACCTCGAGGCGAGGGCCAGACCCTCTTTTTCGGGTCTGACCCCTTTTTTCGACGCGCGAACTGCCGCCCGAAGCGGCATTCGGCGCACGCCCGGGTCCGACTGAACAGTCAATCGTGTGTTTCCCGACAAGCAGTTGTCGGAAAGCACGCCTCGTGGAGCCCCGCGACTCGCGATTGGCGAAAAACGAAGCGGTGTTCCGCGAGGTCAACGAGCGCGTGGTTGGCATCACCCAGGAGTTCGGGTCTCTGGGCGACAGGCCGAGCGAGCCAGTCGGCGGATTGATCTGCGAGTGCTCAGACCCGGGGTGCCTCGAGCGGGTCGGACCACTCACGATCAGCGAATACGAAACGGTTCGCCGTGATCCCCTGCGTTTCATCATCGCGCCGAATCATCAGGCGCTCGACGTCGAGACGGTCGTCGAGCAGCACACGAGTTACTGGATCGTCGAGAAGCACGAAGGCGTGCCCGCCGACGTCGCGCGAGCGCGCGATCCACGGAACTAAATCGTTCAGGTGACGCTTCCCGCCGCGTCCGTGAGCGCGGTACAGGCGTTCCCTAGCCTGCTTCGACGATTGCTTCGGAGGTCGCGCCTCCGGCGGTTGCTTGTTCGGCGCTGACCTCGGCCGAGCGCCGGACGGTCGTGCGAAGCGGGACTTCTTTGAGGAGCCAGGAGAGCGCGAACGGGATGATCGCGATCGCCATGCCCCAGAGGAAGACACCGTGCAGCGAACTGGCGAACGCGTGGAGGAAGTCGTTGTGCACGGCCGGCGGGAGGCGGCGGGCTGCGGCGGGGCTCAGGTGGATGCCGCTGCCGAGACGCGCCGTGACGCTGTGCGGGAACCGCGCGAGCTGGTCCGTGAGTCGCGTCGCGAAGATGGTGCCGAAGATGGCGACGCCGAACGCGCCGCCGACGGAGCGGAAGAACGTGGCGGTCGAGGTGGCGACGCCGATGTTCTCCGGGCTCGCGTCGTTCTGGACGACGAGGACCAGCACTTGCATGACGAGACCGATGCCGATTCCGACGATCAGCATGTAGACAGAGGCAAGCCACGGAGCAGTGCCGACGCCGAGGCGCGAGAGCAGGTACATGCCGACGATGAGGACGGCAGTGCCGGCGATCGGGAACGCCTTGTAGCGGCCCATCCTGCTGATCGCGCGCCCGGAGCTGATCGAGGCGACAAGGAGCCCCGCCATCAGGGGCAGCATGCGAAGTCCGGAACTGGTCGGCGTTGCGCCGTAGACGAGTTGCAGGAAGAGCGGGATGAAGATGATCGCCCCGAACATCGCCATGCCGATCATGAAACCCATGCCGCACGAGACGCTGAAGACACGAGACCGGAACAGCGTGAGCGGCAGGATCGGCTCGGAGGCGCGCTTCTCCCACCAGATGAACGCCGCCAGGAGCGCGACGCCGGCGATCCCGAGGCCGACGATCGTCCTTGAGCCCCACGCATAGGTGCTGCCGCCCCAGGTCGTGAGCAGGATGAGCGCACCAACCGCTCCGGTGAGCAGTCCGGCGCCGAAGTAGTCGATCCTGTGGCGGATGGTCGGCGTGTGCAGATGCAGCCGGGTGATGACGATGATGATCGCGAGCGCGCCGACGGGCATGTTGACGTAGAAGACCCAGCGCCAGGAGAGGTTGTCGACGAAGAACCCGCCGAGCAGCGGCCCAGCGACCGAGGCGACGGCGAACACCGAACCGATCAGGCCCATGTAGCGGCCGCGCTCCCTGGGCGGGACGATGTCGGCGATGATCGCCTGAGCGCCGACCATCAGCCCGCCGGCACCGATTCCCTGCAAGGCGCGGAACCCGATCAGTTCGGTCATCGACTGGCTCAGCCCGGCCAGCATCGAGCCGGCGAGAAAGATGAGGATTGCGGCGAGGAAGACGGGCTTGCGCCCGATCATGTCGCCGAGCTTGCCGTAGATCGGCGTCGAGACGGTCGAGGCGAGCAGGTAGGAGGTGACGACCCAGGAGAGATGGTTGAGGCCACCGAGGTCGCCGACGATCGTCGGCAGCGCGGTCGAGACGATCGTCTGGTCGAGCGCCGCCAGGAACATGCCCAGCATCAGCGCCACGAAGACCATGCGCAGAGCGCGCCCTCGAAGCGGAGCGTCAGTTGCGGGCGCGCTCATGCGTCCGACGTTAGCAGAACCGGAGGCACGCCTCCGGTTTCTTGGTATCTTGCCGCTCGTGAGCGGGATCGTCGGCGAGCAGCGAGGTCAGCGCCGTCATGCGCGACGTAATCACGAGCTGCTAGTCGCCTCCGCGCGGGAGGTCTTCGCCGAGCAGGGAGTCGAGGCGCCGCTCGAGGAGATCGCGCGCCGCGCCGGGGTCGGGATCGGCACGCTGTACCGCCATTTCACGACCCGTGAGGCGCTCGTCGAGGCGATCCTGGAAGAGCGGATCGGCGAGCTGCTCGCGCTCGCCGATGCGGCCGCGGCCGACCCCGACGGCTGGAACGCGCTGGTCGGCTTTCTGAACAACGCGCTCGAGCTGCAGGCACGCGACCGTGTCCTCAGGGCTTTGCTTTTGCGCCATCCGCTCGGCGAAGCGCGATTTGCAAGCGCGCGTGAGGATTTGCGGCGGCGGTTCGAGCGGCTCCTCGAGGCTGCACGCAAGCAGGGCGCCCTGCGAGCGGACTTCACGCTTTCCGACTTGGCGCTGCTGTTCTGGTCGTTCACGCCTCTGATCGACGCCACCGCCGAGATCGCGCCGACCAACTGGCGACGACACTTGCGCATCGTCCTCGACGGCCTTCGCGCCGAAGCAGCGACTGCGCAAGCCGAGCCTGCACTCACGGAGGCGCAGCTCCGCCGGGCGACGCAGGCGCTGCACGCGCAGCGGCTTCACCGTCCGCCGTCGACGCCGTCGCGGTTGAAAACGAGGAGGAGAGATGCACGAACGTGAGACGCGCATTCGCACCGCCGACGGCGAGATGACGACGTTCGTCGCGCATCCCGATGGCTCGGGTCCGTTTCCCGTCGCCGTTCTGTACATGGACGGCGTCGGTTATCGGCGAGCAGGTGAAGCGGAACGCGCGTCGTTTCGCACGCCGCTGCCGCGATGTCTGACGAGTTCGTAGCCGCCGCCGGCATCCACCCCGGCGCGCTCGTCACCGACCAGCCGGACTCACCCCACCACGACCTCGCCGACGTTCACGGGGGGCTGTACATCGCCTTCGCCGAGAACGACCAGTCCGCGACCGCGGAGAGCGTCGACCGCTTCCGCCAGGAACTCGAAGCACGGGGCGTCGAGGGCGTTGTCGAGCGGCTGCCCGGCACGAGCCACGCTTCGCTATGGCCGATTTGCCCGTGTACGGCCGCGGCGCCGCCGAACGTCATTTAGCCCACGCTCGATCTGTGGCGGCGCACCCTCTCACACCAGCCGGTCGAGTCCGAGGTTGTCCCGTGATGTCGACGCGAACG
>VAXB01000082.1:0-7533 GCA_005883995.1 Actinomycetota bacterium
AAGAACTACGCCGGCCGGCTCGTGCTCGAGTTCGGGGTCGTCCCGGGCGGCTACGCGTGGGTGTTCCCGAAGGCCGACCACGTCAACGTCGGCGTCGGCGGCTGGGCCTCGATCGGGCCACAGGCTCGGGAGCTTCTGCGCGATCTTTGCGCACACCACGCCATCGACATCGCCGACGTCACGGAGATCCGCGGCCACCGTCTGCCGATGCGTCGGCCCTCGACTCGGCTCGCGCGGGACAACGCCCTGCTCGTCGGAGACGCCGCCGGCCTCGTCGATCCCGTCTCGGGCGACGGGATGTACGAGGCGTTCGTCAGCGCACGCCTGGCCGCCGAGGCGATCCTCGCCGGCGACGTCGCCGCGTACGAGCGGGCGGTGCGGCGCGAGCTCGACGGCCTGCGGACGGCGGGCTGGGGAGCGAAGCGCGCGCTCGACCGCTTCCCACGGCTGACGTTCGCGTTGATGCGCTTGCCCGCGACCTGGCGCGCAATCGAGCAGGTTGTCACCGGCGAGGTTGCCGAGCCGGGCGCGACGCGCGGCGCCGAGCGCCGGGCGATGAAGCTGATCCAGGCGCTGGCGCGAGCTTCCTAAAGGCGACGGCGGCCGCTGCCGATGCAGGCTGCGACCGCTCCATGGACCTGAACGCCACCCTCCAGCGCGCCGTCGAGCTCGGCGCAAGCGACATCCATCTGAAGATCGGCCAGCCGCCGATCCTTCGCCGCGACGGCTCGCTCGGCCCGATGGACGACCTGCCGGTGCTCGGCGAGGAGGAGCTCACGCTCGTCCTCAACAAGGTCACCCAGATCGCGCCGCACAAGCGCGACGGCTTCTACGACACGGGCGACCTCGACATCGCGTACCAGGACGAGGACCTCCCGCGCTTCCGCGTCAACGCGTTCCGGCAGCGGGGCGCGATCTCGTTTGCGTTTCGCGTCATCCCGAAGCACGTCCCGACGTTCGAGCAGCTCTCGCTCCCCGCAGGTGTGCGGCGGCTCGCGGACGAGCACCGCGGCCTGATCCTCGTCACCGGTGCCACCGGCTCCGGGAAGACGACGACGCTCGCGGCGATGCTCGACTACATGAACCGCACGCGGAAGCAGCACATCGTGACGATCGAGGATCCGATCGAGATCCTGCACCCCGACCGCTCGTGCATCGTCAACCAGCGCGAGGTCGGGCTCGACACGACCGATTTCATGCAGGCGCTGCGGCGCGCCCTGCGGCAAGACCCCGACGTGATCCTGATCGGCGAGCTGCGCGACGCCGAGACTGCGCAGACCGCGCTCCAGGCCGCGGAGTCGGGCCATCTCGTGCTCGCGACGATGCACACCGTCGACGCCGCCGAAACGATCGGCCGGATGGTCGAGTTCTTCCCGGGCGTCAAGCAGCCGATGATCCGCTCGATCATGGCGGGCGTGCTTTGCGGTGTGGTCTCGCAGCGACTCCTTCCGCGCATCGGCGGCGGCCGTGTCGCAGCGGTCGAGGTGATGGTCACGAACACGCGCATCGCCGACCTGATCCGCGAGGACGAGGCCGAGGGTATTCCCGAGGCGATCGCCGAGGGGCAGTTCTTCAACATGCAGACCTTTACGCAGGCGCTGATCGACCATGTGCTCGTCGGCAACGTCTCGGCCGACGTCGCCGGGAACGCAGCCACGAACCGGCACGATTTCCTCGTCTCGCTCGAGCGCGCGCTGAAGCAGCAGGAAGCGGACGCGCGCAAGGTCGCCGCCGAGGCCGCTGCGGCAGACGCCGATGCGGCGGCGAACGCCGAAGCCCCGCCGCCTCACGCGGAGCCGGCCGAGCCGATGCCTGCGCTTCGCCTCGCCGGCCCCGGAGGCTGACATGGGGCGCATCGTTCTCGTCGCCGCTGCGGCGTTTGCGCTGGCGGCCGGAACGGCCCGCGCAGACGACGGCCCGGTGATCGCCTTCACTGCTTTCGCGTCGCCGGTCGGGTCGCAAAACGTCCCGAGTGCGTCCGCGCCGAACGCGCCCGGCTCGATCTCCGTCCCGACCTCGTTCACGGTTCCGCCCGCGGTTGCGGGACAGCTGCCGTTCTCGGTCCTGCAAGGCCTCTGGCGACGTGCCGGTGCGGCCTATGGCGTCCCGTGGCCGGTGCTCGCGGCGATCAACAAGGTCGAGTCGAATTTCGGGCAGAACATGGGGCCGAGCTCGGCCGGCGCGATCGGGTGGATGCAGTTCATGCCCGACACCTGGCTCCGCTGGGGCGTCGACGCGGACGACAACGGCGTCGCCGACCCGTGGAATGCCGCCGACGCGGTCTTCGCGGCCGCGCGCTATCTCGCCGCCTCCGGCGGGCAGACGGACATTCGGAGCGCGGTGTACTCGTACAACCACGCCGACTGGTACGTGAACGAGGTTCTGCAGCTCGCGAATGTCTACGGACAGGGCGGAACGCAGGAGACGGCGGATCTGCAGCAGCTGCAGGCGACGCTGACGGCGGCGCGCGCGAACGTCGTTCGTGGTAACAGGGTCTTCGTCGCCGCAGTCGCACGTGAACGCGCGATGCGACACGTGGCGGCGCGGCTCCAGCGTGCGGTCGAGGACGCCTCGGTTCTGTCAGAACGTCTCGCCGGGGAGCAGCGCGCGGCGCTGTTTGCGACGCGACTGCAGCAGACGCAGGACGCGACGACCGCGGCGCGGACGGCGTTGCACAGCGCGGAGTCGGAGCTCGCACGCGCGCAGCAGGCGGCCGAGGCGCCGTCGTTCGCGCCCGGTGCCGGCTCGCTGCTCGGCGCTCCGAGCTACGGCGACGGTTACGTGTTTCCGGTCGGGGGCGGCCCGAGCGTCGTGTCCGCTGCGCACACGCACCACGATTACCCGGCCGTCGACATCGCCGCGCCCGAGGGCTCGCCCGTCTACGCGCTCGCAGATGCCGACGTTCTCAACGCCTGGCACTCGATCGACCCGCGCTGCGGGATCGGGATGACGATCCGCGCGTCCGACGGCCAGGAGTGGACCTATTGCCACCTCTCGTTCCTCGACCCCGCCGTCGTCGACGGGGCCCATCTGACCGCCGGTCAGCAAATCGGCCTCGTCGGCCATACCGGGGACGCGACCGGTCCGCACCTTCATCTCCAGCTCCAGCCGCCGACCGCTTGGCCCCAGCAGGAGGCTTGGTTCCAGCGTTTCGCCGGCCGCGCGTTCCGCTGGCAGGACGCGCCGACGCGCATGCTCGATTCCGTGCCTGCGCCGGCCGCGGCTCCTGTGTTCGCAGTCGTCTCCGACGACTCTCAGCCGACCGTCAATTTCACCCGGTAGAGGCCTCAAGATCGCCGCGGGCGTTGCCGATTCTCGGACTATGGCTCTGCGGATAGCCGCTCGTCTGCCACGCCTTGCGATTCTCGGCTGTGTCTTCCTCTTTGCAGGGGCGACGTTGACGTACGGCGCCGCAAGCCGGATCTCGGCGACGGCTGGGCCGAAGACGACCGCACCCGCCGCGACGCCGACCGTCCTCGTCCCCGACGTGACCGGTCAGGCATTCGTGTTCGCGAAGGGCGCGCTCGAGGACGCAGGCTTCGCCTGGCACGTCGTCGGCACCGTCCATGGGTACGCCGTCAACCGCGTCGTCACGCAGGATCCTGCGCCCGGGACGAAGCTGAAGGACACCGGCGCGCCGACGATCACGGTCTCGCTCACGCGCACCTCGTACGCAGAGACGGGTGAGCCCGAGGACGTCTCGCCCTATTACGGGACGCCGGTCGTCTACGCGGACGTCCTGCGGACCGCAACTCCTCTCGTTCCCGTGCCTGCGACGCCGAAGGCCGCCGAGAAGAAAACGCCGGTTGCGACGAAGCCCGCCGCGACGAAGCCCGCTGCAGTGCCGCCGGTGAAGCCCGTCTCGTCGACGAAGCGGCCACCCGCGTTCGTCGTCGCCGACGCGCCGAAGGAACCGTTGAAAGAGATGCCGCTCGCCGATCGCGCGCGCCTGCTGTCGACCTGGCTCTCGGCGCATCGGAAGCCGAGTAACGGAGCCGTACGACGTTTCCTCTACCAGAATGCGTGGGTTGTCACCGGCGCACGGTTCGGCTGGTGGCACGGAGCCGACGCGCTGCGTCTGCTGATCGCCGCCGACCAGAAGGCCCAGCGACTCTGGGGAGTCGGCCACAAAAGCGAGCTTGCCGCCCGTCATGCGCTCGCGGAGGTGGACAAGAGGTTGCGGTGACGAGCGTGACCCGACTGCGGCGTGACGAAGGCGGCTACAGCCTCGTCGAGATGATCACGGTGATGGCGATCATGTCGATCGTCTTCGCCGGTTTGACGAACGTCTTCACGTCGGCGTCGAAGGCGGACATCGACATGCAGAACCGCTTCACGGCGCAGGTCAACACGCGCCTTGCGCTGGACAAGTTTCGGTCCGACGCGCATTGCGCGTACGACGTCAACCCGAACACGCCGAATCCGTGGTCGACGGCGCAGAGCAGCATCACTTTCAAGATCAGCGCGTGCGGCAGCGGCGACGTCACATGGTGCACTGCGCAGCAGACAGGCTCGACGACGCGTTGGGATCTCTATCGCCAGGCCGGCACGACGTGCAGTTCGGCGAGCCCCGCCATCAAGGTCGCGAAGTATCTGACTTCGGCCGCGCCGTTCACCGGTTTCGCGCACGTCAGCGGTTGCGGCTGCCTGGCGTCGGTGAGCGTCGACCTCATTACCGGTGTGAACCGGAACGCGGTGACCGGGCTGTATCGGCTCCGGGACACGATCTACCTGCGAAACAGCACGCGCATCTAGGAAGGCACCGTGAAACGGATTCTGAAACGGCTGGGGAGGGACGAGCGCGGGTTCGCGCTCGTGCTCGCGCTCGGCGTCACGGTCGTGCTGAGCATGACCGTCGTGACCGTGATCGAGTCGACGACGGCGAACGAACGAACCGCAGTTCAGTCGAAGAACCGCGTCTCGGCATATACGCTCGCCGAGGCGGGAATCAATCTCGCGGCTTCCGTCATCCGAACCACGTCGACGCCTACGTACGCGGGTTTGCTGCCGCCGACGACCACGACGTACGACAACGGGTTCGTCGTCTGGTCGGGGACGCTCGACGACACGCAGCCGAACACGAACTGCCCCGGTTACGTCGCCTGCTGGATGTTGAAGGCGATCGGTCACGTTCGTAACCCGTCCGGCGGGAGTGACGTGATGCGGACAGTGACCGCTCGAGTTCCGGTCGACGCGATCTACTCGCAGAAGCTCGTCAACAATGTCTACGACTACGTCTACGTCTACGGGACGAACGATCCTTCCGGTTGCGACTTCTCGAATGCGAACAACTCGTCGTTCGGGTCGCGCCTCTACGTCCAGGGAAACCTGTGCCTCAGCGGCAGCACTGCGATCACCAACGAAATCGACGTGTGGGGACACGCGGTCCTCGCGAACCCGTCGACGATCGGACAGAAGGCGGGAAACACGATCACGAATGACACCGCCGGCGTCCACATTGCCGGCGGGTGCAGCACGGCTGCCGCGGGGCCGTTCACACCGTGGGCTTGTGGGTCGACGCAGGCCGTCTACGCAAATCCCGTCGCAGATGCCTCACCGACGACGCTGACCGCGCCGAACGTCACCGCCAGCGCGCAGGGCTGGTACAGGCAGGCGAGCCCGGGACCGTACTCCCCGTGCAAGACCTCGCTTGGCCTTCCGAGCAATACGTCGAACTGGGCCACCGCCTTCGACAATGACGTCCCTGCGGGATCTCAACCCGATTCGTCGCACATGAACCGCAGCATCGGGAGCACATTCGATCTGACGCCGTCGTCGGGCGCGTATTCGTGCAAGACGGCATACGGCGAGCTCTCATGGGATCCGAACGCGACGGACGCCAACGGCAACACCGTCCCGACGCTGACGATCAAAGGCACCATTTTCATCGACGGGAACGCGCGCATCGCTCCTTCGAACATCCAGCTGATCCGATATGTGGGGGTTGCGTCGATCTACGTCTCGGGGTCGTTCGTGCTCAAGGGCACGCACGTCTGCGCTGCGTACGTCTTCTCTGCGAAAGATTGCGACTGGTCGGCCCCTGGAAGCGGGCACTGGAACGTGTCTCAGAACTTCCTTCAGATCGTCGCGGGCGTCATCGGCGGCGGCGGCCAGTCGGAGACGCCGACCGCGTCGACCTCCGTCGAGTTGACGTCGGCGAGTTACCAGGGCGGCATCACCGCGAACCTGAACACGGACGTGAGCTCTGGCTCGACGACGCAGGGCCCGCTCGTCCAGCGGTCGATGACGCTCGGGCAGTCGCTGGTGACGAAGCCGTTCGGGACGCTCACCGACGTGCCCACGGCGACGCCGGACAACCCGATCGCGGCGTACAAGGTGATGCCGCCGAGCTCCTTCAGCGGCTAGCCCCGGCGGCAGGCGCTCAACCCCCGGGCCTCCACTGACGATACGGGTGACATGAACGTGTTTTCGGCCGCGATCTCGTTCGCCCCCGGGCTTGCGCTCGGCTCATTCCTGAACGTCGTCGCTGCGCGGCTGCCGCTCAAGCGGTCGATCGTGCGGCCGCGGTCGGCCTGTATGCACTGCGAGAAGGAAATCGAGTGGTACGACAATCTTCCGCTCGTCTCCTACGCGCTCCTCCGCGGCCGCTGCCGACACTGCTCGGCGCACATCCCGCTCGTGTACCCGGCCGTCGAGCTCGTCACGGCGTTGCTGGTGGCCGGGTGTGTGCTCGCGTTCGGCCCGACGGTGGAGGCAGCGATCGCCGCCTTCTTCTGCTGCGTGCTCGTTGCCGTGTCGGCGATCGACGCGCAGCATCGGATCATCCCGAACCGGATCGTTCTTCCCGCCACTGCCGTGGTCCTGGTCGCGAACACGCTGCGGACGCTCAGCCCTCAATGGGCAATCGCAGCACTTGCCGCTTCCGGCTTTCTCTTCGTCGCCGCGCTCGCGTATCCGGCCGGGATGGGGATGGGCGACGTCAAGCTCGCACTGCTGATGGGCGCGGCGCTCGGCCGCTCCGTCCCGGTCGCACTGATGCTCGGGATGTTCGCCGCAGTCGTGCCGGGGATCTACCTGATCGCGAAGCACGGCAATGCCGGTCGGAAGATGGGCGTGCCGTTCGGCCCGTTTCTCGCGCTCGGCTCGGTCGTCGCCCTGTTCTGGGGCGGCTCGATCCTGCACGCATACCTCTCGACGTTCCACTAGGCAACAAGCCAAGGCCAGAAGGAGTCAGGCCCGGCGGTGGGACCCCTGCTGAGGGCGGAGCGTCCCTCGGCGCGGCGCCAAAAGGGGGATGCGGGCGCCGAAAGGCATCAAGACGGCCGGCTGTGATGCCGATGCCTCGAACGAGGGATATATGGACTTTGAGCGTCCACCGAACCTGCGCACTTCCGGCGATCAGCCGACAAGCGCGGCGTCGCCCGGTGGAGCCCGCGTCGGCGGCCCACCACCACCGATCAACGCGCTCGCCGAGCTCGTCGCCGATCTGATCGCGTCTACCGGGCTGGTCCCGGCGGACAAGCTCGCGCTCGTCCGAGGCGCTGCCGGCCCGGGGTCGCTCGCACAGGCACT
>VAXB01000082.1:7727-20076 GCA_005883995.1 Actinomycetota bacterium
CGCCTCGCCCGCGCCTCGGAGGCGTTCGGCGCTCGCGCGGCGATCGAGGAAGAGCTCGCGGCGGAAGAGGAGGAGGAGGCCGACGATCTTGAAGTCGACGACGGCATCTCCGACGCGCCGCTGGTTCGCCTCGTCAACTCGATCATCTTCCAGGCTGCCGAGGACGGCGCGTCGGACGTGCACTTCGAGCCGCAGGAGGATGCGCTGCTCATCCGGTTCCGCGTCGACGGCGTCCTCCACGAGGTGCAGCGCGTCCCAAAGCGGATGATGGCCGGCGTCACGACGCGCCTGAAGGTGCTCGCGAAGCTCGACATCGCCGAGCGGCGGAAGCCGCAGGACGGCCGCATCTCGCTCAACGCCGCGGCAGCCGGCCGGATGCTCGACATCCGCGTCGCGACACTGCCGACTGTCGAGGGCGAGTCGATCGTCATGCGTCTGCTCGACAAGTCGAAGAAGGCGCCGACCCTCGAGGAGCTCGGCATGTCGGACGAGATGCGGGCCAAGCTGTCGGAGATCATCCGCCGCCCGACCGGGGCGCTGCTCGTGACGGGGCCGACCGGTTCCGGTAAGTCGACGACGCTCTACGCAGGGCTGACCGAGATCAACCGACCCGAGATCAACATCATCACCGTCGAGGATCCGGTCGAGTACCGCCTCGGCGGCGTCAACCAGGTGCAGATCAACCAGCGAGCGGGACTGACGTTCGCGGCGGCGCTGCGGTCGATCCTGCGTTCCGATCCAGACGTCGTGATGGTCGGCGAGATCCGGGACGGCGAGACGGCGAAAATCTCGATTGAAGCGGCGCTCACCGGACACCTCGTGCTCTCGACGCTGCACACGAATGACGCACCGCAGGCGCTCACGCGGCTCAACGAGATGGGCGTCGAGCCGTTCCTCGTCGGCGCGGCAGTCTCCGCGGTGCTCGCGCAGCGCCTCGCCCGCAAGCTCTGCTCGCACTGCTGCGAGATGTACACGCCGTCGATCGACGAGCTGCTGAAGGCGCGCGTGTCGCCGGACGTCGCGGCCGCAGCGGACGGGATGGCGTTCTACCGCAAGAAGGGCTGCCCGCGCTGCAACCAGACGGGCTACAAAGGCCGGATCGGGATCTACCAGCTGCTCGAGATGAGCGAGACGCTCGAGCAGCTCGCGGTACAGAAGGCGTCCCGCGAGGACATCGAGCGCGCCGCGATCAGCGAGGGTATGCGCACGCTGTGGGACGACGGCCTCGCGAAGGTCGCATCGGGCCTCACCTCGATCGAAGAGCTGACGCGCGTCTCGATCTAGGTCTGGCCATCCGGGCGGGCGGCGCGAATGAGCCGTTCGCCGAGCGTACGCCCCGCTCCCGAGGCGGTCGTGGAGCTGCTCGGCAACCATGCGAATCGCCGCATCGCGACGGCGAGCCCGACGATGGTCCAGGCAGCGAGCACGAGGAGATCGGTCGCGGTCAGCCCGAAGGTCGCATGCTCCGGCCCGAACGCGCGATGAAGACCGTTGGTGATGTGCTCGAGTGGCAGCGCCGCTGCGAGGTCGTTGAGCCAGCCGGGGTTCTTCGAGCTCGGCAGGAAGACACCGGAGATGAGGTAGAGCGGCAAAAGGACGAGCTGCACGATCGGCTGAATCGCGGCGGCCGAACGGATCGTCGGTGCGATCGCGTACGACAACGCGCTGAACACGAGCACGCCGAGCACCAGTGACGCGGCGACGGTAACCAGCTCCCGGGAAGAGACCTTCAGGTCGTAGCGGTTGCCGGCGATCGCGAGCAGCACGAACGACGTGACTGTGGCTGTCGAGAGAGCGGTCGCCGTCCGTCCGGCGATCAGAGCCCAGGCCGGAACGGGTGCTGCACGTCGCCGCTTGAGGACGCCGCCCTCACGTTGCACGACGAGGTCGACCACGAGGTTCCCGAACGCCGCCGCGACGATCGCCATCGCGATCAGTCCCGGCGTGAAGAACGAGATGGCCTTCACCGTGTGGCCGTCCTGGACGAAAGTGTTCTTCTCGCCGCCGGCGCTGACAAAGAGCACGAGGAGCAGGATGGGGAGGAGGAGCGTCGTGACCAGCGCCTGCCGATTGCGACGCAAGCTGCGCGTGTCGTAGCGGAACTGGTGCGCCACGAGGCGGACGGCATTCATGCGGGCGCTGCCTTCTTCGGCTGGATCAGATCGAGGTAGACGTCTTCGAGTTGCGGGCGGCGAACATCCAGATCCGTGAGCGCGATCTGGTGTTCGCGGGACCACGCGGCGAGGGCTTCGACGTCCTCGAGCGGCGTCGGTGTCCGCAGCATCACGCCACCGCCGTTGTCGAACCGGTCTGCTCGCGCCTGTAGCCGCGGCGGAAGGGCAGCCGCGGCGTCCGGCTCGGCGATCCGGAAGCGAACGACGGCGTCGGCGCGATCACGGCCCCCGAGCGTTGCCGGCGTCCCCTCGGCGACGATCGTGCCCGCGACCATGACCGCGATCCGGTCGGCGAGACGTTCCGCTTCATCGAGGTAGTGCGTCGTCAGCACGATTGTCGTGCCGGTTCCGCGGAGCTCTTCGATCATCTGCCACGCAGCACGCCGCGCCGACGGATCGAACCCGGTCGTAGGCTCGTCGAGGAACAGAAGGTCGGGGTCGCCCACAAGCGCGAGCGCGACATCGAGCCGACGACGCTCGCCGCCGGAGAGGGTTGTCGCCAACTGCTGGGCGCGGCTCTCGAGCCCGACGCGTGCGAGCGTTTCCGGCACGGGTCGCGGGTGGTCGTAGTAGCCGGCGTAGAGCGAAACAGCCTCGCGCACCGTCAGTCCGGGATCGGGTTGGGATTCCTGCAGGACGATTCCGATCCGCTCGCGCCAGCTGCGGTCGCCCTCTTGCGGGTCGACGCCCAGCACCGCGACGTCGCCGCCGGTGCGGGGGCGGAAGCCTTCCAGGATCTCGAGCACCGATGTCTTCCCGGCTCCGTTCGGCCCGAGGAGAGCGAAAATCTCGCCGAACGCGATGTCGAATCCGACGCCGGCGACAGCGCGAACGCCGTCGTAGTCCTTTGTCAGCCGTCGGACGGAGATCGCTGCCGGTGGTGTGTTGGCAGCCATGGAGCGATCATGTGCCGCCGCGGGCCGCGCGCCTATGCGGGCTGCATGTGAGCGCGAGTGCGGCCAGCCGTATCCGCGAGATTCGCTCGCCCGTTGTGCAGGGCATGGGCGTCCGGGGTCTCCTTCGCGTTGCATGCGGGCTGTTGCTCATTGTTGTTCTCGCCGCGTCGGGCGGTGCGGCGAAGGGCGCTCGGGTGCCCGAAGGCGGGTGTACGTGGGGCGCGTCGTCGATCACGGCGACCTCCGTGAACGGACAGCTCGTGGAGTCCCAGCCGCAGACCACCGGCTGCATTCCGTAGCGCGGCCAATACGATCCCGGCGTGGCCCGAGCACGTCGGCAGACGTACGTTGCGCTCCTCCGCGGCGTCAACCTCGGTAGCCGGAACAAGGTCTCGATGCCGGATCTCCGCCGACTCGTCTCCGATCTTGGCTACGGAGACGTCGAGACGTACCTCCAGAGCGGCAACGTCGTCTTCACGGCCGCCGACGGCACAGACGCCGTCACGGCCGCCGTCGAGAAGGCGCTCGCCGACGAGCTCGAGCTACGTGTCGCCGTGCTGGTGAGGACGAAGGCGGAGCTACGCCGAGTCGTCGCCGACAACCCGTTTGCGGGCAGTCAGAGCGATCCGAAGAAGCTGCTCGTGACCTTTCTCGCGGAGACGCCCAGCCGCAGCGCCGTCCGCATGCTCGACGCGGCCGAGCACGCTCCCGACGAGTTTCACGTCAGGCGCCGCGAGGTCTACCTGCACTGCCCCAACGGCTACGGGCGCACGAAGCTCAGCAACGCGTTCTTCGAGCGGCGCCTGAACGTCGTCGGAACGAACCGGAACTGGCGCACGGTGACGGCGCTCGCGGAGCTGGCGAGCGCATAGGTGAGGAAGGGCCAGACGCACGCGCCTGGCCCTTCCCCGCCGAGTGCTAGCCGGTCGCCGGCGCGGGGGTGCGCATCGGCTCGCGTGTTCCCCGGAAGAGGAACCACACGGTGCCGAGCGTCCAGATCGGTATGCCGAAGATCAGCGCGGCCCAGCCGATCGGGCCGATCACGAGAACGACCGCGATCAGGATCGCCAAGAACGCCCACCACCTTGCGAGCACACCCGTCCGGAGCGCGACGATCGCGGCACCGACCAAGAAGAGAATCGCCGCCAGTTCCGCGCAGACGAAGAACATGTCGCCGGAGTTGTGCAGCGTGCCCGCCGTTGCGGCGCTGATGCTGTCGTTGTTGATCGCTGCGCCCACGTCGCCCGCCGTCGTCAGCATCGCGAACGCGGCGGCGACGACAGCTCCGCCGAAGCACAGGTTCGCGAACGTGCTCGAGCCGCCCTCCGCGGCCGCGAGCCGCGACCGCAGAACGGCCGCGAACCACACGAACGCGAGGCACCCGAGCATCCACAGCCAGCCGCCCAGGAGGATGCTGTTCGTGTTGCCCTTGATCCAGGTGAGCAGCTGTGCGTCGCTCGGGCTGCTCGGGATCTTGTCGCTGAACGAGTTGATCACGATGAGACCGAGGATCCAAAGAACAACCGCGAGAACGCCCGCGAACGCCGACGCCCGCTCCAGACGAGTCTGCATCCGACCCCTTTCCTCATAGATTGAACCGCAGGAGCCAGATTTGTAACGCGTGGCGCGGACGACTTCAACGCCTATTCGCGGCCGAGACGGCTCGCCGGGCCGCCAGCCGCCGGGGGCCTACTGGGCGTGAACGTCGCAGCCCAGGACCATCAGGGCCTCGACCGCTTCGGTGACGAATGCCGTCGCCTGGTGGGCGTCGGCGAAGGTGTACGGGCCGGGGCGCGTCGCGGTTGCATCGCGGCTTCCGGCGGGAAAAACCTCGGCCTCGACGACGCACGCGTCGCCGTGGTCGACCGCACGAAGCACGGCGACGGAGCGGCCGTCCTTGCGAGCGTGGCGCACGAACAGCTCACGCGGGGCATGCGCGACTCCCGTCGACATCTGGCCAGGGGCCCGAAGGCCGCCGATCGGTGCGAGCTCGCTCACCCGCCGACCGCCGCGTTGTGCGCCGCCTGCGCAACGGTTTCCTTGTCGGCGAAGCCGTCGATCCGGACGGCGAGCGTCGCCGGGCGCCGGTAGACGAGGACGCTCGGGTCGGGCAACACCTGGCCGAACTGTTGCGTGAGGCGGCTGATGTCGGCCTGGCTCAGGACGTTGAGGGCGACGAAGCCGACGCCTGCTGCGGCAGCACCGGCGCGCGCCTCGGCGTAGGCGATCCCGTCGACCTCGGCCTGCGGGTTCGTCAGCTCCACCACGACGACGGGGTCACGGCCGAGCGCGCGCGCGATCGAAGCGGGGAGGCCTGCCCGGAGCGCGGCGATCTCGACGGAAGGCCGCGCCGGTGCCTTGCGCGCGACGGGCACGTGCTTGGTGGGCGACTGCACCGCCTTCGCCGTGTGCGTTTTTGCGGCCGATTGGATCGCGGTCTTCTTCGCGATGCCCGGACCGAACGGATGGTGGACGATGTGCACCGGCGGCGTCGACGTGGCCGGGCTGCCCTTGTGGCCCATCAGCATGAACGACGCGCCGAGCGCGAGCGCTGCAAGGAGGCCGACGGCGCCGGCGATACGAACAGGAGGGGAAACGGTCGTCGTCACGTGTTCTCTATCGGCACCTCGAACGACGGACTGAAGCCGAAAAACAGAGGGCGCGGTCTCCCGCGCCCTCTGGATCCAGCAGCGTCGCTGCGTTCGTTACGGGCAGGCTCCGGTGACGATGTCGGCGCCGGGGCCCTGCTTGTTCCAAACTGCATTGCCGACCGTGCTCTGGATGCAGTAGGTGGTCGCGTCCGCCGACTTGATGAAGAGCTTCGTCGGGACGATCGCGGAGTCGTACGTCTGCAGAGCGCTGACGGTCATGCCGGCGTATCCGGCCGACGTGCCGGTGCCGGTGTTGTCTGCGTTGTAGGCCTCGACTGCCGGGATGGCTGCGCGGACGTTCGCCTTCGCGGCCGAGTTGTTCGCGCGATCCTTGAACGACAGGTACGACGGGATCGCGATCGCAAGCAGGATGCCAAGGATGATGATGACGACCAGGAGCTCGATGAGCGTGAAACCCTCATCGGCCGCTAGACGCTGCCGGATCTTGCTGATCATGCAGTGTGCTCCTTCCAAAGGAAATCGAACGGGGCGTGGCCCGCTCTCCATCGGCGGCATCCCCCAGCGTGGGCGACACCCGAAGGAGTGATTGACGAAGGAGTCCGAGCGCAGCGTTAAGGACTTGACAGCGGCTGCCGATAGCCCCGTTCGAGGCATATGCCGCTCACCTATTCCATAGATGATTTGCTCGAGCAGATGGTCGCGCGCAGTGCGTCCGACCTGCACGTCACGACGCACACGCCGCCGGCCATTCGCGTGCGCGGCGAGATCGAACGCCTCGACAGCTACCAGCCGCTGACGGCTGAAGATACGCAGCAGCTGCTGTACCGCATTCTCTCGAGCGAACGGCAGAAGCAACTCGAGATCAGGCGCCAGCTCGACTTCTCGCACTCGATCCCTGGTCTCGCGCGCTTCCGCGTGAACGTGTACTTCCAGAAGGAGTCGATCGCTGCTGCATTCCGGCTGATCCCGGACGAGCTGAAGACGCTCGAGGAGCTTGGCATCCCGTCGTCGCTACACCAGCTTGCGGAAAAGCCGCGCGGCATCGTCCTCGTGACCGGTCCGACCGGATCAGGCAAATCGACGACGCTCGCTGCGTTGATCGACGAGATCAACCGGAACCGCGCCGAGCACATCCTCACCGTCGAGGACCCGATCGAGTTCCTGCACAAACACAAGCGCTGCATCGTCAACCAGCGCGAGATCGGCCCCGACGCGACGTCGTTCTCGGAGGCGCTCAAGGCAGCGCTGCGCGAAGACCCCGACGTGATCCTCGTCGGCGAGATGCGCGACCTCGAAACGATCTCGACCGCGCTCACGGCCGCCGAGACGGGCCACCTCGTGTTCGGCACGCTGCACACGCAGAGCGCGCCGTCGACGATCGACCGGATCATCGACGTCTTCCCGCCCGAGGGGCAGGAGCAGGTACGGATCATGATCGCGAACTCGCTGCAGGGCGTCGTGACCCAGACTCTTCTGCCGACCGCAGACGGCGCCGGCCGCGTTCCGGCGCTCGAAATCCTTCTTCCCGACGACGCGGTCCGGAACCTGATCCGGCAAGGCAAGGTCGAGCAGATCTACTCGGTGATGCAGACGAACACGAAGCGCGGCATGCAGACGATGGAGCAAGCGCTCGCGAATCTGATCACCACGGGTGTCGTCAGGTTCGAAGATGCGCTGTCGCGTTCGTCGCGTCCGCAGCAGCTGATCGGCATCCTCGAGCGCGCCGGCTTCCCGGTCGACGTCGCGAAGCCGGTCGACCTCAACGCGATCGACGACGGGCCGGCGCTCGGCGCGGGCCTGCGCGTCGCCGGGAGCTAAGTCATGGACGACCAGTCGATCTGGAAGAAAGAGATTTCCTTCCGGCGCAAGCCGAAGGCGAAGGCGGCGCCGCCCGCTCCGGGTGAGGAGCCGACCTCGGTCTGGAAGAAGGAGATCTCGTTCAAGCGGAAGCCGGCCGCCCTCGAGGCCGAGCCCGTCGTGGAGTCGGCGCCTGTCGTCGAGACGGCGCACGTCGTCGTTCCGGCCCCTGCGCCGGTCGTCGAGCCCGTTGCGCCCGTTGTCGAAATCATGACGCCCGAGCCCATCGGTGCGTGGGAGGTGGATGCCGCGGTTCCGCCGGCGCCTGAGCAGGCACCCGAGCTCGATGTCGCACCCCAGCCCGAGCCCGAGCCCGCGCCGGTTGCGGACGCGCCGACGTTCGAGGCTCCAGCCCCGTACATCCCGGTCACGGTCACTGCGCCCGTCCCTGTTCCCGAACCCGAGCCGGTCGTGCATCCGCCCGTGCCGGCGGCCGAGCTGCCGCCGTTGCCGGCGGCCAAGGCCGTTCCGTTCTGGAAGAAAGAGATCTCGCTCGGCGGTGGCAAAAAGGAGAAGCCGGCCAAGCAGAAGCGCGTGAAGGAACCGAAGCCTGCCAAGGCCCGGAAGGAGCCGAAGCCGGCGAAGCCGCCAAGGCTGAAGCGCGAAAAGAAGGCGCCGAGGGTGAAAGGCGAGAAGAGCAAGGGCGCGAAGAGGCTGGTCGGCCTCAAGATCGGCGCGTCGCAGCTTGCAGCCGCGCGGGTTTCGAACAACGGGTCGGCCGAGCTCGTACAGGTTGCGCGCGAGCCGCTGAGCCCGGGCGTGATCGTGGGCGGAGAGCTTCGCGACCCGGATGCGCTCGCGATCGCGCTCAAGGATTTCTTCGCGAAGCACAAGCTTCCGAAGAAGGGGGTGCGCCTCGGTATCTCCAACAACCGCATCGGCGTGCGCACCTTCGAGGTCAGCGGCGTCGAGGACGAGAAGCAGCTCGACAACGCGATCCGCTTCCGCGCGCAGGAGGCGCTTCCGATTCCGATCGACGAGGCCGTGCTCGACTACCAGGTGCTCGGCGAGACGACGAACGAGCAGGGCGAGCTCGTGCGCCGCGTGCTGCTCGTCGTCGCGTATCGCGAGCAGGTCAACCGCTACCTCGAGGCGTGCAAGAAGGCGGGAGTGACGCTGACGGGGATCGACCTCGAGGCGTTCGCGCTGCTCCGTGCGCTCCAGGCGCCGCAGGAGGGTGCCGGCGACGATCCGTCCGCCGCGCTCGTCGCGGTCGCGATCGGGCACGAGCGCTCGACGTTCGCTGTGTCGGACGGTCGCGTCTGCGAGTTCACGCGCGTCCTCGAGTGGGGAGGCTCGTCGCTGAACGTCGCGCTCGCGCGCGCTCTCGACGCCGCGCCGTCCGAGGTCGAAGCAATCAAGCGCGCGCTGTCGCTGTCCGACGCGGTCGTTCCGGAAGGACTGACGCCGGAACAAGCTGCGAAGGCACGTGACGCGCTCCAGCGCGCAACTCAGGCGTTCGCGCGCGAGCTCGTCTCCTCGCTGCAGTTCTACCAAAACCAACCCGGATCCCTCGGCATCGGCGAGATCGTGCTGACAGGCGGAACCGCGCACTTGCGCGGGCTCGCCGCGGAGCTGCAACGGCTGATCGGCGTGAACGTGCGCATCGGCGATCCGATCGCCCGCATGAAGGTCGGCAAGAAGATCGGAGACCTCGAGCAGCTCGGCTCGCTCGCGGTCGCGATCGGGCTCGGGATCGAGGACTAGGCGATGCGTGCGGTCAACCTCCTTCCGAAGGACCACAGTCAGAACGGCGGCAGTCTGCCGAGCGCGCCCGTCCTCGTGGGCGTGTGCGTCGGCGTCCTCGTCGCAGCGATCGTCGGGGCCGACTTCATGCTCCAGAGCGGCAAGGTGACGAAGGAACAGCGCACGCTCGATGCACTACAGGCGAAGGTGGATGCGCTTCCCGTTGCGCCGGAAGGCCCGAGCGCCGTGCAAACGCAGCTCGCCGGTGAGCACAGTTCGCGCGTCAGCGCCTTGTCGGCCGCGCTCGGGAGCCGCGTCGCGTGGGACCGCGTCTTCCGCGAGTTCTCGCTCGTCCTGCCCGACGACGTGTGGTTGACGAACCTGACAGCGCACTCGCCGGTGTCGCCGTCGGCGGCACCCGGGACTGCGACGACCGACGGGACCCCCAGCGAGTTCTCGATCCAGGGCCGCACATACTCGCACGACGGTGTCGCGCGGCTGTTATCGCGGCTGCAGGTCGTGCCCGACCTCCAGAACGTGACGCTCATCAGCTCGACCATGTCGAAGGCAGGCGGTCAGGACGTCGTCGAGTTCTCGATCGTCGCCGATCTCCGCACCGCGTCCGGGACGCCGACGACATGAAGCAACGCAAGCCCCTGGATTCCAAGGTGCTGATCGCGCTCGTCGTGGTCGGCGCCGCAGGCGAAGCTCGACGCGTACCACCAGAAGGTGCTCGCCGCGCGCGCCGCGCCGAAGATCCAGATCGCGGACGTCTACCGCCTCGCGAAGGCGATGCCTGCGGAGACCGACATGCCGGATGTCGTCCTCGAGTTGAGCCAGCTCGCCCGCGACACGGGAATCCGGTTCGACTCGATTGCGCCTCAGCCGGCGGTCGCGGTCGGCAGCTACACCGTCCTGCCCATCTCGGTCACGTTCAACGGGACGTTCTACGACCTCGCCGATCTCCTGTACCGGCTTCGCTCGCTGGTCGACGTGCACGGCGGGCGCCTGGATGCGACGGGCCGGTTGTTCTCGGTTGACACGCTCGCCTTCGGAGAGAGCCCGCTGAAGTTCCCGCGCATCCAGGCGACGCTCGTCATCGACGCCTACGTGTACGGCGGCGCGCCGGCGGGCTCAAGCCCGACGCCCGTGGCGCCGACCACTTCCACGAGCACGACCGGCACGACGACCGGCACCACCACGACCACGACAACCACGACGTCCGACACGAGCGCGTCTGCGGCGGGAGCACCCTGATGGCGAAGAAGGTTGATCCGGTAAAGGCCAAGGCCAGGAAGCAGAAGATCATCGCTGCCGTCGGCGGCGTCATTTTGGTGGGCCTCCTCGCATTCGAGGTTCCCAGCGTGATGAAGCAGCTGAACCAGAAGCCGCCGCCGACGCCATCGGCGACCGCGACAACGAGCGCGCCTCCGACCGGCACGCCGACTCTCGCGGCGCCGACACTCAGCGGCAACGAGCAGGCGTCGCCCACTACGGCGACCCCGAGCGGCTCGTCCCTTGCGAGCGGCGAAATCGCCCCGCCGGCCGAACAGGGTCAGCTCACGTCGTTCAGCCGGTTTGCGAGCAAGGACCCATTTGCGCAGCAGATGACCGACGACACGACCGGGTCGTCGCCGTCGCCGTCGTCATCGGCCGGTCGTAGCGGCGCGAGCTCGTCGTCGCAAGCGTCGTCGACCGGCGCCTCCTCGCCGTCGTCCTCCGGCGGAAGCGGCGGCATTACGCCGCTGTCCGTGCCGAGCTCGAGCGGCGGGGGCGGTTCGTCGGCCCCGGTGCCGGCGCCGGGCAGCGCGGTCATCTCCGTGAACGGGACGCTGATGAGCGTGACGACGGGCACCGATTTTCCGCAGGCGACCTCGGGCGATCCGTCCGTGCAGCCGGTGTTCCACCTGCTCGCGCTGACTGCTCGCACGGCGAAGATCACGATCGTCGGCGGCTCGTACTCCAACGGCGCGGCAGCGGTGACGCTGCACGAAAACAAGCCGCTGACGCTGATGAACACCGCCAACCGGACGAGGTACCGGCTGATCCTGAAGCCGCAAGGCACCCAGGTCCCGGGGACGGCCGGCACGACGGGCGCGACCCCGACGGTCACGCTCCCCGCAGCGACGCCCTAACCCGCAGCGTCCCACCGGGGCATGGCGGTGCCAGGCGCACCAGCGGCCCAAAAAGCTAGCTCGGCGCCGCGTCCTCGCAACGCGCCGGCGGCTCGGAACGCCGCGGCCAGGTCCGACCCGGACACGGCCCGGGTCTGACCCCGGCCCTGTCGCGACCGGACATGGCGGCACGGCCGGAACGGCCGCGGCCGGACGCGGCCTCGGAAGCGGGTTCGCCGGCTTGCTGTGCGGCCTCCGGCGCCGGCCATGTCCGGAGCAGCCACGGCATGGGTCTGACCCCGGCCGTGCCTCGAGGGGACAGGTCGAACGGGAAAGAGTTCGTGCTTAAAGGGTGTCGCGATCCTGCGCCGGTCGAAGCGGGGCCGGCCGACGCGCGGCGGCGTCGCCCCGCGGGGCTACGCGCCGATCGAGGGATCGAACGTCGAGGTCTGGCGCGCCAGCGAGTGGGCGAGATCCGTCGACAAGCGGACGGCGACCGTGACGACCTTCAGCTGGCCTCCGCCCGACGGTGTGTCGTAGTACAGGTACGTGTCGACGCGGTACGACCGGCCGTCGGGGCCGGTCACCTGGAAGCTCGGATCGCAGGAGTTCGTGCTCGTGTTCGGGCAGTTCGCCACGGTGGCGACGAGCGCTTTCGGCGCGGGCGGGTTCGCCATGTTCTGCTGGTACGCGGGATCCGCCGTCCACGTCGTGTCGCCAACAGCGGCGGTCCACTCGGACGTCGTCTGCACGATGTTCACGTACCTGAGGCCGCGGAAGAGCTCGAGCTGGCTCTCAGCGATCGCTGTTGCCGTCGACACCTTGCTTGCGCGCGACAGCGCAAGCGCGCCCGAATTGAACGCGCCGACGATCGCGAGGATGCCGACGTTCAGCATCACCATCGCCATCAGGAGCTCGAGCAGGCCGAAGCCTTCCTCTGACTGCAGGCGTCGCCGCACACCAGCCGTATCGGCACACCGCTCAAGCGCCTTGATGCCTCTGCCGATAGC
>VAXB01000001.1 GCA_005883995.1 Actinomycetota bacterium
CGCGAACCATTAGCCTGCGCCCGTGCCCCGCTGGATCGCGTTCGCGCTCGTAGTCGTGGTGGTCGCGGCGTCGGGCTGTGGCTCGTCGAAGCACGCCGCGTCGACGACAGCTACGACCGCCGCAGCGGCCCCGCCGGCGACGATCACGCTGACGTCGACAGCCGCGCAGCCCCCGTCGACGCCCGCGACGACGATCGAGTTGCCCGCCGCAGGGACGACGACCGCGGCCACGCCGCCCCCTGTTGCTCCGGCGACCACCGCGGTCCCGAACTCGTCGTCGTCGGCCGTCCAGCAGACGCTCTGCCCCTCCCAGCAGGAGGTCGGGCTGCTCGCCAACTTCGGACATGCGAGGACGAGCGCCGGGGCGCAGCGGATCCTTGCGAACGCGGCGCACGTCGGGTTCAAGAATCTCCACGTCGAGCGCCGGTCGTGCCACGTGTACGCGGTCGTCCTGCCCGGCCTGAAGAACCAGCGCCAGGGGCACGCGCTGCAGCGCGAGGCCGGAAGCGTCGGGATTCGCGTCGCGCTCGAATGCCGCTCGCATCCGGTCGAGGGCGGGCTCGCCGCCGTCTTCGGGCACCGGCGGACGCGCCGTGCTGCGGTGCGGCTCGAGCGCACCGCCGCGCACTACGGGTTCAAAGACCTCCGGGTCGTGCAGGACAAGTGCAAGGACTGGGAGGTCGACCTGTACGGGCTGACGACGACGGCGCAGCGAAGTGCGTTCGCGCGCGAGGCGGCCAGCGTCGGACTGCACGTCGTGTTCGAGCCGGGTTGATGCCGTCCGCAGCGGCGGCGATCTCCGTCCGCGATCTCCACAAGTCGTACGGCTCGCACGAAGCCGTCCGCGGCATCAGCTTCGACATCCGCGAGGGCGAGGTCTTCGGATTGCTCGGCCCGAACGGAGCGGGCAAGACGACGACAGTCGAGATCCTCGAGGGCTACCGGGAGCGCGACGCGGGCGACGTGACCGTTCTCGGGTACGACCCTGCGCGCAGCGAGCGCGGGTTCCGCGAGCGGATCGGCGTCGTGCTGCAGCAATCCCAGCTCTTCCAGAACCTGACGGTCGGCGAGATCCACCGGATGTTCGCCGGGTATTACGAGCGATCGCGCGACGTCGACGAGGTGGTCGAGCTCGTCGGGCTCGCGGACAAACGCGACGCGCGCGTGAAGACGCTTTCCGGCGGGCAGAAACGCCGGCTCGACCTCGGCGTCGCGCTCGTCGCCGATCCGGACCTCGTGTTCCTCGACGAGCCGACGACGGGCTTCGATCCGGCCGCGCGCCGCGCCGCCTGGGAGATGATCCGATCGCTGCGGTCGCTCGGCAAGACGATCCTCCTGACGACGCACTACCTCGACGAGGCCGAGCAGCTCGCTGACCGCGTCGCGGTTTTGCGCGAAGGCGTGATCGTCCGCGAGGGCACGCCCGCGGAGCTGACGAGCGGCACACCCGAGACGGAGATCCGCTACCGCGTCGACGGACGCGAGGTCGTCGTCCGCACGACCGAGCCGACACGGGTGCTGCACGAGCTGACGTCCGAGGCGGTCGCGGCGGGGCGCGAGATCGAAGCCCTGACCGTGCGGCGCCCGACTCTCGAGGACATCTATCTGCTGCTGACTGCAGACGACGACGAGTGAGGCTCTTCCTCCATCAGTTGCGCAACGAGCAGCTGCTGTTCTGGCGGAGCCGCGAGGCCGCGTTCTTCGTCTTCATCTTCCCGCTGCTCCTGTTCGTGCTGTTGTCCAGCGTCTACACGGGGCGCTACCAGGGGAAGCCGGCGTCGTGGGCCGTGCTCGCGGGGATCCTCGGCTACGGCGCGGCGAACACCGGCTTCGCCGGGCTCGCGCTCCTGCTCGTCGCGCGGCGCGAGATGGGATTCCTGAAGCGCGTGCGCTCGACGCCGATTCCCGCCTCCACGTACCTGAGCGCGGTGCTGACGTCGATCGTGCTCGTGTTCGCGATCCAGACGGTCGCGCTCTTCGTGCTCGGGAAGGTGTTGAAGAGCACGCCGTTGCCTCAGGAGTTGTTCTCGTTCGTGCTCGTGTGCCTGCTCGGCGCCGCGGCGTTCGCCGGCATGGGGCTCGGTATGAGGTCGTTGCTGCGCTCGGCCGAGGGGTCCTCGGCGGCGGTGAACACGGTGCTCCTGCCGATGGCGTTCCTGTCCGGCGGGTTCGGCCCGACGGCGCACTATCCACAGGTGCTGCGGGCGATCGGCGCCGTTCTCCCATTGAAGTACCTCATCCAGCTCATCTACGCCGTCTACCTCCACGGGCACCAGATCTGGGATCGTCCAGGGGCCGTCGCGATCCTGGCCGCATGGGGCCTGGCAGGCGCAGCCGTGGCGTGGAGGCGGTTCCGCTGGGAGCCGGTCGAGGGTTAGGTTCGCGGCGAGAGCGGCAATAGCCTCTCTCGTGCAGGTCGAAAATGCGATCGCGTTCGCCGCGGAGCAGGAGCCGTCAGGGCTGGAGATCCGCATCAACTTCGGCGTCTTCGCCGGGCGGGATGCGACCACCGCGGAGCTCGAGGAACTAGGGAAGCTGCTCGTACCGGAAGCCGGGGAAGTGTCGATCGTGGCGGAGCAGCGGCACGAAATGAGCGACGGGATGGAAGTCGTCCTGCACCAGGTGCGGGTGACGCTCACGCCAGAGACGGTGCCGGACGACCGCGCAGAGCGGAAAGAGCTTTGCCAGAAGCTCGTAGGCCTGGCGGAGATCTGGGCCAGGCAGTGCATCCACGAACGGCACGCTGACATTACGGAGCTGTAGAACTGCCGACGGCCTGACCGTCTTTCGACACACGCGCGTGCGCGTGCACTCCGTACCGTCGGTGCGTGCCACGCAAGCCTCGATCCGACGAGCCGCACGGCTGGTACCACGTCACGCAGAGCGGCAACGGTGGCGACGATCTCTTCCTCGATGACGATGACCGCGCGTATTTCCTTCGACGAACCGGGCGGCTACTACCACGTTACGCAGCCCGGCATCGACGGCACTCCGCTGTTCGCGGGCGACGACGACCGCGCGTTCTTCCTCTCGTTTCTAGGACGCGTGACGACGCGCGACGCGTGGACCTGTTTCTCGTACTGCTTGCTGTCGACGCACTATCACCTCATCATCCGCCGCGGAGAGGTCCCGCTCGCGCGAAGCATTGCGTGGCTGCACGGCATCTACGGACGCGCGTTCAATACACGACATCGACGGTCCGGACCCGTGGTCGGCGCTCGTTACGCCACCACGATCATCAGGGACGAGCAACACCTCGTCGAAGCCTGCCGGTACGTGGAGTTGAATCCCGTTCGCGCGGCCATCTGCGCGCACCCGGCGGATTGGCAGTGGAGCAGCTTCCGAGCGCTCGCCGGACTGGCGCCACATCCGCCGTTCCTGTCGCGGCACGCCGCCGACCTCGTCGGCGGCGACTGGGCCAGCTTCGTCGAGCAAGCGCTGACGGGCGAGACGCGGCGGGCGCTCGGTGGATAACGGACGTACTGCCCGCAACGCGCGCGCGCCAGGACGACGTACTGCCGAGTTCGCAAGAAGAGGCGAGACGAAAATGAGGGTCAGACCCTCCGACGCACGTGCTGTCGCGCAGCGAGCAGGGTCGACACGAGAAGGAGGGTCGGAACGCCCGGAGAGGGTCTGACCCTCTTACGCGCTTCGCCTCGTAACGCGCGCGCGCCTTGCCTCTTTAGCGCGCCCGCGCCGCGCGCAACGCCAGCCCCGCCACCCTGGCCGGGCGCGTTGCTTTTCGGATCACGTCGTCCAGCGCCGTTACGAACTCGTCTACGTCGGATCGCGTCACCACCAGCGGCGGGATCGCTTTCAGCACCGCCGTGGAGTAGCCCGCTACCTGGGTCAGGATCCGGTGCTTCGTGAACAGCGGCACCACGACGAGTTGCGCGAACAGGCCTTCTTGCACGCGTTCCATCACGCGCCACGCGAGGCTTCCTCCTTCCGGCTGCGCGAACTCCATCGCCCACAGCAGGCCGAGGCCGCGCACGTCGCGCACCACTTCGTGACGCTCCACGAACGGCCGCGTCTGATCCAACAGATACTCCCCGACGTCCACGGTGTGCTGCACGAGCTGCGTCTCGTCGAGCTCGCGCAGCGTCGCGAGGCCCGCCGCCATCGCGAGGTCGTTCGGCGCGAACGTGGAGCCGTGGCTGACCGAATGCTCGAGGGAGTCGAACACGCCGTCGTAGACACGGGTGGACATCAGCAGCGCACCGACCGGCACGTAGCCGCCCGACAGCGACTTCGCGACCGTGACGACATCCGGATCGAGCCCCCAGTGCTCGAACGCGAATAGCTTGCCGGTGCGCCCGAGCCCGGTTTGTACCTCGTCGACCGCGAACAGCGTGCCGTACCGGCGGCAGAGGTCCTGCGCCGCCGCGAAGTACCCGTCCGGCGGGAGGTGCACGCCATGACCCTGCACCGGCTCGACGAGGAACATCGCCACGTCCTCGCGCCGCAGCTGCGCCTCGAGCGCGTCCAGGTCGCCGCGCGGAACATGCTCGAACCCGGGGAGCAACGGCCCGAACCGCGCCGTGAAATGCGGGTCGCCGCTCGCGGACAAGGAGCCGAGCGTCAGGCCGTGGAAGGCGCCGCTCTCCGAGAGGACGCGTGACCGCCCGGTCGCCGCGCGCCCGAGCTTCAATGCGGCCTCGTTCGCCTCCGTGCCCGAGTTCGTGAAGAGAACGTGCGCCAGCCGTGGCGGCGTCCTTCGGAGCAGCTCCTCCCCGAGCAGCCCCGGCAGCAGCGAGACGCCGAGCTGCACGGACCCGGGGGTCTCGAGCTCGAGCGCTTCGACCAGCGCAGCGCGAACGCGCGGATTATTGCGGCCGACGTTGAACATCCCGAAGCCGCCGAGAAAATCGAGATACCGGTTCCCGTCGCTGTCGTAGAGGTACTGCCCTTCGGCCCGCGCCCAGATGCGGTCGAACCCGATCGTCCGCAGGACCTTCATGAACTGCGGATTGATCGTCCGCCCGTAGAGGTCGTAGTCCTCGCCGGCGCGCTGCTGGAGGAGCTCCCGTATCACCTGGCCAATCGTCGCAGTTTTCTTCGTATTTCCGGAATGAGACGAGCCCCGCGGTGCGGGGCTCGTCGGTTGATGCAGGACTCGGTGGACGGACTACTTACCTCTGCCACCACCGTTGCCGTTGCCGTTGCCGTTGCCGTGATCGCCGCTGTTGCCGTGACTCGTCGTTGTCGCGGTGGTGGTCGTAGAGCCGGTCGGGGTGTGGGTGTCCGGCTTCGAGGCGCTGTGCGACTTCGACTTGTGCTTTGACGTAGTCGTCGTCGTGGTCGTGGGATGCAGATCGGCATCCGTGCACTTGCCCTCGTGGTCGCCGCGCGCGAGGAACTGCTGCTCCGCGAACTTCGCCACCGAGATCGTGTG
>VAXB01000083.1 GCA_005883995.1 Actinomycetota bacterium
GCTGGAGGTCGAGCAACACTGGCATCCTCCACGAGGAGCCCGCAACGGACGATCGACGGCAAGCGCCGCCCAGACGTTCAGCTCGGTTGGTCGCGGACGAGCTCGAGCGTGGCGCAGTGTAAGCCGGCAATCGCGAACTTGTGGCTCTCCGAGAAATCGACCTGAACCACCTCGACGTCCGCTCCTTCGAGCGCACGCACGACTGTCGGTGACCCCTGGTTGATCACGACCTTGCCGGGCGCGAGCGTCACGCCGTTGATCGCCAGGTCCCAGTATTCCTCGACCGGTACCTCGATGATCGTGAAGTCGCGCCGCTTCAGTTCTCGGATGAACCCGTAGTTCACGAGGTGGGGCGCCAGAAGCACCTTTCGCTCGTCGACTGTCAGCAGAACCATGTCCATGTGGGACGTCCCGATGTTTCCGTTGCCGATCGAGTCGTTCCAGCCGGGGCTGTGCGCGACGATGAACTCGATCCCGAGGTTGCCGAGGACCCATTCGATCTGGCGCAGGCCTTCCTCGTTCGCTACGACGGACTCGTTGAAGACGAAGGTGTTGGAGTCCAGCCAGCGACCCGCGCCCGGCTCACCGATCCCGCGGCCGTGAATCGTGAGGTAGATCGGCACCTGCAATGCCGTCAGCACCTTCGACCAGATCACTTCGCGGCCGCGTTGCCACGAACCGAGACCCATTCGGTGCATGATCGCCCCGCCGCGGACGACGAGGCCTCCGCCCGCGAGCGTGACGAGGTTCTTCAGGTAGCCGTACGCGCCGATCGCGGGAACCGGCGGCTCGATGTAGTTGACGCGCACGCCGTGGTCGCGCAAGAGCTCGTAGTACTGGTCGAACTGGTGTTGCAGCTTGCCGAGGTCGGCGTTGCCTGAGGCCGACGAGTAGTAGTACTGCCATTCGCGCGCGTACTCGTCGCGGGTCTCGTTCTCGGTCGGGCGTGACACGAGCACCTCGCGCAACCGCCCGATTCCCTCCGCGCCCCAACGCCGCCCCCAGATCTGCTCGACCTCGTCGTAGAAATCGGTCTCGTGCAGCATCCAGTTCCGCAGCGGCTTGCCGGACTCGAACCACGGGAGCGTTTCGAGGAGCGCCAGCTCGTCGTGCCCATCCGCCGGTCGCGGCGATGAATACGCCAACTTGATCTCGGTCCCGTCCGAGCGGACGACGCGGAAGGGAACTTCCTCTCGCGCCGACGCTTCGGCCTCTTCGCGCGTTCGCTCGTCAAGCACTGCCGTCCTCCTTCTGTTCGAACCAGCGGATCGCCACCGGTGTGCGTGCAAACCTTGTCAGGTGCGAGGCCACCACCTCGCGTAGTGACTCGAGCGCCGCCTCGTCCGGCGAAGCGAGCGCAATCGAGACGCCGGCTTCGGTCGCTGTCAGCTCGGCGCGGCCGAATCGAGTTTCGATCGACGCGTGCCCGTCCGAGACAGCGACCGGAACCTTGTTTCACAGGACCGCCACCGTTTCCTCGGCTCCGTCGAAGCGAACGCGACTTCCTGGAAGATCCAGTTCGAGCTCGCACGCGAAGGAGATGTTTTCTTGACGGGAGCAGCGTTGAAGAACGGGTTCAGCCTCCGCGCGGCGATCGTCAGCTGGCGGACGCGCGAGCACGACGTCGACGCCCTGGTGGCGCGGGTCGTCGGTCGCGGCGACGCGCTGGCGCGGGAGCGAACGAATGTCGCCACGGCGCCTTGAGCCCGTGCTCTAGCCCTCAACGGTCGGCGAACCAACTGAGGACATGCACGCCCTCCCACCACGCCGGAGCTCCGGTGTCCTTGCCGCCGATCTCGACGAGCGACTCGGCTTTCGGCTGCAGCTCGAGGTAGTCGGCGACGGCGCGCGCGACGAAGTCCCAGTCGGTGTCGTCGACGATCAGCAGCGCCTCCTCCGCGAGATGCGGCTCTGCGAGACGAAGGCCGTCGAGTTGCTGCTCGTATGTGTGCGCCGCGTCGTAGTAGTACGCGCCGACCGAACGGTCCTTGAGAGCGTCGGACCGGAGGATCTCGAATGCGTCGCCCTCGAAGATCGTCGCGCCGGTGACACCGAAGCGTGCGAGGTTCGCGTCGAGCTGCGCTCGCGACGCGTCGCTCATCGAGAAGTCGTCGATCGCGACGAACTCCTTCTCGCCGTTGTCAAGCATTGCCGAGATCAGGCTCGTGCCCCGAAAAGAGCCGACCTCGACGTAGGACTCCCCCGGCGGCAAATGGGCCGCCGCGAGATGGAGCAGGGCAAGGTTGTTCGGCTTCGTCAGACCCGGAACCTCGTCGAGGATCTCGCCGAACCTCGCGTCGAGGGGAAGCTCCGACTCCGGGAAGTCCGACCACAACGCCGGCAACGCGCGCACAAAGGCCTTCGTGTCCATCGCCCGGCCATTCTGCAGCTTCCCTGGCGTCGTCGCGTCGCGTGCGCGCGGCGGCCCGTTGGCCGGAGCCGCCGCGCGACGTCGTTCAGAAGCGGAACGGTTGTGTCGGTATCTGCGGCGTTCTCAGGCCGCGACGTAAGCGCGGCGAGCGCTCGCCTCCCCGCCCGCGAACGCGGCATCGAGCTGGACCGTCTCGTCTGCGAGCAGACCGATGTCGGACGGCCGGGCGGCGCTGCCAATCAGCCGCCTCAGCGTTTGCTCCGTCTCCTCGTCTTGACCCGCATGCAGAGCAGCCACGAGCCGCCCCTGCTCGAAGTAGAAGACCGTCGCCTTGCCCTCGCTGAACGAACCGCGGCTGATCCGGTCGTCGTGCTGCGACGCGTCACCGAAGACCTTCAGCGTCAAACCGAACGATTCGGTGAAGAACGTCGAAACGGTGTCGTAGCCACCGGCTGCGCCGGCGAGGATCTTCCCCACTTCTGCGCCCTGATAGCTCGCGTTGGACCAGTGCTCGATTCGGCGGTCGCGACGATAAAGCGGATCGAAGAAGCGAGCGACGTCGCCGACGGCGTAGACGCCGGGCACGTTCGTCTGAAACCGCTGGTCGACGATGATCCCGTCGCCGGTCGCGATGCCGCTGCCGTCGAGAAACGATGCTGCCGGCGCGACTCCGACGCCGACGACTGCGAGGCCGGCGCCGAGCGGCTGCCCGGAGTGCAGCTCGACCGTGTCGAGCTGGGAGCGGCCACGGAAGGCTCTGATCTCGTCGCCGCGGATGATCTCAACGCCGCGTTGCCGGTAGACGTTGACGAGGTGCTCCGAGACCTCGGGCGAGCGCAGCTGGGCGAACAGCTCCACATCCCGGCTGACGAGTGTGACGCCCAGCCCCAGCTGGGTCAGCGAAGCCGCGGCTTCCATTCCGATGAAGCCGCTGCCGACGACGACTGCATCGCGCGCCTGGGCAGCCCGGTCACGGATCGCGGTGGCGTCGTCGAGCGAGCGGAGGCTGAACACGCCGTCGAGGCCGGCGCCGTCGACAGCGAGCGTTCGCGGCACCGCGCCGGTGGCGAGCAGCAGCTTCCGGTAGCGGTATTGGCGCCCGTCGCTCGTTGCGACCGTCTGGTCGCGCGGTGCGACGCGGCTGACGTCGGCTCCGAGCAGGAGCTCCACGTCGTGTGCTTCGTAGAACCTCGGCTGCTCGACGAGCGTCTCGACCCGACCGACCTCGCCGCGCAGATACCGCTTCGACAGCGGCGGCCGATGGTACGGAGGCGACTGCTCGCGCGTCAGCAGCGCGATCCGCCCGTCACCGCCGGCGGCCCTGTACTCCGTGATCGCTCGCGCGGCGGCGAGACCCCCGCCGACGATCACCAGTTCGAACCTCGTCATTGCCTTCTCCTCTGATCGCTTTCGTCGAGGTCTTGGTGCCGCGGCGAGGGACTTTCTTACCGGCGGGTAAGAACGGCGGGCCCTCGCGCCACTAACAAGACATGCGGGTGGAGCAGCGAGCTGAGAAGACGGCACCGGAGATCGTGTCGTGGCGTCGGCTGCAGCTAGTCGAGGCGGGGTTCAGGCCGGCGCTGGCGGCGGAAGTCGCGCGCGACGCCGCCTTCGACCTGCACGCTCTGATCGAGCTCGTCGAGCGCGGTTGTGAGCCGGAGCTGGCCGTACGCATTCTCGCCCCGCTCAACGATGGGCGACCCGTTTGAGCACGTGCGCGACGGCTACCGTTCAGCGGAGGAAGATGGAATCCGCGGCGGCACCGATCACTCACGCTGGGCCGGCGACGGCACGGCCGCTCGACGATGAGTCACGGGACTGGCTGCGCTCGTTACGGGCAACGGGCGGGGAGCGCGAGGCAGCGATTGCGCGCCTCCACGCGCTTTTGCTGCGCGCGGCGCGCTTCGAGGTGGCGCGGCGGCGGCCGACGCTTCCGCACCTGCGTGGGAACGAGCTCGACGAGATCGCGCTCGAGGCGGCAGACGACGCGCTGATGAGCGTGCTCGCGCGCCTGGACGATTTTCGCGGCGCGAGCCGCTTCACAACCTGGGTGTACAAGTTCGCGCTGCTCGAGGCGGCGGTCAAGCTGCGCCGTCGAGCCTGGCAGGGACGCGAGGTGCCGCTCGAGCCCGAGAGCTGGAGCTTGTTCGCAAGCGCGACGCTCGAGCCGGACGAGCAGGCCGAGCAGAGCGAACTGCTCGCCGTCCTGCAAGCGGCGATCGAGGAAGTCCTGACGGCGCATCAGCGGCGCGTGCTCGTCGGTCTGGCCCTGAACGGGGTGCCGATCGACGTGCTCGCCGAGCGCCTGAACACGAGCCGCGGCGCCCTCTACAAGACGCTGCACGACGCGCGGCGTAAGCTCCGCGCCCATCTCGAGCACTCCGGGCTTGCGCTCGAGACGTGGCTCGGCGAGGAGGAGAGATGAGCGATCGACCCGATCTGAAGCAGGCACTCGGGCGTCTGCTCGGTCCCGCAGCGCCCGAGATCGGCTGCGACGAGTGCTTCGAGCGGCTCGACCAGTACGTCGAGCTGGAGCTGGCCGGCCAGGACCCCGACGCGGTGATCCCCGGCCTTCGACCGCACCTCGACGGTTGTCCCGCCTGTCGCGAAGAGCACGAGAGCCTGCGCGCTCTCGTCGGCGGCGAGCAGGCGCTGTAGCCGTCACGTAAGACGCCGCCGCCCCGCGACACAAACGAAGCATGGCGACATGGACTCTGGGCGACTGCGCGCTCCTTACTGCGCGCGGCCGCGTGATGACGCCGCGCCCGGCAACCGAGCGTCTCGTCGTCGCTGCTGCCGAGCGCATCGGCACTCGACGAATGCGCGTCGCCGACGTCGGCACGGGCTCCGGCGTCGTGGCGGTCAGCCTCGCGCGGCTTGCCCCCGGCGCCGAGATCTGGGCGAGCGACACGAGCCCCGCTGCCGTCGCCCTGGCCCGGGCGAACGCCGACCGTCATTGCGTCGCAGCGCGTGTGCACGTGCCCAAGGGTGACCTACTGGAGCCGTTCACCGGCTCGTTCGACGTGATCGTCGCCAACCTGCCGTACCTTCCGGATGCCGATCGAGCGCGCTACCCCGATCTCGCAGACGACCCGAGCGACGCCGTCTTCGCGCCGGGCGATGGACTCGGGCTCTACCGGCGCCTACTCCGCTCCGCGGAACAACGACTGCGCCCCGGTGGTGCAGCCGTGATCCAGCTGCATCGCCGCGTCCTCGTCGCCGAGCAGTCGGGGCTACCGGCATTTCGCGCGCGACTGCACGAGTTCGTGCCGGGTCGATCGGTGCGCGCATGGGCTCCCGGATCGACACGTGTCGAAAGCGCTGCGTAGCCCGGGCTGATGCTCGCCGGGCTCACACTGACACGGCCGGCCTGGGCACCGGCCCGCGACAGGGAGCAGCCCGCGGGTGAGCGACCTGCCGTACGCCGACTGGGCCTGCGCCGCGCGGCTTAGAGGGTCGCGCGTCGGCCTCGGACTCCGACAGACGGCGTCACCGCGCTGGCTTCGTTCCTTGCACCACCAGGCCGGCAACGGGTTCGCCCGCCTCGAGCCGGAGCTCCGCCGGCACGGTTTCGGGACGGAGACGCGCGCGCGTCAAGACGTCGTGGACGTAGGTGCGGCTATGGCGGTAGCGACCGCTCAGCCCGAGCGACCACCCCGCTTCGTCTCCGCCGTCGACCCACTCCTCGACCGTGAAGATCAACCGCCCGCCCGGACGCAGCGCGCGCTCGGAGGCGGTGACGACTTCGTCGAGCGCTCCGAAGTAGACGAGGGTGTCGGCTGACACGATCACGTCGAACGTCGCGGTGCAGCCGGTCAGGTAGGCGGTCAACTCGCTCTGGACCAGCTCGTCGTAGACCGTCCGTTCGCGCGCCTGGGCAAGCATGCGTCGGGAGAGGTCGACTCCGACCAGGCGGCGCGCGTACGGCGCGAGGAGAGGCCCGCACAGCCCGGTCCCGCAGCCGACGTCCAGGACGTCGAGGCTCGTCGAGGGCGCGATGTCGGATCGTTTCAGCAGCTCGACCACGAGCGCAGGCGCGCGATACGAGAGCTTGGCGAGCTTCGAGTCGAAGCTCGCGGCGAAGCTGTCGAACGTCGTCTCAACGAATGCGTCCGATGCCCGCCGCGGGACATCGCGTCCTGCGCAGGCGGCGAGCATGTGCCGGGCGACGGGGTCGTCAGGCTCGTCCTTCAGCCACTCCTCGAAGATCTCTACAGCCTTGTCGACCTCGCCGAGCGTGCAGTGCGCGAGCGCGAGGAGCTTTCGCGCTTCCCGATCCTTCGGCCGTAGCGTGATCACCTTCGAGAAGCAGAGTGCAGCCTCGCGCTGGCGCTTCTGCGCGTTCAGCAGCACGCCGAGGTTGTGGTACGCGTCCACGTGGTCGGGGTCGGCGTGAATCGCCGCGCGATACGCGGCTTCTGCCTCTACGAGCTCGCCCGTTGCCCGAAGAACCACGCCGAGGTTGCTGTGCGCGTTCGCGTGCGTCGGGTCGAGTGCGATCGCGCGGCGGTACGAAGCGATCGCTTCATCCAGCCGCAGCCGATCCTGCAGGACGATCCCGAGATTGCTGTGCCAGTCGGCTCGCGCGGGCTCGAGCTCGAGACTTCTCTCGATCAGCATCACTGCGTCCTCGCTCCGCGCCTGCTGATGCGCGAGCACGCCCGAGAAGTGCAAAGCGTCGGCGTGGTTCGGGGCTACTTCGAGGATGCGGCGGTAGATATCGGCCGCAGCTGCCCACTGCTCGGCCTGCTGCAGCGCGAGCGCGACTGCTACGGCTTCGTCCAGCGTAAGGGCGCGGTCGCTGTCGAGCGTCTGCTCCATCGCCGACCTTTCGCGGGAAACGGCGCGCCGAGCGCCGGCGTTCGGCCTACGCCTCCTTCATCGCCTTCAGGTCGTACTTGAAGTGAATGCCCGCATCGAGCGATCCGTCCGGCTTTTGCGGCCGGTACTGGACGTCGACCTTCGCGAAGGCGAGATTCACCATCTCCGTGCTGGCATCGCTGCTGTCGGCGTCCTGCATCGCCGTGATGATCACGTCGTTCATCTTGATGACGAGAAACTCCTCCTGGCCCTTCCCCGCCTTGCGGTGCGTGATCGTCGCTTCCTTCAGATGCACGCCGGTGGCGCATGCGCGCATCAACGACGGTGAGGCCTTGTCGATCTTGTGCGTGAAGGACAGATCGTGGAAGCTCGCCTTGCCCTGGCCGGCTCCGCTTCCGGCGAGCGCGACGGCATTCGTCACGCCCCAGGACCAGCTCAGGACCTCGATCTCGTCCTTGTGCTTGCTGTCGAGCGACTCGCCCTTGATGTCGCCGAGTTTCGCGAAGATGTCTGATGCCATGGTCGGCGCCTCCTAGGCTCGGAGGGACTCTTACATACACGACGAGCGCAGACCAAACTCGGGATTCCCGAACGACTGCGGGCGTTGCACAAGCGACCACAGGGACGCAGACTGGTCGACCGCGCCGCGTAATCCCTACGCGCGGTGAGGTGCTCGGCTACCGCGTCGGCGCGGTGATCGGCGCCGCGAAGATCTCCGACTTCTTCCCGGTCGAAGGCGTTGCGCTCCCCCAGCTGACGACGACATGCCCCGGCGAGAGGGTCGAGATGCCGAACGTGTCGCCGGGCCACACCGACGTGTCGCCGAACTCGGGCGAGACCTGCACCGGATCCGTGAGCCAGCCACGCGTGATCGAGAAGGTGCGCAGGTAATCCGCGTAGCCACGTGGGTCTGCGCCCGAGAAGAAGCTGACGTAGGCGATCCCGGAGCCACCCCCGGCGACCTGCATCACGTGGGGCGCCTGGATCTGGTCAGGCGGCACCTGCCTCGGCGTCGACCAGCGCGCCCCGTGGTCGGTCGAATAGGACAACCAGCCGATGTCGTTGTTCGAGCCCTGCGTATCCCAGACGGCGTAGAGGTTGCCGTCGGAGTCCATGCCGATGTCCCCGTCGATCCACCACTCGGCGAGCGACATCGTCCCGCTGTCCGGGCCGACCCGCACCGGCGCCGACCACGTCGAGCCGTGATCGGCCGACGACGTGAAGTACTCGTAGGCCGGCTCCATCGCATAGGTCGTCCTGTCCGTGATGTGGTAGCCCTGGTACAGCAGGTCGATGCGGCCGTTCGACTCGACCACGAGCGGTGCGCTGTCGCCTCCGCTGGCAGGGAAGCCGGGGCTCACCGGAACCATCGGCCAGAAGGTCTTGCCGCGGTCGGTCGACTTCTGGATCACGACGTTCAGGTCTCCCGTCGCGAACGCACAGCTCCCGTTCGTGGCGCAGATAGAGGTGACGGACGTGCGTTCAGGCCCGTAGTCCCACGTGAGGTAAAGCGTCCCGTCGGGACCGACGGCGAGGAAGACGCGATCGCCCCAGTTCTTCGCGTCGGGAGGAACGACCGACGTCACCTGCGGGAACGTCAGGCCGTGGTCGAACGACGCGGCGACGACGGGATACCACTGGCTCCCCTTGGCAATCATGAACGCGGCGTACACTGTCCCGTCGGGCGCGACCGTGACGGCGGGGTCCCAGGTGTTGACGTTCGAGCCGACCGAGCCCGGAACAGAGAGCGGCGTCGAGAACGTCGTTCCGCCGTCGACCGAGCGCGCGAAGCCGATCCCGTTGCAGCCCATCCATTCGTCGTAGACGTAGCCGAGCTTCGGATCGACCGCCTGCTCGACCTCGGCGTTCTGACCCGAGCACGACGCGCTGACGTCCGTTACCGGACCGACTGCGTACGGGGCCGCGGACGCGGAGCCCAGAGGGGCGAGCGCGAAGGTCGCCGCGATCACGAGACCGAGCCTGCCGCAGGTCACCCGGTGATTGTCCGACGGCGCCGCGCCGGCGTCAAGACGATAAAAAGAGGGCCGGATCGCTCCGGCCCTCCTGGTCGTCCAGTTGTGGCCTCGTTACGGCGTCTTCGCGAAGTACGCGTCCTCGCCGTGGCCGGTGCGGCCTCCGAACGACGCGTCGTTTCGGAGATCGGTCCAGTAGGACGCGACGCCCGAGCCGTTCGGGAAGACGGCGATGTTGCTGTAGTCGCCGATGAACGACGTCGCAAACGGGAACGCTGGATTCAACGTCCTCGCGAACCAGCGGTCGGTCTTCGTCGGATCCGATGTCACCGTCGTCACCGGTGCCGTTGCGAACGCGAGCGACGCGTGCGCCGTCTCGGTCGCGAGCGAGTAGTTGTACACGTGGTTCGACGCGTCGAGCGAGCGGTCGAACGTTCCGACGCGCAGCAACCCATGCGTGTCGTACGCACCCCACGGCATCCACTGGTCGTTCGCCAGGGCGATCGGCGTCGGCGCGGACCACGGGACCGTCGCGCATGTCCGACCAGACAACCGCCAGGTGCCCCGGCGTCGTCGGGTCGGACGTGATGTTCCCTGCCGCCCAGCTGCGGAAGATGCTGTCGTGGTACGTCGGGCTACCGAGCGCGAACGGGTAGTCGTTGATGCCGTCGACGACGAGCCCGACGCTGAACGGCCCTGCGATCTGCGCTCCGGTCGCAGGACTGAGCTCGACGACGCGGTAGGTGTCGCGGCCCTCGACAGGGTCCGCCGTATTCATGTACGCGGCGAACAGCCGGCCGTCCGCCGTGTGCACCGGCACCGAGACGAACGCCTGGTTGTCCGGAGCCGAGATCGGCTGCGGCGTCGACCACGTCTGCCCCGCATCGTGCGTGATCGACGAGTAGATCACGGCGGTCGTGAACGCGCCCTTCTGCGCGAGCCGGAAGTCGCCGAACGTGACGACGGCGTTGCCGTTGCCCCAGGCGGTGACGTATTCCTTGTCGAGCAGGTCGCCGACGCTGCCCTCATTTCCGCTGCCCTGCGCGATCCGGTTGACGGCCCACGTCTTGCCCCCGTCGGCCGAGGTCGAGACGAGGACGTCTGGATTCTGCGCTTTCGTGCTGACGAAGCGGAGCCCGAGCGTTGCGTAGTACGCGTGTCCGGCGTCGTCGAACGCAACCGACGGGTCGCCGGTCGCCTGATAGGCGGAATTCGAGAAAACCGGATACATCGTCCACGTGTGCCCGCCGTCGAACGTCACATGCGCCCGCGACAGGACGGATTCCGTGGTGTGACCGGCCGGGTTCAGGCCGAGCTGGTAGTCGTTGGCGCCGCCGATCAGGTTCCTCTGATCGGTCGGGTTGATCGCGATCGACGTCTCGTTGTGCGGGCCGGGCCCGGCGGACGACGTCTCGCAGTCGGTGTTCACATTCGCCGTGGCCTGCGTCGGCGTCGTGCAGATCGGCGAACCGGTCTTCACTGCAGGGCCGTTGCCGAACACGGCGCCGGCGACCGGTGCCGGTGCGTTGGTGACGTTGTGTGCGAAATCAACCGGCTGCGGATCGCCGTCGCCGAACGCCGCCGTAGCGAAAAACGCAGTCGCGGCAAGCGCGAGCGCGATGACGACGAGCGACCTCGCCCGCCATGGGACGAATCGAGCAAGCATGCAGACTCCCTCCCCAGAAATGGCCGGACCCCGCCGGCCGGAACGACTCGGTGTCGCACCCTTTATAGCCCATCCTCGATCACCTCGCGACGCCGAAACGCTCCACGAGCAGACGCGCGATCGGCCATGCGCCCACCGATGTGTTCGAGATCACGGTATGCGTCAGCCCTCGCCCCCGATCATGGACGCTTCGAAACGAGACGCCCGCGTCGGCGCCCTCGAGCGCGACGCTGCCGCTCGCGCCGTCGAGCCAGAAACCGAGGCCGTAGCTCCCCGATCCCACGTCGCTCCGCGGCCGCGTCAACTCGCCGACGAGCCCGTTCGAGACGATCCGGCCGGCGAAGACGGCGCGCCACAGCGACGCGACGTCGCCGGCGGTCGAGTAGATCCCCCCGTCGCCGCTGCCGCGGACCGGAAGGTGGAGGACGTTCGTCCGCAGCCCGTCGTTCGTCAGGTACCCGGCGGCCGCGCGCGGGGGCAGCTCGTCCGAGCGGAGAAACGCCGTGGCCGACATTCCAGCCGGCGCGCAGACGCGCTCGCGCACGAGCTCGTCGAACGACTTGCCCGCCGCGCGCTCGGCGATCAACGCGAGTACGACGTAGCCGCTGTTGCAGTACGCGAAGCGCTCGTCCGGCTCGAACTTCGTGGCATGGCCGTCGAGCACCTGGAGGTAGTCCTCCGTCGATGCGAGCGCGTGCACGGGTACGGGCAGGACGTAGTCGGTGAATTCGGAATGGACATCCTCGTCGTAGTAGTCGCCGATCCCGGAGCGGTGCGCGAGCAGGTGCTCCACCGTGACGTCGTCCCGGATCAGTGGGAGATCGTTCCCGAGCAGGGATCGCGCCGTCGTCGGCAGCTCGAGCACGCCATCTCCGACGAGGCTCGCAACCGTGAGCGCGGTCAGCCCCTTCGTCCCGCTCGCGATCCCGAACTCCGTGTCGAGCCGGTTCGGGATCGAATGGCGCCGGTCGGCGAGCCCGTAGGCGACGGCAAGCTCGACACGATCCCCACCGTCGACGCGGACGACGCCGGAGAACCCCGTCTCGGCTGCGGCGGCATCGACAGCCGCAGCGAGCTCGTCGAACGCCATGACGCGCATTCTCACGCGCCGCGTGCCGCGCCGCGCGGTCGGCGCGGCGCGGCACGTTCGCGGGAGCTCAGTGCTTGGCGGACTTCAGCGCCGTCTGCGACAGCTTCAGATGCGTCTTGAGGACCAGCATATCATCGGACGCGAGCTTCTTGACGTCGGCGTTCGAGCCCATCGAGATCTCGTCGGCCGTCTCCTGGATGTCCTGGTGGTGGTCGAGTACC
>VAXB01000020.1:0-1890 GCA_005883995.1 Actinomycetota bacterium
CGAGCACCGTCTCCGTAAGCGCCGCCGGGAACGCACGAAGGCCCGCCGGAAGCGCTTCGCGCGCTTTGTCGTCGGCGCGGTGATCTCGGTCATCGTCATCCTCACCGCCAGCGGGTTCACCGGCGCGGCCGTGTGGATGTCGAGCTGCAGCCTCAACACGCTGCGACCCGTCGAGGTGGGCCAGAACTCGTTCATCTTCGGCGATTCTGGCAACACGGCGCGCTCGACTACCCCGGGATCGCCCGCGCGCTCGTCGCCGACATCAGCGCCGGCCACGTCGTCCAGGGCGGGTCGACGATCACGCAGCAACTCGCGCGCAACCTTTACATCAAGAAGCCGTCGCAGACGTTCGGGCGCAAGGCGACAGAGGCATGCCTCGCGATCAAGCTCGCGCGCGAGAAGTCGAAGACCTGGATTCTCAACGCCTACGTGAACCAGGTCTTCTACGGGAACCACGCGTACGGCGTCGAGGCCGCGGCACAGACCTACTTCTCGAAGCAGGCGCGGAACCTGACGCTGGACGACTCTGCGCTCCTCGCCGGTCTCCCGCAGGCGCCGACCGACTACGACCCGTTTCATCGTCCTGACCAGGCGATCGCGCGCCGTGACGAGGTGCTCCGCGCGATGCTCGCGAACCGCTACATCACCTCGACGCAGTACGCGCGGGCAGTGGCCGATCGCCGGCTTCACCTGAAGCCGGGAAAGGTCTACACCCGCATCCGCGAGCCGTACTTCTTCTCCTACGTCGAGGCACAGTTGCAGAAGCAGTACGGCAGCAACACCGTTCGCTCCGGCGGATTGAAGGTCTATACGACGATCGACCCGCGCCTGCAGCGATTCGCGACCGAGGCGATCAAGTCGACGCTCTACTACTCGAGCGATCCGGCTGCAGCGGTCGTCTCGATCAACCCGTCGAACGGCGCGATCCGGGCGATGACGGAGGTCACCCCCGGTAACACGAAGAACCAGGTCAACTTCCTCTCGGCCGCACATCGGCAGCCCGGCTCGACGTTCAAGACGATCGTCCTGACCACCGCGGTCAGCCAGGGGATCAACCCGGCGACGACGACCTATCTGTCGGCTCCGTTCGAGTACAACCCGGCCGGAACGGGGTCGTGCAACGTCACCCCGCCGACGGCGTGGTGTCCGCAGACGTTCGACCACACGTACCTCGGCCCGACGTCGATCGAGCGCGGGACGCTCGCCTCGGACAACACGGTGTACGCGCGGCTCTCGCTCGACGTCGGACCCGACAACATCGCGAACATGGCGTATCGGCTCGGTGTCCGCACCGACCTGCATACCTCGGACGGCGCCTACGTGCCGTCGATGGGCCTCGGCTCGCGCGTCGTCACTCCGATGGACATGGCATCCGTCTATTCGACGCTCGCGGCCGGGGGGATCTACTCGAAGCCGATGGCGATCCGCAAGGTGATCCTTCCCGGCGGTAAGGTCGACACCGAAGCCGGTTGGGGCAAGCCGCAGCGCAAACGCGTCGTCGAGGACTGGGTCGCCGCCGAGGTGACGCGGATCCTCGAGGAGAACATGACGCAGGGCACCGGCACGGGCGCGTACTTCGGCCGGCTCTCCGCCGGCAAGACGGGAACGACCGACAGCTTCGCCGACGCGTGGTTCTGCGGCTTCATACCTTCGCTGGAGGCGACCGTCTGGATCGGCTATCCGCAGGGCGAGATCCCGATGCGCGGCGTGCACGGGATCGAGGTCTCCGGCCCGACGTTCCCCGCGACGATCTGGAAGCTGTTCATGGAAAAAGCCGCTGACTACGCGCCGCATCCGACGGAGTTCCCCGTCGCGCACAACTCGCCGATCTGGACGACTCACCATCTGCAGTACGCGATGAGCGGCGGCTACTCGACCAGCTCGTCGTCG
>VAXB01000020.1:1961-25068 GCA_005883995.1 Actinomycetota bacterium
CGCCGCCCACTACGCCGCCTCCGTCGCCGAACCCTGCGCCGTAGACGCGCCGCGACGCGCGACGCCGTTCGCGCGTCCGTCGTCTGCGTTCCGACCTTCGTTGCAGCGTGCGCCGTGCCGGACGGTGGCCTCTTTCGCGCGGCGCGTTTTCGCGACGTGCACCTCTACCAGCGCTACGCCGAATCGCTGCTCCACGGGCACGTTCCCTACCGGGACTTCTTCATGGAGTACCCACCCGGCGCGCTCGCTGTCTTCATGCCGGCGACGCTCGGCGGCGCCGAGCACTACAACGCACTGTTCAAGGCGTCGATGGCGTTGTGCGGCGCGGCGGCGCTCGTGCTCGTCACGGCGATCCTCGTCCGGCTCGGCGCCAGTTGCGCCCGGCTCTGGGCCGCCGCGTCGCTGATTGCGCTCAGCCCGGTCGCGCTCGGCCCGATCTCACTCAACACGTACGACGCATGGCCGGCGCTCCTCACGGTGGCGGCGCTGGCGGCGCTCCTCACCGGGCGTGACGTGGGAGCGTGCGCGCTGCTCGGGATCGCGTTCGCCGCCAAGGTCTATCCGCTCGTGCTGCTCCCGCCGGCGCTCGTGTGGTCGGCACGGCGGCGCGGTAATCGCGCGGCGAAATCAGGTGCTGCGGCCTTCGCCGTGGCTGCGCTCGCATGCGTATTGCCTTTCCTCGTCCTCGCGCCGCAAGGGCTGCTCGAGAGCTTCCGGTCGCAGGCCGCGCGCGGGTTGCAGATCGAGAGCCTCGGCGCGCAGGTCGTCGTCGCTGCGTACCACGTCACCGGTTACGGCGTCTCGGTCGCGCACCACACGCGCGGCGCAGTCAGCTACGACGTCCGCGGTCCTGTCGCGACGGCGTTGGGTGCATTGAGCTCGCTGCTGCAGCTCGCGGCGGTCGCGATCGTCGTGTGGGCGTACGCACGCCGCGGCGACGATCCGCGCAGGCTCGCAGTCGCCTTCGCGGCGGCGGTCGCGGGATTCCTTGCGTTCACGCGTTTCCTGTCGCCGCAGTACCTCGTCTGGCTCGTGCCGCTCGTGCCGTTCGTGCCCGGAATCGCGACGTTCGTCGTCTTCGCGGCGGCACTCGCACTCGACCAGGCGTGGTTCTTCCACTACCGCTCGATCGTGGAGCTCGGCAGTCGCTCGTGGTTCGTCCTCGCGCGCGACCTCTTGCTCGTCGTCGTCTTCGCGCTCGCGTTACGTCACACGATGAAACACGAGGACGCCGTCGTCCTCGAAGACGAGCTTCCACTCGGGGTTCCGCCGTAACCACGCGAGCTGCACGGCGGTGGCGACCGGCGCGAACCGGTCGGCGTATCCCGGCTGGGGCTCGTCGGCGGCGATCCACGTCGCGTCCTGCACGAACGGAAAGCTCAGCACGCGGCGCCGAGCGCTCAGGTGCGCGCCCAGCGAGTTGCTCGCGCTGACGATCGCGCGAGCCGGGATCAGCGCAACGGCACGGTCGGCCACGCGGTCGTGCGCCGTGACCTCGGCGGCGGTCGCCTCGAATCGCTGCCCGCCGGGGACGTGACGCCAGAACGGCACCGGCCCCAGGCGGTAGTTCGCGACAAGCGCGACGACGACGACGGCTGCTGCGACGGGAAAGGCGCGCGCGGGCACGCGCTTCGCGCCGAGGATCGCGGCGATGATCAGCGGTGCGATGAGACCCGCGGTGTAGTGGAAGTGGATCGACGTCTGCGACGGGACGGCTGACAGGAGGTTGATCGCGAGCTCCGGTAACGCCGCGACGAGGACGAGCGGTGCGAGCAGCGGCAGGAATGCGAGCGGCCACAGCAGTTGCAGCACGTAGTGGAGATCACGCGACGTAAACACCGCCCGCACCAGGCGGCCGGGATGCGCGAAGGCGTCCTTCACAAGGCCTCCGGGCGAGCCGCCGACCTCGCTGTACCGCGAATAGAAATCGGAGCTCTGCCCATGGTTGAAGTGCGGAATCACGACCGTCACGGCGACGGCGGCCCAGACGACGCCTACGAGTGCGATCGCACCGCCGGCCGCGAACCGCCGGCGCGACAGCGCGTACCAGATGCCGAACCCCGCGACGACGAACGGGATCTCCTCCTTGCAGAGCGACGCGGCTGCGGCGAAGACCGCGAAGGGCAGCATTCGGTCGGTGTCCAGGAACCAGAATGCGAAGAGCAGGAGCGGGGTCGCGAGAGCGACCGGATGAAACTCGTTCAGCGTCAGCCAGCCGGTCGCGGGGTAGAGCAGGTACGCGAGTGCGAAGCCGAGGCCGGCGCGTGTCGAGTCGAGGTGCCGCCGTGCGAGCCAGTAGACGGGGAACGCGCCCGCGGCAATTGCCAGCGCCTGCACGACGAGCAGCACATCCGGGCTGGGCCAGATCCACCAGAGCGGCGCGAACACCGCGAGGATCGGATCCACGTGTGCGCCGAGCCGCGAGATCTGATCGCCGTTGAGGTCGGTGACCCGGAGCGGATCGCCGTGGGCCGTCGCCCAGACCGCCTGGACCATGTTGCCGAGATCGAAGCGGCCCGTCACGAAGCCGTCGTAGCGGAGCACCGACAGGGCGGCGAAGCCGGCGGCCCACGCGGCGGCCGCGACCGCAACAAGGGCCCGCGCGGTTGGAACTGGTGCACGGCCCGTCACGTTCAGGGAATGATGCGCGAATGAACGAGCCGAAGCGCGATCGGATGACGCAGGCCCAGCACGACCGGCTCGCCACGGAGCTTGCCGAGCTCGAGGGGCCGCGCCGCACGGAGGTCGTCCAGGCGATCAAGGTGGCACGCGAGCACGGCGACCTGTCGGAGAACTTCGAGTACCACGCCGCGAAGAACGAGCAGGGTCTGCTCGAGGCGCGGATCAGAGTCCTGCGCAGCCGCCTGCAGCAGGCCGAGATCGTCGGCGACGCCGAAGCGGGCCGGGTCGCCGTCGGCTCGGTCGTCGAGATCGAGGACGACTCGGGCTCGCGGCTGGAGGTCGAGATCTCGAGCGTCGGCGGCGCGGGCGCGGTGTCGCCCGACTCGCCACTCGGGTCGGCGCTCCTGGGCGCGGCCGAGGGAGACACGGTCGACGTCAACGCCCCCCGCGGCGCATGGCGGGCGACGGTCGTCGCCGTGCGTTCCTAGATCTCGAGCAGTCGCTCGAGGAGCGCGCGCCAACGCGCGCCGAGCACCGCCTCACTCGCGTGCCGTTCGTACCCCGCGCGTCCGCCTGCGGACAACGAGCGCCGGAGCGCGGGGTCCGCCGCGAGCCGGCGGACCGCGGCCGCGAGCGCTTCAGGTTCCCCCGGCGGCACGAGCAGGGCGCTTTCGGCGTCGACGAGGAGCTCGCGTGCCGCGACGGTATCGGCCGTGACGAGCGGCGTCGCGCACGCGAGCGCCTGGAATGCCTTGTTCGGGATCACGCGCGCGGCCTTCGGCGATGTTCCGAAGATCCCGAGCGCGCAGCCGGCGCGGTGGAGCTCCGCTGGAAGCTGGTCGTACTCGATCCATGTCACGTGCTCGACGTTCGGCGGCCGGTCTCGGAGGAGGTGGTCGAGCTGTCCGCTTCCGACGATGCGGAAGCGGATTTCGCCGGCGATCCGGGCGGCGGCGAGGATGGTGCCGACGCCCTGCAACGGGATCAGCTTGCCGACGAAAAGCACGGTGAACGGCTCCGACTCCACCAGCGGTCCCGGCGCGAAGACGCGCTCCTCGGCGCCGACGAAGCACGTCTCGACCGGCGTGTCGGTGAGCGTCGCGAAGAACCGAGCGTGCGCGTCGGTGTCGGCGACGATCAGATCGGCGGCGGCGAACGCACGGCGGTCGACGAACGCCAGCGCGCGTGACGCGGGCGACCCGGGACGGAACCGGCCGCGGTCGCCGACGAGGGTGTCCGCGAGTGAGACGAGCGGGTTCAACACGATGGGACGCCCTCGCGCCGCGCGCTTGGCGGCGGGAAGGTCGAAGTGCCCGGGGTAACCGACGATCAGCGCGTCGGCGTCGCCAGGCGACGGCCGCGCGAAGAGTCGTGCCTCGGCCGCGGCGAGGCGCAATCCCGCTCCCGCTCCGGCCCGCCAACCGTCGCGGCGCCCCTCCCACACCGAAACGTGGTGCTCGGTAACCGCGACGCCGACGCGCCGCAGGCACGCGATCACCTGTGCGTTCCGCGGGTATGCGCGGTCGTACGTGCCGTAGTAGACGACCCTCGGCGACCTCGCTTGCGCGGCCGGCGACCGCTGACTCAGGAGAGGATTTCGTCGACGAGGAGCTCCGAGCGCTCGCGTTCCTGCGCGCGCTCCTCGTGGTGGCTCGTGATCATCTCGCTGATCAGGCCGAGCGAGAAGAACTGCATGCCGACGACGACGAGCAGGACGCCGAGCGTGAGCAGCGGCCGCCCGCCGATCGCGTGGCCGAGCGCCTTGTCGACGGTCAGGTAGATGAGGATTGCGATTCCGACGGCCGCGAGCAGGAGGCCGAGGCCGCCGAACAGGTGCAACGGGCGGTGGCGGTACCGGCCGATGAACGACACGGTCAGTAGATCGAGGAAGCCGCGGAGGTAGCGTTCGATCCCGTACCGCGACCGCCCATGCTCGCGCGGCCGGTGGTTCACGGGCAGCTCGGCGATCCGGAAGCCTCGGTAATGGGCGAGCACCGGGATGAAGCGGTGCAGCTCGCCGTACAACCGCAGGCCGTGGACGACTTCGGCTCGATACGCCTTGAGGCCGCAGTTCATGTCGTGGAGGCGCACGCCGGAAAAGCGGCTCGTGACCCAGTTGAAGAGCTTGGAAGGGATCCGGCGGGAGAGCGGGTCCCGGCGCCGCGTCTTCCAGCCGGAGACGAGGTCGAAGCCTTCGTCGAGCTTCGCGAGCAGACGGGGGATTTCCGCGGGATCGTCCTGAAGGTCGCCGTCGATCGTCACGACCGTCTCGCCGCGCGCCTGATCGAAGCCCGCGACGAGCGCGGCTGCCTTGCCGAAGTTCCGCCGCAGGCGGACGACGCGGACGTTCGTGGCGGCCGCGTGGAGACGGGTCAGCGCGGCGAACGTCCCGTCGGTCGAGCCGTCGTCGACGAAGATCGCCTCCCAGTCGTCCTCGACCTGCTCGAGCGCCGAGCGGAGCTCGTCGTAGAGCAACGCGACGCTGCGTGTCTCGATGTGAACGGGGAGGACGACCGAGATCACGGCGATAGCGTACGTCGGCGAATGCCAGACCTGCTCTCGCTCGCCGACGCGCGCACCGCGGTCCTCGCCCGCGCGCACCCGCTGCCGGCGGAAGACGTGGCCGTCGGGCAATCGGCCGGCCGCGTGCTCGCCGCGGATGCGCGCGCCGCCGTCGACCTCCCGCCGTTCGACGCGTCGGCGATGGACGGCTTCGCGTTGCGCGCGAGAGACACGCCGGGCGTTCTACCCGTCGTCGCGCGGATCGCAGCCGGAGTACCGGCCGACACGCCGCTCGCGCCCGGCAGCGCGATGGGGATCGCGACGGGCGGCGTCGTTCCGGCCGGCGCCGAAGCGGTGATCCCGCTCGAGGACGTTGTCGATAGAGACAACGAGATCGAGGTTGGGCGCCCTGTTGACTTCGGAGACAACGTCCGGCCACGCGGCGGCGACCTACGTGCAGGTGACGTCGTCGTCGCGCGCGGCACGCGCCTCGCGCCAGCCCAGGTCGGTGCGCTTGCCGCTGCAGGGTGCGCGAGCGTCTCGTGCGGGCGCCGGCCGGCGGTCGCGATCGTCGCAACCGGCACGGAGCTCCGGCGTCCGGGCGAACCACTCGAACCGGGCCAGGTCTACGAGGCGAACGGGTCGATGCTCGCTGCAGCGCTCGCGGCGGCGAATGCAATCGTGGACGAGGTCCCGTTCGTCGTCGACGACGAGGCGGCGCACCGGCAGGCGGTGGAGCGAGCGCTCGAGGCCGACGTCGTCGTGACGTCCGGCGGCGTCTCGGTCGGCCCGCACGACCTGGTGCGCGCGGTCGAGCGCGAACTCGGCGTCGACGAGGTCTTCTGGGGTGTCGCCGTCAAGCCGGGGAAGCCCGTGTCGTTCGGCGTTCGCGGCGACACGCTCGTCTTCGGCCTGCCCGGCAACCCGGTGTCGTCGCTCGTCGCTGCGGAGCTGTTCGTGCGCCCTGCGCTGCTCGCGTTACAGGGCAGCGCCGATCCGGGCCCGCCGTACGAGCCCGGCAGGCTGGCGTCTGCGGTTCGCCGCGATGCGCGCCGCGACGAGCTGCTCCGCGCTCGACGGATCGCCGACGCTGGCGCCGTCGTCCTCGAGCCGGTGACGGGGCAGGAGTCGCACATGATCGCGCGCGCGGCGACTGCCGACGCGCTTGTTCTCGTCCCGCGCGGCGAGGGCACGCTCCCCGCCGGCGCAGCGGTGAGCTACCTCCGGCTCGCCTGACCCGCGGCTTCGACGGATACGTCGAACGGCGCCCCGCTGCGGGGCTCGACGCGTGCGAGCTGCGCGTAGGCGATGTAGCGGTGCGTCGCGAAGAAGCGCGGGTGGCAGGCCTGGAGCTCGAGGCGCTCGTGGCGCGGGGACCGGAGGACCGAGAGGTCGGTTGCCTTGACGATGCGACTCCCGCTCACGCGGTACACGAACGTCGCGTACGGGACCTCGACCGTGACCGGGTCGCCTTTGCGGAGCTGGTCGATGTGCGAGAAGGGCGCCAGGTATGTCGTGCGGTGCCCCGCGATGTACACGAGCCGGTTCTCGCCGGGCATGAACGATCTGAGGTCTCGGCCCGGCCCCTTCTTGAGCGTCTCGTGATCCGTTCCGTTGACCAGGATCATGTCGATCCCCATGCGCGGGATGCGGATCCGGCCGATCGCCTGACCGCGGTGCGACGCGTGGCGGTAGCGCCTCGCCTCGGCTGCGATCGCCCGCCGCTCGGCGGCGAGCGAGGCGCCCGACAGTTCGTCGCCCTGGTACCCCGCGACGCGCTTGGCGTACTGCCCCGCCAACTGGTGCTGCTTCCAGTGCGTGTACAGGGCGGTGAACGGGTCCTGCCACTGCCAGACGACGACGACCCAGACGAGCGTCAGGGCGCCGGCTGCCATCAGCACCGTTCCGAGAATGCGCAGCGGCCGGCGGCGTCTCATCTCATCCCTCCAACGCGCGGCCGAGATCGGGGGATGCGCCGTTCCGCGCGCGGTGGCCGACGAGGATCCTCCGCAGCACGCGGCGGCCCGGACCGATCGTCCGCTCGTCGCGCTCGGGATACGGCGCGTAGCGGCCGGCCGTCAGGACCGTCAACTGCGCCGCGGCGGCCAGCCAGGGGATCGCCAGGGCGAGCGTTACGAACGGGACGTACCCGATCGCGCGCAGCTGGAGCAGGTACCACGGCGCGTCCCAGCCAAGGCCGTACCGAAACGCGAACGAGCCGACGATGAACGCAGGCCCGGCGAAGCCGACGACCACGACCGCGGCGCGCGCCCAGCGGGGCGCCTCGCGCAGGTTCGGCAGCCACAGCCACGCGTGCAGCGAGGGAAGGAGGAAGAGCAGGGCGAACGGGTTGATGGCCACGACGAGCAGTCCGAGGGTCGAGAGGCAGAGAAGTGCGACGGTGTATCCCGCCAGCTCCTCTGTATCGGCGAGCGGGCGCCGCGGGATGAGCCGGTCGCGCACGATCAACCACCCGGCGGCGGCGAGCACGGCGAGCATGATCAGGCCGAATGCGGGCCAGTGGCGCGCCGCGGTGCTCGTCAACGAGGGCGGGCGCGACGTTCCGCCCGGCCACAGGCCGAGCAGGTCGAAGAGCTCGAACATCAGCGCCAGCCACGCCCAGAACGCGAGGCGGCTCCGATAGCTGCGAAGCGCAGGCGCGAGCGGGATATGACGCCGCCGGCACCGGGCGAACAGGTCGACCGCGGCCGCCAGGAAGGGCAGCAGCATGGCGATCAGCACCAGCTCGATCGCCCAGCCCTGGATCACGCGCGAGCCGACGTAGACGTACGTCGACGTCCCGCCGAGGAACTCCAGCCCCTGGTCGAGCGTCCCCAGCAGGTCCTGCGCTGCTCTTCCGATCTGCCCCAGCCGCGCCGGGTCGAGGGTGTTGTCGGCGGCGCCGGGCGGCCGGTCGCCCGCAGTCGTGATCGTAACGGCGGGGATTCCACGTGAAATCGCCGGCGCCTGCTCGTAGAGGCTGAACGGGAAGCCGAGGTCGATCAACTGACGCAGGACGCTCGGGCGGGCGGGTCCTCGCCCCAGCTGCTTCGCGATCCGGTCGGCCGTGGTCTCGAGCAGGACTCCGGAGGTCGTCCGTGGCGTGTCGCCGCCGATCAGGAGCCTGGGGCGGCCGCGGCCTCCGATCGCGTCGAGGTTGATTGCGGCGACGACGTCGCGCCGCTCGGGGGCGGTCTTGAAGAACGCGGACGCGCCGAGCGCGCCGAGCGCCCCGCCGTCGGTCGAGAGGAACAGGACCGTGTGCGCCGGCCGTACGTGCAGCGAGTACGCGCGGGCGAGCTCGATCAGCACGGCGGTGCCGGACGCATTGTCGTTCGCTCCCGGCGCCGTCCCGTCGTTGTCGCGGTGCGCGAGGACGACGATCGTCTCGGGCGAGTGGCCCGGTACGACCGCGAGCAGGTTCTGGAGGTGCACGGTGCCGAGGCGCGGGACGTGGGCCGTGAAGCGCTCGGCACGGACGCGGAGGCCGTAGGCCTGCAGTTGGTCGCGAACCCATTGCGATGCCTGCGCAGCTCCGAGGGTGCCGGGGAACCGGTTCGGATACGTGAGGAAGTCCTGCGCCAGCCGCGTCGTCGCCGCACCGTCGACGGACGGCGCCAGCGCCGGCGGCGGGAGCGGTTGCGGCCGCGCGACGCTGAAGGCGACGAGAAGGAGGGGCAGCCCGACGAGCAACCAGGTGCCGCGATAGAGCCTGCCGTTGACCGGCCGGTCGAGCGACCCGGGTCGTGGCCTGCGCCGCGCGCGAGGGGGCGGAACGGCCATGCAGGGCTATAGTAGGGGCGTCTCCCGTTGACGGCTCGGCAGGCACAGTGCCGACATGCCCGACTCCTCGACCATCCTCCTCGTCGACGACGAGGATTCCGTCCAGAAGCTGCTGACGTACCCGCTCGAGCGCGAGGGTTTCCGTGTGCTCCAGGCGCGTGACGGCGAGGAAGCGCTGGCGCAGTTCTCCTCCGAGCGCGTCGACCTCGTCGTGCTCGACCTGATGCTGCCGAAGGTCGATGGGCTCGAAGTCTGCAAACGGCTCCGGGCCGAAAGCGCGGTGCCGATCATCATGCTCACGGCGCGCGACGACGAGCTCGACAAGGTTCTCGGTCTAGAGCTCGGCGCGGACGACTACATCACCAAGCCGTTCTCGATCCGGGAGTTCCGCAGCCGCGTGCGCGCGGTGCTGCGGCGCGCGACGACGACCGGCGCCGGTGGTCAGGCCGCCGACGTGATCGCGGTCGACGGGTTGACGATCGACGTCTCCAAGCGTGCGGTGTCCATCGATGAGCAACCGGTCCAGCTGACCTACGTCGAGTTCGAGCTCCTCCGGACGCTGGCGTCGAACCCCGGACGCGTCTACAGCCGCCGGATGCTGCTCGAGGCGCTCTGGGGCGGCGCCGACTACCGCGAGCCGAGGACGATCGACGTCCACGTCAGGCATCTGCGGGAGAAGCTCGAGCAGGACCCCCGCGAGCCGGAGTACATCTTCACCGTGCGCGGCGTCGGCTACCGCTTCCGCGACCGATGAGCCTCGCGCCTCCGCTGTCCCCTCCGCGCGCGCACCGCGCGGGGCGCCTCGGAAACGCCGGATGAACCCGTTCCGAAGCGTCGGTGCGCGGCTCAGCCTCGCGCTGGCGGTCGTCGTCGCGGCCGCGCTCGGGCTCGTCGACGTGATCGTCGTCCCCTCGCTCGAGCGCAACCTCGTGCATTCCAAGGTGGAGCAGCTCCGCAAGTCGCTGCCCGCGATCCGGAGCCAGGTGCAGGAGGCAGACACGGCCAACCTCGACCTGGCCCTGCAGAACGCCGCTGCGAGCGCCGACGCGCGTGTCAGCTACTTCAGCGAGCTCGACCAGGACACCTTGATCACGCTTGCGGACTCGAACGGCGTCTCTTCGTCCGATCTGACCGGTGACCCGGTCGTGCTGAAAGCGGCCCGGACGGGTAGGACCACGTCGGGGACGGTCGAGCGGGGGGAAAAGCGCTTTGCCGAGGCCGCGCAACCGCTCGGAGGTGGAAACGTGCTGCTCCTGAGCGCCTCCCTCCACGACTCGCTTGCAAACGTCCACCAGGTCCGTCGGCGGCTCTTGATCGCCGGCGTGATCGCGCTGCTGGCGACGGTTGCGGTCGGCTACGGCGCCGCCTCGGTGTTCGCACGGCGCCTGCGCCGGCTCGAACGCGCAGCCGAGCGCATCGCGAGCGGCGACTTCAGCGAGCCCGTCACCGACGAGGGAGCGGACGAGGTCGGCGAGCTGGCGCGCGCCTTCGAACGGATGCGCGAACGGCTCGCAGGGCTCGAGCGGGCGCGCCGGGAGTTCATCGCGAACGCGTCGCACGAGCTCAGGACGCCGATCTTCTCGCTGGGCGGCTTCCTCGAACTGCTGGAGAACGAGGAGCTCGACCAGGAGACGCAGCGTGAGTTTCTCGAGACGATGCGGGAGCAGATCGACCGCCTGACCAAGCTCGCGACCGATCTCCTCGACCTCTCGCGGGTCGACGCCGGCCGTTTGCACGTGGAAACCGAGGCCGTCGACCTCGGCCTCCTCGCTCGCGTGCTCGCGGACGAGTTCCGTGGGGTCGCGATCGGCTCCGGCCACGTGCTCGAGGTGATCGACCGGGCGTCGCCGTCCGTGGCTGCCGACGAGGAGCGCGTCCTTCAGATCGGCCGGATCCTGGTCGAAAACGCGATCGTCCATACCCCGACCGGCACGACCGTCCGGCTCTCGACCGCGCGGAGGGACGCGACGGCGCTCCTGAGCGTCGAGGACGACGGCCCGGGGATCCCGCCGAAGGATGTCCCGCACGTGTTCGACCGCTTCTACCGCGTCGAGGGCTCTGGCGCATCCGGCAGCGGCCTCGGCCTCGCGATCGCGCGCGAGCTGGCGGGCGTGATGGGCGGCGCCGTCGAGTTGCACGTTGCGCCGGAGCGGACGATTTTCGAGCTCGTCCTGCCGATTGCGGAACGCGAGGGCGCCGCCGCCGAGCTCGAGGATCGTTTCCACGTGGAATCTGCAGCGCGGTGAATGGCCGCCGCTACAGTGCGCCGATGCGTCGAGGCCCCTCACCCGCTGCGATCGTTCTTGCCGTGCTTGCTGTCGCCCTGCTCGGCGGCGCGGCGGCGCTCGGGATCGGTGCCGGCGCCGGGTGGATCGGCAAGGACACGAAGACCGTCGTCGTCAACGCACGCTCGACGGCGCTTCCGGCCGCCCTACCTGCGGCCGTCTCGAACAAGGCGGCGCCGATCCCGGGTGACGGTTTCGATCCGGCGCGGATCTACGCCGAGCGTTCGCCCGGCGTCGTCACCGTCTATGCCTTCTTCGGCGACCCCGCGAATCCGTCGACCGTGGGCGCGCAGGGCTCCGGCTTCGTCATCTCGTCCAAGGGCTATATCCTCACGAACGCCCACGTGATCACGAACGCCGGCGACACGAACGGCAAAGTGAAAGCGGCGTCGCACCTGTACGTCGAGTTCAACGACCGGGACCGTGTCCCCGCGAAGGTGGTCGGCTGGGACGTCTACGACGACGTGGGGCTCATCCAGGTCGAGCCGAGCGAGCACGCCGTCCGGCCGGTGCCGCTCGGCGATTCGGCGTCAGTCGTCGTCGGCGAGCCGGCGGCGGCGATCGGCAGCCCGCTCGGCAACGAGGATTCGCTCGCGGTCGGCGTCGTCTCGGCGACCCGCCGCGCGATCCCGGCGCTGACGGTGCGTCGCTACAACGTCGTGGACGCGATCCAGACCGACGCGCCGATCACCCACGGCAACTCCGGCGGTCCGCTGTTCGACGCGCGTGGGCGCGTGATCGGGATCAATGCCCAGATTCGCAGCCAGTCGGGGACCGGCAACGACAGCGGCGTCGGCTTTGCGATTCCGATCGACGCCGCCAAGCGCTCGATCACCCAACTGCTCGACGCGGGTCGCGTCCGGTACGCGTACGTCGGGATCACGACCCAGGACCTGACTCCGGCGCTTGCCCAGGTGCTCAAATACCCCGTCAAGCAGGGCGCCCTCGTCGAAGACGTCCGTCCCGGGGGGCCCGGTGCGAGGGCCGGCCTTCGCGGTAGCTCGCGGCCGATCAACGCGCTCGGTTATCGGGACCTCCGTACGGGCGGCGACGTGATCGTCGCGATCGACGGGAAACCGGTACGGAACGCCGACGATGTCGTGCGGATTGTCTCATACTCCCTGAGACCTGACGGCGTCGCGACCTTCACGATCCTCCGAGGCAAGCAGCAGCGGACGGTCGCGGTCACGCTGGGCGATCGCGCGACCGCTCCGGCGGCAGGTTAGGTCCCCCCGCATCCGGGCATAAGCCTGCCGCGGCCCTGGCGGTCGCGGAGGTTTTGGTAGGAACATCAGGCTTCGGGCACGAAAACTTGGTAATCCTTCTCCCATGGCGGCAGATCCCTTGACCGTGGACGCAGCCACTGCGGGTCCCCTGGGCGCGCGCGGCCAGACCGTCCGCCTCACGATTCCAGCGCGCGCCGAGTACATCACGCTCGGCCGGCTCGCGCTGACCGGGATCTCGCGGCTCGCGTCGTTCCCGGACGAGGTGCTCGCCGACCTGAAGCTCGCGCTGACCGAAGCCACGTCGAACTCGATCCGGCACGCCTACGGCGAGGATGGGGTCGGCGTCGTCGAGATCGTCTACGAGCTGACCGACGGCGAGCTGGCGATCGAGGTGACGGACGAAGGAGAAGGGTTCGTGCCCCCGGCCGAGTCGGGCGAGCCCGACGCGATGACGGAAGGTGGTCTCGGGATCGCGATCATCCGCGCGATCGCCGACGAAGTCGAGATCGGCGCGCAGGAGAACGGGACCGGTTCGCGGCTTCGGTTCATCAAGAAACTGACGTAACCTGCGGCACGTGCTGCAGCTCGTCAACGTCGGCCACAAGTCGCTCGCCGATTACGCGACGATTGCGACGCGCGGGCTGATGGCCGAGATCCGCCGTCTCGCGGAGCCGCTCGCCGGCAAACGCGTCGTCCACCTCTCCGCGACGGCGTTCGGGGGAGGCGTTGCCGAGATCAACTACACGCTGATCCCGCTGATGCAGGACGCGGGCCTCGAAGTCGAATGGCGGATCATCCGCGGCGGCGAGGACTTCTACAACGTCACGAAGCTGATCCACAACGCGCTGCAGGGAAACCCGCAGGGGCTCGACGACGAGCAGCGCGAGATCTTCCGCCGCTATCAGGCCGAGAACGCGGCCGAGCTCGAGGACATCTACGACTTCGTCGTCGTCCACGACCCGCAGCCGGTCGGCATGATCGAGCACTTCCCGGAATCGCGGGCGCACTGGGTCTGGCGCGGCCATATCGACTTTTCGGCGCCGAACGAGAGCGTGTTCGACTTCGTGCTGCCGTGGATCAAGCGGTACGACGCGGCCATCTTCCACATGCGCGACTACGTGCCGCGCCGCGAAGGCCTGCCGCCCTGCTACATCTGGCCGCCGGCGATCGACCCGCTGGCGCCGAAGAACATGGCGCTGTCGTCCGAGGACGCCGCGTACATCGTCGACCAGTTCGGTATCGACGTCGAGCGCCCGCTGCTGACGCAGGTGTCGCGCTTCGATCCGTGGAAGGACCCGCTCGGCGTCATCGACGCCTACAGGATCGTCAAGAACCGCTTTCCGGAAATCCAGCTCGCGCTCGTCGGATCGATGGCGCACGACGATCCCGAGGGCTGGGACTACTACAACCAGACTGTCGAATACGCGGGCGGCGATCCGGACGTCTACATCCTCTCGAACCTGAACAACGTCGGCTCCGTCGAGGTCAACGCGTTCCAGGTGCACTCGTCGGCCGTGTTGCAGAAGTCGATCCGCGAGGGTTTCGGCCTCACGGTCACCGAGGCGCTCTGGAAGACGCGGCCGACTGTCGCCGGACGTGTCGGCGGGATCGTCGCGCAGATCCAGGACGGGGAGACGGGCTGGCTCGTCGACTCCGCGGCCGAATGCGCGGAGGCCTGCGTCGAGATCCTCCGCGACCCGCGGGAGGCGCGGCAGCGCGCGCTCTACGGCAAGGAGTTCGTCCGGCGCAACTTCCTGACGCCGCGCCTGCTCCGGAACTGGCTCGTGCTCTTCAACCAACTGCTCGGAAACGACACGTCCGGAGCGGAGGTCGCGGTCGTCTCAGCGGCGTCCTGAGCGACCGAGCATGCGTCGGCAGCTGATCGTCGTTTCGAACCGCGGCCCGGTGTCGTACGCGCGCGGTCCCGACGGCGAGCGCATCTCGCGCCGCGCAGGCGGCGGCCTTACGACGGCACTGCGCGGGCTCTTGTCGCTGCACGACGTGACGTGGATCGCGAGTGCGATCACGGACGAGGACAGAACGCTCGCAGGCGAGACACTCGATGAGTCGACACGCGAGGGCGCCGGGTTCCGCCTGCGCCTCGTCGGCCACGAGCGTCAGGCGTACGACCGCTTTTACAACGTCGTCGCGAATCCCATGCTGTGGTTCATCCAGCACTACCTCTGGGAGCTCGCGTACACGCCCGCAATCGACGCCGCTTTTCACGCGGCCTGGGACGAGGGGTACGTCGCCATCAACGCGGGTTTTGCGGCTGCAGTCCTCGAGGAGCTCGACGATCAGCCGGACGCGGCCGTCTTCTTCCACGACTATCACCTCTATCTCGCACCGCGGTTCGTCCGGAACGCAATGCCGGACGCGGCGCTCGTGCACTTCACACATGTGCCGTGGCCGCAACCGGACTACTGGCACGTGCTCCCACAGCACATCCGCCACGCGATTCACGACGGCATGCTCGCGAACGACGTCGTCGCGTTCCACACCGAGCGGTGGCGACAGAACTTCCTCGATTCCGTGCGGGACATCGTCGGCGACGTTCCGGCGCACGCGCTGACGGCGCCGATCTCCGTTGACTGCGACGAGTTCGAGCGGCTCGCGGAGAGCGAGCAGGTTCTCGCCGCCGAGGCGGAGATCGTCGCGCGTCGTCCCGACAAGCTCGTCGTTCGCGTCGACCGGACGGATCCGTCGAAGAACATCGTCCGCGGGTTTCGCGCATTCGAGCTTCTGCTGGAGGCGCACCCAGAGCTGCGGCGGCGGGTCGGCATGCTCGCGCTTCTCGATCCTTCGCGCCAGGACATCCCGGAGTACGCCGAGTACCTCGGCGCCATCCAGCGCGAGGCGCGTCGCGTCAACGATCGCTTTCAGGAGTTCTCCTGGCTGCCGATCGAGCTCGAGATCGCGGACGACTTCCCGACTTCGGTCGCGGCGTACAAGCAGTTCGACGTTCTGCTCGTGAACGCCACGATGGACGGGATGAACCTCGTGGCCAAAGAGGCGCCGCTCGTGAACACGCGGAACGGTGCTGTTGTCCTTTCTGAAAACGCCGGTGCGCACGCCGAGCTCGGGGACTGGGTCGAGAGCGTGAACCCTTACGACGTCGAGGCGCAGGCGGTTGCTCTCTACCGCGCGCTGACGCTCGGCGAGGCGGAGCGCCGCCGCCGGCTCGAAGCGATCCGTGAGCACGTGCGGGAGCACGACGTCAACGCGTGGATCGAGCGGCAGCTCGCGGTGCTCGACGCGATCGGCGCGTCCGCTCGCCGCTAGGGTCCGGCGCATGGACGAGCTCTCGCACGTGACGGCGACGGGCGACGTCCGGATGGTCGACGTCGGTGCGAAGGCGATGTCACGGCGCCGCGCAACGGCGAGAGCGACGGTCCGCATGGCGGGCGACACCGCGCGCCGGCTGCGCGAGCTTCCGAAGGGCGACGCCCTCACGACGGCGCAGCTCGCGGGCATCATGGCCGCGAAGCGGACGAGCGAGTTGATCCCGCTCTGCCATCCGTTGCCGTTGACGAACGTCGAGGTGACGGCGGAGATCGCAGGGGACGCGGTAGAGATCCTCGCGGTTGCGGAGACGACGGCGCAGACGGGTGTCGAAATGGAGGCGCTGACCGCGGCCGCGGTCGCGGCGCTAACGATCTACGACATGGCGAAGGCGATCGACAAGGGGCTTGTCGTCGAGCGCGTCGAGCTGGTCGAGAAGACGAAGGAGCCGGTGTGAGGGCGGCAGTGATCACGATCTCTGACGGCGTGGCGGCGGGCGTTCGCGAGGACGAGAGCGGACGGCTGCTCGTCGATCTGCTCGAGTCGGAGGGTTACGACGTCGCGCACCGAGTCGTTCCCGACGATCGCCCGCAGATCGCGGCGGCGATCCGGGAGCTTGCGCAGAGCACGCGGCTCGTCCTGACCACCGGCGGCACCGGTATGTCGCCGCGCGACTTCACACCCGAGGCGACGGAGTCGGTGATCGAGCGCGCCGCACCGGGGATCGCCGAGGCGCTCCGCGCCGACGCGATCAGGCAGACGCCGCACGGGCTCCTCGGGCGTGGGGTCGCCGGCGTTCGCGGGAAGACGCTGATCGTAAACCTGCCAGGGTCGCCGGGGGGCTGCCGTGACGGCTTCCCCATCCTCCAGCCGGCGCTCGGGCACGCGCTCGAGCTTCTCGCCGGGACGCAGTCGGAGCATCGGGCGACGTGAGCACGGTCGCACTCCCCGCGCGCTTCGCGCGGCTGGTGAAGATCGAGCACACCGTTTTCGCGCTCCCGTTCGCGTACATCGGGGCGCTGTTGTCCGTGCGCGCAGTCCCGAGCGGGCACGACCTCCTCTGGATCACGATCGCAATGGTCGGCGCGCGGTCGCTCGCGATGGGCTTGAACAGGCTGATCGACGCCGAGATCGACGCGAGGAACCCGCGGACGGCGACGCGCGAGCTTCCCTCCGGCGCGTTGTCGCGGCTTCAGGTCGTCGGCTTCTGCGCTGCGGCGCTCGCGCTCTATCTCGTCGCCGTGTTCCAGCTCGCGCACGTGGTGCGCTGGCTGTGGCCGATCCCGCTCATCGGCTTCGTCGTCTATCCCTATCTCAAGCGCTGGACCTGGCTCTGCCATCTCTGGCTCGGCGTGGTCGACGGCCTCGCGGCCGTGGGCGGCTGGGTCGCGGTCACGGGCAAGCTGCCGTGGGAAGCGTGGGCGCTCGGGCTTGCGGTTGCGCTTTGGGTCGCAGGCTTCGACCTCTTCTATTCGCTCTTCGACGTCGAGGTCGATCGAGCGCAGCGCCTGCACTCGGTCGCGACGAGGTTCGGCGTGCGCGGTGTGTTCGCCGGCGCTCGTGCATGCCACGCGGCGACAGTCGCGTTGCTCTGCGCAGTCGGTCTCGGCGTCGGCGTCGGCGCGTGGTACTGGATCGGCGTGGTCGTCGTCGCCGCGCTGCTCGCGTACGAGCATGCGCTCGTGCGCCCGGACGACCTGCGCCGCCTAGACGCGGCGTTCTTCACCGTCAACGGGATCATCAGCGTCGCGTTCTGCGCGTTCGTCGTCCTCGACGTCGCGCTCTAGGCCGTGCTCCACGCGAGCGGCCTCGAGAAGCGGTACGGCAACCGCCGTGCGCTCGGAGCCGTGTCCTTCGACGTCGACCCGCACGGCTTCCTCGTCATCACCGGCCCGAACGGGTCCGGGAAGTCGACGCTCCTGCGGCTCTGCGCGGGCCTCGCGGTCCCGACCGGCGGCGAGTTGCGCATCGACGTCGCGCGGGAGCGGGTCGGCTTCCTCGCGCATGAGGCGCTCGTCTATCGCGAGCTGACCGCGCTCGAGAACCTCGATCTGTATGGACGGCTCTATCGGGTTGAAGAGCGACGCGAGCGCATCGGAATGCTGCTCGAGCGGTTCGGCCTCTGGGACGCGCGGCACAAGCGCGCAGGTGCGTACTCGCGCGGGATGCTCCAGCGCCTCGCGCTCTGCCGCGTACTGCTGCACGAGCCCGCGCTGCTCGTCCTCGACGAGCCCCACAGCGGGCTCGACGACGAAGGCCTCCACCTGCTCGAACGTGAGCTAGCCGAGCGACGCGAAGACGTGACTGTTGTCGTCGCGACGCACGAGCCCGAACGCGTCCTCCCGTTCGCGACGTCGCGCCTGGCGCTCGGATGAGCTATCTCGCCGACGTCGGCGCGCTGGCGCGGAAGGACCTCCTGCTCGAGCTTCGTTCCCGGGACACGCTCCCGGCGATGCTGCTCTTCGTGCTGTCGTCGTTCGTGGTCTTCCATTTCGTGCTCCCGACGGGAACCGATCGGCTCGCGGCACAGGGGTTGCTCTGGGTCGCGATCGTGTTCACGGCCCTGCTCGGGCTCGCCCGCGCCTTCTCGGCCGAGCGCGAGCAGTCGGTGCTCGACGGGCTCGTCCTCGCGACGCGCGACCTCAGCGCGATCTGGTTCGGCAAGGCGCTGTCGATCCTTGCGTTCCTCGCGCTGGCAGAGGTGGTGGCGCTGCCGGTGTTCGGCCTCTTCTTCGGCCGGGTCGAGCTCCGGACGGTTGCAGCAGTCGCACTGGCAGACCTCGGGATCGCGGCGGTCGGCACGCTGCTCGCCGGGATGGCGGCCGCGAGCCGGGCGCGCGAGCTGCTGCTGCCGCTGCTCTTCCTTCCACTCGTGATCCCGCTCGTGATCGGCGGCGTCGGCGCGACGGTCGCCGACCATCCGTCGAGCTACCTCGGCCTGCTTGCGCTGTACGACGCGGTCTTCGGTCTCGTCGCCTGGGGCTCGTTCGCGTATGTCGTCGCGGAGTAACCTCAAACCGGTTCGGGCCGAACGCCGTACAACGAGGCGTGACGGTCACCGACGCGATCGCGGGCCTTCCCCGGCGCCGGCTCGGTGTCGGTGACGAGGTCCTCGGCGTGCAGCTCGCCGACGCGGCCTTCGTCTTCGTCGACGAAGGGCTCGTCGTCCTCCGAAACGCGGCGAATGGCGTTCGTCGGCGCACGATCACGTGCCACGCCGGCTCCGGCTCGCTGATCCTGCCGCCCCAGCCCGGAGAGGTGCTCGTTGCGCTGACGGACGCCGCGCTCGTCGTGATGAGTCGCGCCGACCTCGAAGTCGTCCTCGCGATCCCGGCGAAAGCGGCTGCGCTCGTCGAGGGTCTTACGGCGACGCTCCGTCAGAAGCACGCGGCAATCGCGAACATGTCGCGGCTCCACCACGTCGACCGGGTGCGCGAGAAGCTGATCGAGCTCGCGCAGGAGCACGGACGCGTCGGGCGCGACGGGATCCGGCTCGACTTTCCGCTCACGCACGACCTGCTCGGCGAGATGACGGGCTCCGCGCGCGAGACGGTGACGCGTGCCCTCGACGAGCTCCAGCGCGACGGATTCGTCGAACGCAACGGCCGGACGTATCGGCTTCACGTCGCGCCCGAAGATCTCGGCGTGACGGCGCGCACATTGCGGCACTGATCACGGCGGCCGCGGGGACGCGGTTCGTACCCTCGCCGCGTGAGGCTGGTCAGGGCTGCGGGACGAACGATTGCGATCTGCGGGGCCGTCGCGGCGCTGCTGTACGTCGCGGTCGTGCTCGTCAACGGCACCCGGACGGCATTGTCCTCGAGTCGCGCCGAACCGACGCTTTCGGCGGCCGAGCGCGGCTCTCTCGTGGTGCGCGGGCGTCAAATCTTCCGCTACGACACGTTCGGCGACCAGACGTTCTGGGGCGGCGCGCTCCAGCTCCACAAGGCGATCGAGGGCAAAGCGCTCGGAGGCGTCGGGAGCGGCGTCAGTCCGAAGGTCGCGCTCGCCGTGGGACTGAAGGTCGATTCGGCGAAGATCCCTCGGCCGGTCGCGGCCGCAATCCGCGCCGGGAAGGTCAACCTGAACAGTCCGAAGACGACGCTCGCGCTTTTGAAGCTGAACGCGGTCGTTGGCGTCCGAGGCTTCTTCAACGGCGGTCGTCTGTCGTCGGTCGGGATCACGTGCGCGGTCTGCCATTCGACGGTCGACAATTCGTTCGCGCCCGGTATCGGCCGGCGGCTGGATGGGTGGCCGAACCGGGACCTGAACGTCGGCGCGGTCATCGGGCTCGCGCCGAACAAGAAGCCGATCACGGATCTGCTGCAGGTCGACGAAGCGACGGTCGACAAGGTGCTCGCAAGCTGGGGCCCGGGAAAGTTCGACGCCGAGCTCTTCCTCGACGGTAAGGCGTTCAGACCCGACGGGTCCTCCGCGGCGACCCTGATACCGGCCGCATTCGGGCTTGCCGGCGTGAATCTCCACACGTACACCGGCTGGGGCTCGATTCCGTACTGGAACGCATTCGTCGCGAACCTCGAGATGCACGGGATCGGGAACTTCGACGACGAGCGGCTGGCCAACGCGCAGCAGTTCCCTGTCGCCGCCCGCGCGGGATTCGCGCACGTCCGGCACGCGCGCGACCTGATCACGCCGAAGCTGCCGGCGCTCCACATGTACCAGCTGTCGCTGCCCGTGCCGCACGCACGGCGGGTCAACCGTGCCGCGGCACGTCGTGGGAAGGCCCTCTTCGACGGAAAGGCGCGGTGCGCCGGGTGTCACATGCCGCCGGAGTTCACGGACGCGGGGTGGAACCTCCACAAGGGAAGCGAGATCTGCATCGACGACTTCCAGGCCGATCGCTCGCCGACGCTTCGCTACCGGACGACGCCGCTGCGTGGCATCGTCGCCAAGCAGAAGGGCGGCTTCTACCACGACGGGCGTTTTCCGACCCTTCGGGCCGTCGTCGATCATTACGACACCTGCTTCGGTCTCGGCCTGACCGGCCGGGAAAAGACCGACCTCGTGCAATACCTCAGGGGTCTCTGACCTCGCTTTTGCGAGACTTCGGGCGGAGTCCCGCATGACCCGAGCCCTCCGCCAGCAGCGCCTTCCCATCCTCGCCGTCGTGGCGTGCGCGCTGATGGCCGCAGCGATCGCCTCGATCGCGTACGTCGCGCCGGTCGACGCGAACCAGGGCCTCTCGCAGAAGATCTTCTACTTCCACGTCCCGATCGCGTTGACGGCGTACGCCTTCTTCGCGTGGGGCGCGTGGAAGGCGCTCCGCGTCCTCTGGAAGCGCGATGAGGCCGCCGATCTCGAGAGCTACGTCGCGATCCACCAGGGCGTCATCTTCGGCGTGCTGACGCTCGTCACCGGGTCGATCTGGGCGAAGATCTCGTGGGGCGTCTGGTGGGCCTGGAGCTCGAACCAGCTCGTCCTCTTCCTCGTTCTCTTCCTCTTCTACGCCGCGTACTTCATGCTTCGCTACTCGGTCGATCCGGGGCCGCAGCGCGCGAACCTCTGCGCGGTCTACGCGCTCTTCGGCGTCGCATTGATCCCGGTCTCGTTCCTCGCGATCCGCCTCGCCAACGACTTCATCCATCCGACCGTCTTCACCTCGAACGGCCCGCAGATGTCGGGCCGGATGTTCTTCGCCTTCTGCCTGTCGTGGGCGGCGATGCTCGCGCTGGCCGCGTCCTTGTACCACGTCGAGCTGGCCGGGAAACGGCTCGATTCGCGCCTGCGCGAGCTGCGCGAGGTGCTTGCGCGATGACGGCGTCAGAGAAGTACGTCGCCGCGGCGTACGCGTTCGTGTTCGTCGTCGTCCTGTTGTACGTGCTGATCATCGCCACGAAGCTTGCGAGGCTCGAGCGCGAGGTGGCGGAGCTGACGGAGCTCGCGCGTGAGCGTCGCGTCGCCGAGCCCGAGCGGAAGGCAGTGGCCGTTGGCTGAGATCTTGTTCTGGCCCGCGCTGCTCGCCTACGGCGAGGCGGCGCTCGCCTATGTCGGTGAGGCCCGCCGGCCGGGATCGGCCGGGCGCCTCGCGACGTGGGGCGTCCGCATCGGCTGGCTCGTGCAAACCGCCTTGCTCGCCGTCCAGGCGACCCGTGCGGACGGCTTCCCGTGGTCGACGTGGGCGGCCTCGCTCAACCTGTTCGTCTGGCTCGTCGTCGGCGCGTACCTGATCTGGGGCTGCCAGCCGCGCTTCCGGCTCCTCGGGCTCGCGGTGCTCCCGCTCGCAGCGGTGCTGTTCGCGCTCGCTCACGCCGGCGGCGGGACGACGGCGCATGGGGCCAGCCGTTACTCGAACCTCTTCCTCGCGCTGCACGTCGGCCTCGTGCTGGCGGCGTTTGCCGGCTTCACGCTCGCTGCCGGCATGTCCGGCCTCTATCTGTGGCAGGAGCGTCGCCTGAAACGGCGCGAACGGACGATCCTGCACGTTCGGGCGCCGGCGCTGGCGCGGCTCGATGCGTTGGCCGCCCGGACGATCGGGTTTGCGTTGCCTGCGCTGACGCTCGGGATCGCGGTCGGGATCGTGCGCCTGCGCGAACGCGGCGGAGGCTTCGACGCGCTGATGGCCGTCACTCTCGTGACCTGGGGCTTCTACGGGACGTATCTCGCGCTGCGCATCGGGGCGCGCCTACGCGGCCGGCGCGCGGCGTATGTCGTCCTGCTCGGCTTCGTCCTCGTCGCGGTTGCGCGACTCGCCCTTCCGGTGACGCACTTCTCGTGAGCGCGCTCGTCCTCGTCGGGATCTCGCATCACCGCGCGCCGGTCGAGCTGCGCGAGCGCGCTGCGCTCGGCCGTGACGAGGCGGCCGCGCTGGCCAGGACGCTCGCGGCGGACGGCGAAGCGGTGTGCCTCTCGACTTGCAACCGGACGGAGCTCTACCTCGCCGCGGAATCCGGCGACGACGCCGAGCGCCGCGCCGAGGAGGCGCTGCTCGCCCTGGAGGCGGAGCTCGGGCCGGCGCTGTACCGGCTCCGCGACGAGTCGGCGGCGCTGCACCTGTTCCGCGTGGCCGCGGGCCTCGATTCGATGGTACCGGGCGAGGGCGAGATCCTCGGACAGGTCCGTGTCGCCTACGAGGTGGGGACGACCGGGCCGATCCTCGACCGCTTGTTTCGGCAGGCGCTGCACGCCGGCAGGAAGGCACGGGTGGAGACCGCGATCGGCGAGAGCCCTGCCTCGGTCTCGTCCGCGGCGGCCGCGCTCGCGGAGCAGGTCTTCGGCGATCTCGCCGGCCGAAAGATCCTCGTCGTCGGCGCCGGGAAGGTCGGCGACGTCGCAGCGCGGAACCTGCTTTCCCGCGGCGCTGACATCGCGTGGATTGCCAACCGTAGCGCTGAGCGAGCGGCGAGCGTTGCCGCCCGGTTCGGCGGCGAGCCGCTGCCGCTCGAAGCG
>VAXB01000020.1:25217-35646 GCA_005883995.1 Actinomycetota bacterium
GTTCGCCGGCGGGAGGCGGAACAGGCAGAAACGATCGTCGCGGCGGAGGCCGAGCGCTTTCGCGAGTGGCAGGCATCCCGTGACGTCGTGCCTGCGATCGCCTCGCTCCGCGCCCGCGCAGAGGAGATCCGCGCCGCGGAGCTTCGCCGGGCGAAGCTCACCGACGCCGAGCGGCGGGCAGCCGAATCGGTCACAGCGGCCGTCGTGAACAAGCTTCTGCACCTCCCGACGATCCGCATGAAACAGGCGGCCGCAGCAGCCGATGGGGTCCTCTATGCTGACGCGGTGCGTCACCTCTTCGGCCTCGAGGACGAACGCTGAAGACGGGTCAGCTCGTCGGTCGGCCGTTGCCGGTGCAGACGCCGACGGCGTTCGTCCGGATCCGACGCCGGCGTGTCTGCGGGCAGACGCGCGCGGGTCGGACCCCGTGTCGTGCTGATACGCGTCGGCTCCCGCGGCAGTAGGCTCGCGCTCACGCAGGCGGAGCTCGCCGCGTCGCGGCTTCGCGGCGAGGGCGTCGAGATTGCGCTCGTCCCGATCACGACGGCCGGCGACCGGGACCGCTCGAAACCGTTCGGCGAGATCGGCGAGCGCGGCGTCTTCGTCAAGGAGCTCGAGGAGGCGCTCCTGGATGCACGCATCGACGTCGCCGTTCACTCGGCGAAGGACATGACCTCGACGGATACGTCGGGCCTGATCGTCGGCGCATATCTCGTGCGCGACGATCCTCGCGACGCGCTGTGCGGCGCGGACGCCGTCCGGCCCGGCATGCGGATCGGCACCGCGTCGGCGCGCCGGCGCGCACAGCTGCTCGCGCGCGAGCCCACACTTTCGATCGAGCCGCTCCGCGGCAACGTCGACACGCGCCTGCGGAAACGCGGCGAACGCGGCCTCGATGCAATCGTGCTCGCAGCCTGCGGGCTCGAGCGGCTCGGGCTCGGCGGTGAGATCGGCTATCGCTTCCCGCCGGGCGAGCTGCTGCCGGAGGCGGCGCAGGGAGCGCTCGCGCTGCAGGTGCGCGCCGGCGAGGCGGAGGTCGTGGCGCGCGCCGACGACCGACGGCACGCGGCTGACGGCGCTCGTCGCCGACGAGAACGGCGCGTGGCTCGAACGGCGCTCGGGAAACGACCCTGCTGCACTCGCGGCCGACCTGCTCGCGGCCGTTCCGGCGTAGTGCGGGTGCTCGTGACGCGCGCCGCGGCCCAGGCGCAGCCGTTCGTCGACGCGCTCCGCGCCGCCGGTGTCGAGCCGGTCCTCTGTCCTTTGATCGAGATCGAGTCGATCGGGGACGACCCGATCGACGTTCGGGGCTACGACTGGGTGATCGTGACGAGCGCCAACGGCGCGGACGAGCTCGCGCGACGGCGGCTCGGCGACCTGCCTCGCGTCGCGGCGATCGGGGACACGACGGCCGCCGCATTGCGGCGGCATGGGCTGCGAGTCGACTTCGTCCCTACGCTGGCGACGCAGGAAGGCCTCGTCGGCGAGCTCCCGCGCCCGGTCGGACGGGCGCTGTTCGTCGGCGCCGAAGGCGCCCGGCCGGTCATCGCGACCGAGTTGCCGGCGGACTTCCGCGCTGTCTACCGGACCCGAGCTCTTCGGCCCGACCGACCGCCGGCCGCGGACGTCGCCGTGCTCGCCTCTCCTTCCGCGGCACGGGCCTTCGAATCGCTCGGCCTCCGCATTCCCGTCGTCTCGATCGGCCCGCAGACGACGACCGCCGCGCGCGCGCGAGGGCTCGACGTGGTCGCCGAAGCTGCGAGGCCGGACGTGGACGCGGTCGTTGCGGCGGTGCTCGGCTCGGCGCGATAATCCGGCGCCGTGCCGGAGTTCATCTCGTTCCTCACGGACTTCGGCCTCGCCGACGACTTCGTCGGCACCTGTCTACATGCCGCCCGGCGTGCACCTCGCCGTGGTCGACCCCGGCGTCGGCGGCGCGCGGCGCGCGCTCGCGTTGCGCGACCACGAGGGCCGCGTGCACGTCGGTCCGGACAACGGGCTGTTGATCCCCGCCGCGGAAACGTTCGGCGGCGTCGAGGCCGCGCACGAGCTGACGAATTCCGAGTACGCGCTCGAGTCGGTGTCGCGAACGTTCCACGGCCGCGACCTGTTCGCACCTGCGGCGGCGCACATCGCGCTCGGCGTCCCACTTGCGGAGCTCGGGCCGCCGATCGACCCCGAGGCGCTCGCGCGGCTCGACCTACCGAAGCCGGAGATCGGCCAGACGCGCATCCGCGGCACGGTCCTCTCGATCGACCGATTCGGGAACATGCAGCTGAACGTCGAGCGGTCGCACCTGGAGCAGGTGGGAGTGATTCCGGGGACGCGGCTCGAGCTCGAGGTCGGGCCGGAGCGGTACTACGCGGTCGCCGCACGCACCTTCGCCGACGCGCGCCAGGGCGACCTGATTCTCTACGAGGACTCGTACCGGAACATCGCCGTCGCGATCAGCGGCGGGAACGCAGCGCAGATGTTCGGCGCGAGAGAGGGGCAGGATCTCCGCATCCACGTGAACGTCCCGTGAGGCACTCCGAGCTCGTCGCCTCCCTCGGCCGCCGGTTTGCCCGCTTCACGACCGACGTCGTCGTTCCGCGGCCGGGGCTCTGGCGTGTCTTCCGCCCGGTTATTCGTCGCCAGTTCGACGGGCTCGCGCCGGTGTGGAACGACATGCGTTCCGCCGACGCACTGGCCGCGTACGAGGCGGCGCTCGCGGCTTTGCCCGAGGCGCCCGCGCGCGCCCTCGATCTCGGCACCGGCACCGGGCTCGGCGCATTCACGATCGCGCGCCGGTTCCCGCAGGCGGACGTCGTCGGTGCGGACCTTTCCGAGCGGATGATCGCCGAGGCGCGGCGACTCACGCCTGCGGACCTCGCGTCGCGTGTTCGCTTCGAGGTCGCCGACGCGTCGCGGCTCCCGTTCGACGATCACGCGTTCGAGCTCGTCGGCCTTGCCAACATGATCCCGTTCTTCGACGAGCTCGCGCGTGTCGTGGCGCCCGGCGGCCACGTTGTGATCGGCTTCTCGGGTGGGGCCGCGACGCCGATCTACGTCCCGCCGGAGCGGCTGAAGGACGAGCTCGGCCGACGCGGTTTCGCCGACTTTGCGGACTTCGCGGCCGGCGCGGGAACCGCGCTCCTTGCGCGGAAGCGGGACCGGGCATAAGGTCGGCGGCACAAGGTCGTTCGCGGCGCGGTAACACCGGTCCGGACGACCTTTTTTGCCGACCGAAGTCCGGCCGCGTTGCGCGCGACCATGACGACTTCGGTTCGGGCGCCGGTCGCGGAATGAACAGCTAGAGCGTCGCTAGACTGGCTCGCCGGGCGAGGTAGCTCAGCTGGTAGAGCACACGGCTGAAAACCGTGGGGTCGTCGGTTCAAGTCCGACCCTCGCCACTTCGAGAGGTCTAGGCCGGTTCCGCGACAGCGCGGGCGCTCGAGAGGCGCTCGACGAGGACATCGACGAACTCGTCCTTCAGCAGGACGGCGTCGGCTCCCGCTTCGGTGACTGCGCGGTGGAGCGCCGGTTGCGCGTCGCCGGTCAGGGCGATCACGCACATGCTCGGATGGTCGCGACGCAGGCGTGCTACCGCGCTGACGCCGTCGAGCAGCGGCATGTGGAGGTCGATCACGATCGCGTCCGGCTCGAGCTCCTCGGCGAGCTCGATCGCGGCGAGGCCGTCGCCGGCGCTGCCAACGACGAGGAGCTCCGGCTGGCGCTCGATCAGCGGTTGGAGAGCTTCGACGAACGGTCTGTCGTCATCGGCGAGTAGAACCCGGATCGCCCCGACGGCGGGGTCGGCCGAAGGCATCGCCGGGAAGTTAGCCTTGTCGCCCACGCCTGTGCAAGCGCCGCGTCATACCGTTGCCGTGATCGGCGCTGCCCTCGACCTCGGCGCCGGGCGGCGCGGCGTCGACATGGGCCCCTCGGCGATCCGGTATGCGGGGCTCGATGCTCGGCTGGAGGCGATCGGACATCGGTGTGTCGATCTCGGGAACGTGGCGACGGCGGTCGCCGAGGCCACGTCGCCGGGTGACGAACATGCTCGTTTCCTGCCGGAGATCCAGGAAACCTGCGCGCGGCTCGGGGCTGCCGTCGCCGATGCCGCCCTGAACGGCTCGATCCCGCTCGTCCTCGGCGGCGACCATTCCGTCGCCCTCGGCACGCTCGCGGGGCTCAGGCGGGCGAACGGGCCCGGCGGCGTCCTCTGGCTCGACGCTCACGGCGACCTGAACAGCCCCGCGACGTCACCGTCCGGCAACGTGCACGGCATGGTCCTCGCCGCGGCGCTGGGGCTCGGCGGCGACGCCTTCGCGGACGGCTGGGGCATGCCGGCGATCGAAGGCTCCCGCGTCGCGCTCCTCGGCGTGCGCTCGCTCGACCAGGGCGAACGCGACCTGCTGGGCCGGCTGGATGCGAAGGTGTTCACGATCAGCGACGTCGACCGGGTCGGCGTCGAGCGCGCCGTGCGGGAGTCGCTCGATCACGTCGCAGGGCCCGGGTTCGTCCACGTCAGCCTCGACATGGACGTCGTCGATCCCGAGATCGCGCCGGGCGTCGGGACGCCGGTCCGTGGCGGGCTGAACTACCGCGAGGCGCACCTCGCGCTCGAGCTGATCGCCGAGGCGGGGGTGGCATCGTCGCTCGACGTCGTCGAGGTCAACCCGATCCTCGACCGGGAGAACCAGACGGCACTCCTCGCCGTCGAGCTCGCCGCAAGCGCGCTCGGCGCCAGGATCCTCTAGCTCACGCCGAGGAAGCGGTCGAGTGCGTCGGCGGTCTCGGCGTACGCGTCCCAGTAGACGACGTGCCCGCCGGGTACGGCGGTGATCTGCACACGGTCGCCGAGCGCGAGCCGGTACGCCTCGAGCTGCTCGTCGCGGACGAGCCCGAACACCTCGGCATGCACGAGGAGCGTCGGGACCTGCAGCGTCTCCGGCGGAGGCGCCGGCGTGCACAGCTCGCCGAAGATCGAGACGATCGCGCTGCGGCAATACCGGTACGTGTACGTACCGTTGCCGTCCGGCGCGAGGTGCTCGCGCACCTCCTCCTCGATGAACTCGCGCGGCGACGACGTGTCCGCCGCCCGAGTCTCGAGCGCGTCCTCGGGTGAGTCGAAACGCCGTTCCGCGCGCTCGAGCTCCGCGAGGTCATAGCTGACGTGCGGGAGGATCTGGATCGCGGGGTCGAGGAGCGCCGCGCGTTCGATCCGCTCGGCGTCGAGCACGGCGAGCTCGAGAATCAGGCGCCCGCCGAACGAGTGGCCGACGAACGGCGCGTGGCGGATTCCCGCAGCGTCGAGCGTTTCCAGCACGTCGTGTGCGTGTGTCGCGATCGTCCACGGCGGCTCCCAGCCAGAAAAGCCGTGACCACGGAGATCGGGCGCGACGACCCGAAATCGTTTCGCCAACCGCTCCTCCGCCAGCTTCCGGAACCGCCTTCCGTGCGCGCTGACACCGTGGAGGCACACGACGGGCGGGGCGCCGGGATCGCCCCATTCATGGAGGTGGAGCTCCACTCAGACCGCGGCGGCGAGAGCCGGAATGGCCCTCTCCCAGTGGATGATCGCGCCGACGTCCGCCGCCGCGAGCATCGGTGCCTCGCCGTGGTTCACGGCCGCGACCACACCCGCTTTCACGAATCCGGTCAGCTCCTCGAAGTCGCCGGGAACGCCGATCGCGACGAGCACGCGCGGCGCGACGGCGCGGCCGAAGAGCCCGATCTGGCGGTTCCGAGGGAGATCGCCGCGGTCGCAGACGATCTGCGTTCCGCCGACTGCCGCGCCGGTGCTCTCCGCCAGCTCGCGTGCGCGCGGGATGTCGTCCGGCTCGAGCTCGGATCCGAGGCAGACCACGACGTCGGCCTCGACGAGATCGCGTGCGGGAGCGGCTTTCCGCTCGACGAGGCGCGCCATCGCCGAGCCGTTGCTCTCGACGGCGATGCGCTCGACGCGCGGCGTCACGTCGCGCGGTTCGAGCGGCTCGAACATCCGCGCCCTCACCGTCGCGAGTTGCGGCGTCGTCGCGCCCATGATCACCGACACGATGTTGCCGCCGTACGCGGGCTTCGTCTGGATCAGCCGCCCGGCCCGGTCGATCCCGAGGCCCACACAGTCGCCCGTCATCCCGAGCTCCAGCTCGCCCGCGACGCGCGGGCCGAGATCGCGTCCGTTCGCGGTGGCGGGGAAGAGCAGCACGTGCGGCCGGTGCTCGGCGACGATCGAGTGCAGTGCGGCGGCCCAGACGCCCGGGTCGTAGTCGCGGAACCGCTCGTCGTCCGCGACGACGATGCGATCGGCTCCGCGACGCGCGAGCTCATCGGTCACGTCGACGCCGTCGCTGAGGACGAGCGCGACGTTGTCGCCGCCGAGCTTCCCGGCAAGCTCCCGGCCCTTCGCAACGAGCTCCAGCGAGTGGCGCGTGACGCGGCCGTCCGCGAGCTCCACGCACGTCCAGCAGTCGTAGCGCTTGGTCGACGGGGTGTCGCCGAGCCGCTCAGGCTTGTCCCACTCGGTCGCCGCCGGCGCGCGCCCGGTCGCCAACTGACGCACGCGCGCGACCGCCTGGTCCAGATCCGTGAACCGCTCGCCGGCGCGGTCGGGTGTCACGTCGCGCACGGCGAGCACCCGTGTCGGTGATCCCGGCTGCCCGAAGCGCTTGTCATTTGGCCGCACGTCGGTTACGAGGTCGGTCGCCGTCCACACGTCGATGCGCCCGTCGGCCTCGCCGTCCGCCTCGTGCGCGTACGCGAGCGAGACCACGGCCGGGGTCGCGACCTCCCAGGTCTCGAAGCCGTCCTCCGTCTCGCGCGTCGCGCGAAGCGCATCGCCGTCGAGCTCCAGGTCGACGACGCTCGTCAAGTGCGGCCGCCCGAGGAACGCCGCCACCTCCGGCGGGACCTGCCACGTCTCGGAGTCGGTCGTCTTGCGGCCGCAGAGCACGAGGTCGACGTCGCCTTCCTTCTCGATCGCGAGTGCGAGCGTGCGCGATGTCCCGATCGTGTCGGCGACGGCGAAGACGCGGTCGGAGAGGTGGATGCAGCGGTCGGCGCCGAGCGCGAGGCACGTCCGCAGGGCGGTCTCCGCCTGGGGCGGCCCCATCGTCATCGCGACCACTTCGCAGTCGTGGAGCTCCTTCAGCTTCGCGGCTGTCGTGACGGCCGCCGCGTCGAACGGGTTCAGGAGCACGGGAACGCCCTCTCGCTTCAGCGAGTGCGTCTCCGGGTTGAACTCGATCGCGTCGGCGCGCGGCACCTGCTTGACGAGACACACGACCTTCATCTGTGGGAGCCTAACTGCGGGTGCTCGCACTCCTCTACGACATCCACGGCAACCTGCCGGCGTTGGAGGCAGTGCTCACAGACGCGGCCGACGCGGGTGCGGAGGCGTACCTCCTCGGGGGCGACTACGGCGCATGGGGCCCTCGCCCACTCGACTGTGTGGCGCGGTTGCGCGCGCTTCCTCGTACGACCTGGCTCCGCGGGAACGGCGAACGCTGGACGCGCGAGCCGCCGCTGGACCGGCCGGAGGTTGCGGAGATGATGCGCGCCCCGTCGGGATTCGGCACGGAGGAGGGCTGGCTGTACTCGCTGCAGACGCAGGTCGAGCTCGACGGAGTGCTCTACGTGCACGGGTCGCCGCGCTCCGACGTGGAGAGTTTTCCCCCCGAGGCCGACGAGCGCGACGAATGGATGCTTGCGGGCGTGCGCGACACCACCGTCGTCTTCGGCCACAGCCACCTGCAGTTCCGCCGCGCCGGCCCGAACGGAACGCTGCTCGTCAATCCCGGCAGCGTCGGAATGCCGCTCGACCATGACGTCCGCGCCGCGTACGCGCTTCGCGGTGACGATGGCGTCTTCGAGTTTCGGCGCGTCGAATACGACGTCGAGCAGGCAGCCGCTGCGTACGAGGCGCTCGGAGGGATGGGCCCGATGATGGCGCGCCGGGTCCGCCACGGCTCCGACTGAGGAACCCGTTTCACGACGAAGTCTTGTGCCGCCGTGGCGTGCTGGACGACGTCGGCGACGAAGCGTCATTGTGAAACGGGTTCTAGTCCGCGCCGGGTTCCTCGCCGCTGCCGGACGGCTCGTAGTACGTCCGCCCTTTCAGCTCGTCGGGCAGGTAGTCGACCTCGAATCCCGCCGGGTCGTCGTGCGGATAGATGTAGCCCTTGCCGTGGCCGAGCCTGCGCCCGTAGTACGAGCCGTCGCGGAGCGCCTTCGGAGGTCGCACGTTTCCGTGCTCGCGCACGTCTGCGGTCGCGCGCTTCAGCGCGAGGTAGCTCGCGTTCGACTTCGGCGCGCGCGCGAGGTAGATCGCTGCCTGGGCGAGGTTGAGCGACGCCTCCGGCAGGCCGACGTGTTCGACCGCATGCGCAGCCGCGACCGCGACGAGGAGCGCGCGCGGATCGGCGTTGCCGATGTCCTCGGACGCGAGCACGATCATCCGGCGCGCGAGGTAGCGCGCGTCCTCACCCGACTCGAGCATCGCCGCGAGGTAGTACACCGACGCGTCGGGATCGGAACCGCGCATCGACTTGATGAACGCCGAGATGAAGTCGTAGTGCGCGTCGCCTTCCTTGTCGTAGACGAGCGGCCGCTTGCGCGCGGCATCCTCGACGTGCGCGGTCGAGATCTCCTCTTCCGCGGCCTGCGCCGTCTGCCACGCCAGCTCGAGCACGTTCAACGCGCTGCGCGCATCGCCGCCCGCACGCTGCGCGATCAGGTCGAGCAAGTCCGCCGGAACAGTGGCGCCGAGCTCCTGCGCGCCGCGCTCGGCGATCGTCACCAGGTCGTCGTGCGAGAGCGGCTCGAGCTCATACACCTGCGCGCGCGAGAGGAGCGCCGAGTTGACCTCGAAGTACGGGTTCTCCGTCGTCGCGCCGATCAGCGTCACGAGCCCCTCCTCCACCGCGGGCAGGAGCGCGTCCTGCTGCGCCTTGTTGAAGCGGTGGATCTCGTCCAGGAACAGGATCGTTCGCTCGCCGCCCATCCCGAGGCGGTCGCGCGCGCGCCCGAGCACCTCGCGTACCTGCGCGACGGTCGCGGAGACAGCGGAAAGCTCCTCGAACGCGGCGCCCGTGGCGTTCGCGACGATGCGCGCGAGCGTCGTCTTCCCGCTGCCGGGCGGCCCGTAGAAGATCGCCGACGTCACCCGGTCGCCCAGAATCGCCAGGCGAAGCGCCGAGCCTTCGCCGAGCACGTGCTGCTGGCCGACGAAATCGTCCAGCGTTTGGGGGCGCATCCGTAGCGCGAGCGGTGCGACCTCCGGCAGGCGCGCCGACACGGCATCGGAGAAGAGGTCGGCCACGACCGAAGTATGCTCCGCAGGTAGTGGCCACGGAGACCCACGAGGACTTCTCGGAGCCGATTCTCCCGGGCCCCGGCGCATCCGATTACGAGCGCTATCTCCGCACCGACGACCTCCTCTCGCTGCAGAAGTCGCCGGGCGAGCAGACGCATCCCGACGAGCTCCTGTTCCAGACCGTCCATCAGTCGTCGGAGCTCTGGCTGAAGCTCGCCACCTCCGAGGTCGAGCGCGCGGCCGCGCACGTCACGAGCGGCGACATCCCGGCCGCGTTGCGGCTGCTTCGGCGGTCAGCGCTCTGCCTGCAGTTCATCACGCGTCAGCTGGACATGCTCGAGCAGATGTCACCGTGGGAGTACCAGGAGATTCGCCGTGTCCTCGGCCACGGCAGCGGCTTCGACTCGCCCGGGTTTCGCGAGGTTCGCCGGGTGACGCCGCCGCTCGGCCAGGCGTTCGACGGTGCGGTTCGCGCTGCGGGCCTGGACGTCGTCGAGGTGTACGTCCGCGGCCGCGAGCACGAGGACCTCTACCAGCTCGCGGAAGCGCTGCTCGAATGGGACGAGCGGATCACGATGTGGCGTATCCGCCACTACAAGGTCGTGGCGAGGATCATCGGCGACCAGGTCGTCGGGACGCAGGGGACGCCCGTCGAGGTCCTCGGGAAGATGATCCACCACAATTTCTTTCCTGCGCTGTGGCGTGCACGTAACCAGCTGACGGCGCGCGCCAAGGAAGAAGAAGGAGAGCGGGAAGCGGAGGTGCCGGGTCATGGCGTTTGAGGAGTTGAAGCAGCGTCAGAGCGTGATGTGGGGGAACGGCCCGTTCGAGAACGTCGCGGACACGATCGCGGACATCCATGAGGTCATCCTCGAGCGCATTCCGCCGCGCGCCGGTGAACGCTGGCTCGACGTCGCGTGTGGAACCGGCGCGGTCGCCGAGCGAGCGGCGCGCGCGGGAGCGGTCGTCACCGGGGTCGACCTCGCACCGGTGCTCATCGACACGGCGACGAAGCGTGCGGAGGGAGAGGGTCTCGAGATCGACTACCGCGTCGGCGACTGCGAGCGGCTCGACGGCATCGACGATGCAGCCTTCGACGTCGTCGTGTCGACCTGCGGGGTCATGTTCTCG
>VAXB01000020.1:35692-64292 GCA_005883995.1 Actinomycetota bacterium
CCCCCGCCCAGCAGCCCCTTCGACTGGGGCCGCGAGGATCGGGTTCGCGAGCTGCTCGGCGACGCGTTCGACCTCGTCTTTTCGCACCAGGTATCGACGGTCCGCATGCCCGACGGCGAGTCGTACTGGCAGCTGTTCACGACCAGCTACGGTCCCACGAAGACGCTCGCGGAGTCGCTCGACGAGACCCGGCGCGAGGAGTTCCACAGGACGTGGAACGACTTCTTCGAGTCGAACTACCGGACGAACGGCGGGATCGCGCATACGCGCGAGTACCTGCTCGTGCTCGGCACGCGTCGTTGACGCAGAGTGCGGGCGAGCTCTGGGGAGCCGCCGACTACGAACGCCTTGCGGGACGCCTGGCGCCGGTTCACGACGAGCTCGTCGATCGGCTCGCGATCAAAGGCGGCGAGCGAGTGCTCGACGTCGCGACGGGGCCCGGCGGAGTCGCCATTCGCGCGGCGAGACGGGGCGCCGACGTCACCGGCGTCGACATCGCGCCGCGCCTGCTGGAGGTTGCTCGCACGGCCGCCGCCGGTGCACCGATCCGCTTCGACGTCGGCGACGCGCAGGACTTGCCCTACGCCGACGCCACGTTCGACGTCGTCACGTCGTGCTTCGGCGCGATCTTCGCGCCGGACCATTCCGCCGTCGCGCACGAACTGGCGCGAGTCACGCGCGGGCGGCTCGGGCTGACGGCGTGGCGCCCGAACGCGGAGCTCGGCGAGCTCTACCGGGCGTTCGGCGTCGAGTCGCCTGAGGGTCGCGACCCCTTCGATTGGGGAACCGACGGCTACGCGGAGGAGCGGCTCGGCGACGCGTTCGAGCTGGTGATCGAGCCGCGCACCTGGGTGCTCGAGGGCGCGAGCGGCGAGGAGATCTGGGAGCTCTGGTCGACGTCCGCACCGCCGTTCAAGGCGATGCTGGCGGACATGGACGACGACCGGCGGGACGCGTTCCACCGGGGATACGTCGCGTACTGCGAGGGTTTTCGTGAAGATGCCGGCGTGCGCGTGCCGCGGGACTACCTCCTGATCCTGGGAACGAGGAGCTGATGGCGACTCTGACCCTCCGCGACGAGGTGACGCAGCTCCTCCAGGAGCTGATCCGCATCGACACGACGAACCCGCCGGGAAACGAGACCCGGGCCGCGGAGCTGCTGCGCGACTACCTCGAGCCTCACGGGGTTCAGTGCGAGCTCTACGCGCGCGTCCCCGAGCGAGCCAACCTCGTCGCGCGGATCCCCGGTCGTGGCGATGGCCCGACGCTGCTCTTCCTGTCCCACACCGACGTCGTGCTCGCGGACGCAGCGGAATGGCAGCTCGACCCGTTCGGCGGCGAGGTTCGCGCCGGCGAGGTCTGGGGTCGCGGCGCGCTCGACATGAAGGGGCAGGTCGCGGCGGAAGCGGTCGCGCTCGCATCGCTCGCGCGGGAAGGCTTCGAGCCGTCGGGCGACCTGATCTTCGCGGCGACCGCCGACGAGGAGGTCGGCGCCGGGTTCGGTGCGCAGTGGCTCTGCGAAGCCCATCCCGAAGCTGTCCGCGCCGACTACTGCATCAACGAGGGCGCGGGCGACCGGATCGAGCTCGCCGGCCGGCCCTACTGGGTCTATTCGACGGCGGAAAAGATGAGCGCCCCGTTCCGCCTCCGGGTGACCGGCCGCAGCGGCCATGCCTCGATGCCGGCGATCGCCGACAACGCGCTCGTCAAAGCCGCGCCGCTGATCGAGAAGCTCGGCGCCTACCGGCCCGAGCGCCGGCTCATCCCGGAGGTCGAGGCCGCGGTCGAGCTCATCACCGGCTCGAAGCCGGAATCGCCGAACGCGGTGCTCGAGACCGCGCGCGGCATCGGCGCCACCTTCGCCGAGATGATCGAGCCGCTGCTGTCGATGACGCTCACGCCGACGATGGCCAATGCCTCGCAGAAGCGGAACGTCGTGCCGGCAATCTGCGACATCGTCGTCGACAGCCGCCTTCTGCCGGGTCAGACGATCGAGGAGCAGACGGCGATCGTCCGTGGGATCCTCGGCGAGGACGACTACGCGCTCGAGTCGCTGGAGGCGCATGGCGGGACGCGGTCGCCGGTCGACTCGCCGCTGCGCGACGCGGTCCAATCGTTCGTCGACGGTGTGGATCCGGGTGCCCGCGCGCTCCCGATCTGCGTCGCCGGCTTCACCGACAGCCACTGGTTCCGCGAGGCGTTCGGCACCGTCGCCTACGGCTTCTTCCCGGCCCGGACGATGGACGTCGACACGGCGGCCCGCCTGATCCATTCGGCCGACGAGCGGGTTCCGGTCGAGGATCTCGAGCTCGGCGTCGACTGGCTCCGGCACGCCGCGCGGTCGCTCCTCGTCTGAGGGCTACGCTCTGGGCATGGCGTCCGAGAACAAGGTGCGGCTCGGCGGAATGGCGCTCTCGAACGGCGTGCTCGTCCACGGGCCGACGGCGTGGGCATGCGCGGTCCGGACGAAGGACGGCGAGCTGAAGGTCGCCTCGTCGAAAAAGCGGTTCCGCGCCTCGTCGCTCCAGAGCCCGCTCGTCCGAGGCCCGGGGAAGCTGCTCGAGGCGGTCGCCGTGATTCCGGAGATGCGTCGCGCGCTGCCAGAGGCGAGGCTGCCGTTCCAGCGGCCGGCCGTGCTCGGCGCGATGCTCGCGAGCGCGACCGTCGTCCGGATCGCCCGCGATTCCGGCCGACTCGGCCCCGCGGCCCAGGAGCTCGTCGCCGGCCTCCTGTCGGTCGCCCCGGCTGCCCTGGCGCTGCGGACCCCCGACCTCGCCGCGTATCACGGCGCCGAGCACATCTCGATCGGAAGCTACGAGCACGGGGAGAAGCGCGCGAAGGAGCACGAGCGCTGCGGCTCGCATCTGCTCGGGCCGTTGCTCGCGACGACCGCGGTCGCGAACACACTCGCAACGCGTGCGCCGGAGCACCTGCGGGCTCCTGCACGGCTCGCGGCGCAACTCGGGGCCGTCGCGGCGTCGACGGAGATCTTCGGGTGGATGGTGCGGAATCCGGACCGCAAGCTCGCGCGCGCTCTTGCAAAACCCGGCCACGAGCTCCAGCACCGGCTTGCGACTGCAGAACCGACGCCCGAGCAGGTGGAGGTTGCAGAGGCGGCGCTCGCTGCGTGCCTCGAGCTCGAACGTGTCGACGGCTGAACAAACGCGCCGCGAGCGCCTCCCGCCGGAGGTCTTCGACCTTCCCGTGGAGAAGATGCGCGCCGGGTACTACACCGATGCGTACTTCAATCACACACGCGACACGCTGCTAGCCGACGGGCGCCGCCCGCGCGTCGTGATGCAGGTGTTCCAGAAGAAGCACGCATTCATCGGCGGCATCGACGAAGCGCTCGCGATCCTCCGGCTCTGCTCGCACGACTGGGAGGCGCTGACCGTTCACGCGCTCTACGACGGCGATCGTGTGGAGCCGTACGAAACGGTGATGACGATCGAGGGCGAGTACACGCTCTTCGCGCATCTCGAGACGCTTTACCTCGGCGTGCTCGCGCGCCGCACGCTGATCACGACGAACGTCGTGAGGCTGCTCGAAGTCGCGAACGGCAAGCCGGTGATCTTCATGCCGGCGCGTCACGATCACCACCGCGTGCAGACGGGTGACGGGTACGCCGCGTATGTCGCGGGCCAGATCATCCGTGTCCCGGTCGGTGTCACGACCGACGAACAGGCGTCGTGGTGGGGAGGCAAAGGCGTCGGCACCGTCCCGCATGCGCTGATTGCGGCGTACGGCGGCAACACGGTGCTCGCGGCGACGAAGTTCGCGGAGTGGGCGCCGGAAGATCTCAATGTGGTCGTGATCGTCGACTTCGAGAACGATTCGGTCGCGACCTCTCTGGAGGTGGCCCGCGCCCTCGGTCCCCGACTCTGGGGAGTCCGCCTCGATACTTCCGAGTCGCTCGTCGACCGCTCGCTTTGGGACGAGCTCGGCGACTTCAAGCCGACCGGCGTCAACGAGCGTCGACGTCGAGAAGATCGGAGAGTTCGAGCGGCTCGGCGTCCCGATCGACGCGTACGGCGTCGGGTCGTCACTGATCCGCGGGTCGAACGACTTCACCGGCGACGTCGTGCTGACGGACGGACGTCCGTCAGCAAAAGCGGGACGCTGGTACCGGCCGAATGAGCGGCTCGAGCTCGTGACGTGAGACGCGTCCTCTGGGACGTCGACACGCAGGTCGACTTCATGCTCCCGGAGGGAAAGCTCTACGTGCGCGGCGCCGAGGAGACTGCGGCGGCGATGCGCCGTCTCGTCGAGGCCGCACGCGCTGCCGGCATTCCGCACGTCGCGTCGGCGGACGACCACGAACTGACGGACAACGAGATCTCCGAGGAGCCGGATTTCAGCACGACCTACCCGCCGCACTGCCTCCGCGGAACGCGCGGTGCGCGAAAGATCCCGGAGACGGAGCAGCAGGACCCGGTGCCGCTCGCGCTCCAGCCCCTTCCGGAGGAATGGCTTCGTGGTCGCGAGTTCCTGCTCTTGAAGAAGAGCTTCGACGTCTTCGCGAATCCGAATACCGATCGCCTGCTCGAGCTGCTCGACCCGGAGGAGATCGTGCTGTTCGGGGTCGCAACCGACGTCTGCGACGACGCCGCGATTCGCGCGTTCCTCGCGCGCAGGCGCCGCGTCGTCTTCGTCGAAGACGCAGCGCGCGGCCTCGACGACGACCGCGTCGCGCGCTGCACCGCGGCCTGGCGTGAGGGCGGCGTCGAGTTCGCGACGGTCGAAGCGGTGACCCGCTCACTCGTTTAGGGGATAGCCGTGATCCCCCTTTTTGGTCACTGTGCGTGCAGTGGGGGTGGTTCACGAGATCTTCGTCCAGGCGCGCGCGTTCGTGCTCAACTGGTGGCCGCTCCTCGTCATGGGGTTCTACGCCGCGTTGATCTACCTCTTCTGGCGGATCCTGCAGGTGATGCCGCGGGTGAAGCCCTCGTCGGTCGACGCGCACGAGAACACGCAGATCTCATGGGACGAGATCGCCGGCGCGGACGAGGCGAAGGCGGAGCTGCACGAGATCGTCGAGTTCCTTCGGGATCCCGATCGGTTCGAGCGGCTCGGCGCGCACGTCCCGAAAGGAATGCTCCTGTACGGCCCGCCGGGGACCGGCAAGACGCTGCTCGCAAAGGCGGCAGCGAACCAGTCCGGCGCGAAGTTCTACTCGCAAAGCGCCTCGGCGTTCGTCGAGATGTTCGCGGGGCTCGGCGCTGCGCGGATCCGCAAGCTCTTCGCCGAAGCGCGTAAGCACGCGCCGGCGATCATCTTCATCGACGAGCTCGACGCTGTGGGCGCAGCGCGCTCGGGCAACAGTTTCAACCGCGAGCAGGACCAGACGCTGAACCAGTTGCTGGTCGAACTCGACGGGTTCGGCACGAGCGACCGGGTCGTCGTACTCGGCGCGTCGAACCGGCTCCAGGATCTCGATCCCGCGCTCCTGCGGCCGGGCCGGTTCGACCGGCAGGTCCTCGTCGGCGCGCCGGATCTCACCGGCCGCGAGGCGATACTCCGCGTCCACACGCGCTCGAAGCCTCTCGCTGCCGACGTCGACCTTCCACTGGTCGCGCGCCAGACAGCGGGTCTGACGGGCGCGGACCTCGCGAACATCTGCAACGAGGCTGCGATTTTCGCCGGGCGCCGGGCGGCGCAGCACGTGAGGCACGACGACTTCGAGGGGGCGATGGAGCGCGTCGTGGCGGGCCTTCAACAGCGGCGCGTCGTGTCCGAGAAGGAGAAGCGGATCCTCGCGTACCACGAGGCGGGCCACGCGCTCGTCTCGCATCTGATGGCAGACGCGATGCCGGTGCAGAAGGTGACGATCGTCGCGCGCGGGCAGGCGCTCGGATACACGCTCAACCTCCCCGCCGAGGACCGCTATCTGCACACGAAGGAGGAGCTGATCGACATGATGACCGTCTTCCTCGCGGGCCGAGCCGCGGAGCAGGTCGTTTTCGGACGCGTCACGAACGGCGCCGCGAACGACCTCGAGAAGGCGACGAGCCTCGCCCGGTCGATGGTGTTCGAGTACGGGATGTCGGAAGTCGTCACATCGCGCACCGTTCGCGCCGACAACTACGCGTTGTCGGAAGAGACGAAGCGTCTCCGTGACAGCGAGCAGGGCCGGCTTACCGACGAGGCGTACGACGAGGCTGTGCGCCTGCTGCGCAAGCACCGCAGGTCGTTGGACCGGCTCGCGGCCGCGCTGCTCGAGAAGGAGACGCTCGTGCGCGACCAGGTGCTCGAACTACTGCAGAACGTCGAGCCGGAATCGCGGGCATCCGAGCTCGTCGGGACGCCGATGGCGGTCCCGCTCACCGGCGACTGACCGGCACACTCCCGGCACAGATCCGTTCCTGACACGCGCGCCGCTCGCCGTTACGCTCGACGTAGGGGTGGGAGGTGGGGTTCCCGAGTTCTCGCGCGCGTGTACCTCGATAGCATCGCCGGGGATGCAGGCCCGGGGGATCCACCATCTCGGCGTGGCCGTCGAGGATCTCGACGAGGCGCTGGCGACGTACGAGCGGCTGTTCGGCGCCGAGCTCGAGCACCGCGCGACCGTGCCCGACCAGGGCGTCGAGGCGGCGGCTGTTCGGCTGGGCAGCGGGCGTGTCGAGCTCCTCGAGCCACTCGGCGAAGAGACCGCGGTCGGCCGCTTCCTGACGAAGCGCGGCCCCGGGATGCATCACGTCGCGTACGAGGTCGCAGACGTCGAGGCCGCGCTTGCGACCCTGAGCGCGGCCGGGGCCGACCTGATCGACGAGCAGCCGCGCGAGGGACTGTTCGGCCTCGAGGTCGCCTTCGTGCATCCCGATTCTGTCCACGGCGTCCTCTCGGAGGTGGTTTCCCCTGGCTAGCAACGAGCGTGTGCGGGTCGAGCTGGCGTTCGACGGCGGGCAGGTGATGAGCGCCGTCGTCACGCCTGCGAGTGCCGACGCGCTCGAGCAGGCGCTCGGCGCCGCCGACGTGCGCGCGGACGCCGGTGACGCGGCATTCGCGCTCGACGCCGAGGACGGGCGGTACGTGATCGCGCTGCGGCGCGTCGTCTACATCAAGCGGTTCGCGCGCGACACGCGCGTCGGGTTCGGCGCAGCAGCCACGTGAGCCCCGCGTTAGCGGCACCCCCGCTCGGGGCAACGAAGGCTTGATGGCCGACGACACCGCCACGCGCTCGGCGCGCGACTCGACCGCGAACGTGCGCGCCCTCGTCGAACGCGGGCAGCAGGGCGACCGCGATGCGCTCGAGGACCTGTATCTCATCCACTTCGACCGGATCTTCAGTTACCTGCACATGAGTGTCGGCAACCGGCACGACGCCGAGGACCTGACGACGCAGACGTTCCTGAAGATGCTCGAGTCGATCAAGCGGTTCCGCTGGCAGTCGGCGCCGTTCTCCGCCTGGCTCTTCCGGATCGCGCACAACCTCGCCATGGACCATTTCCGCGCGAGCCGCCGGTGGCAGCCGGAGGAAGACGTCCCGGAGCCGGCCGGCGAAGAGGAGCCCTCGGCCGAAGCGCAGGCGCTCCAGTCGATCGGTCGACAGAGCATGCTCGAGCTGATCGAGGATCTCTCGCCCGAGCAGCAGCAAGTCCTCACGCTGAAATTCGTCTTCAACTTCCCGAATGCCGAGGTGGCGACGATCCTCGGGAAGACCGAAGGCGCCGTGAAGTCGCTTCAACACCGCGCGCTCGTCTCGCTCCAGAAGCAGATCGCGAACGCCTGAGTGGCCCTCGAAGTCGGGATCGTGGGCCTGCCGAGCTCGGGCAAGTCGACGCTCTTCCACGCGCTGACGGGGACGAGGGCGACCTCGGACGTGGGGATGGCGGCGATCCCGGACCCGCGGCTCACTCAGCTGGCCGGGGTGGTCGGCGCGCGGAAGGTCACGCCGGCGGCGATCCGTGTCGTGGAGGTCCGAGGCACTGGGCCGGCGTTGCTCGGGAACCTGCGGCAGGTCGACGCGCTGCTGGTGGTGCTCGACGGCTTCTCGGGCACGCGGACGCCCGGTGACGATCTCGAGACGCTTCGTCTCGAGCTACTCGGCGCCGACCATGACCACGTCGAGCGGCGCCTCGAGCGGATCGTCAAGCAGGCCAAATCAGGCGAGCAGAAGCTGAAGCAGGAGGCCGCGGAGCTCGAACGGCTGCTCGCGCACCTGGACGGCGGCGCGACGATCGCCGACTGGCCCGGTCAGCTGCCCGGCGGGCTGGAGCCGCTGACGACGAAGCCGCTGATCTCGGTCGAGAACGGCCCGGGCGGCATTGACCTGAAGCTCGAGGCAGAGCTTCGGGACATGTCCGCGGAGGATGCCGCCGAGTTCCGCGAAGGCGCTTCGGCGCTCGAGGAGGTCGTCCGGGGCCTGACGCGTGAGCTCGACCTGCTGACCTTCTTCACGGCCGGCGAGAAGGAGACGCGGGCGTGGACGCTTCGCCGGGGTCGATCGGCGCTGGACGCGGCGGCGACCGTCCACTCGGACATCGCGCGTGGGTTCATTCGTTGCGAGGTGATCCGCTGGGACGACCTCGTCGCGGCGGGATCGCACGCCGAAGCCGCGCGGCGCAACCTCCAACGCCTCGAAGGGAAGGCCTACGAGGTGCAGGACGGCGACGTCCTGAACATCCGATTCAACGTCTGACTGCCGGTCGAAGTCCGGCCCGCTGGGGCGGGCCATGACGACTTCGACCGGGGATCTGCCGTCGCAGGGCTAGCAGCAGCCTGGTGGACAGCTCGTGGAGCAGTCCGGGCAGTCGCAGGACGCGGTCACGGCGCCTCCTTTCATCGATGGACTTCGATGGATGCTACATTGAAGCATGTCGATGCAAGCCCTGCCTGTGCTTCAACCGATCTGCTGCGGGTCCGACGCGCCGCCGCTGGCGGCTGCTGCCGCTGCAGAGCTGGCGGAACGTTTTCGGGCGCTCGCCGATCCGACTCGGGTCGCGATCGTCAACCGGCTCTCCGGCGCCGACGAGCTGTGCGTCTGCGATCTGAACAGCGCGTTCGACCTCTCGCAGCCGACGGTCTCGCACCACCTGAAGATCCTTCGCGACGCGGGCCTTGTCGAATCGACGCGCCGCGGCACCTGGGCGTACTACCGCCTCGTTCCGGACGCAGTCGAGTCTCTGCGCGTGACGTTGGGCGGCTGATGAAGAAGGCGCTCTTCGTCTGCATCGGGAATGCCGGTCGTTCGCAGATGGCCCAGGCGCTCTACGAGCGCCGCGGCGGCGAGGCGCGGTCAGCCGGGTCCCGGCCCGAGCAGGAGCTCCACACCGCGGTGGTCGAGGCGATGGAGGAGATCGGGATCGACATCTCCGACCGCCGCCCGAAGGGATTCACCGATGCAGACGTGCAGTGGGCCGACGTCGTGGTGACGATGGGCTGTGGCGACGTCTGCCCGGTCTTTCCTGGCAAGACCTACGTCGACTGGAACCTCGCCGATCCCGTCGGCATGTGCCTCGAAGAGGTTCGCGAGCTCCGCTCCGACATCGAGCGCCGCATCGACGCGCTTTAGAACCCCGTTCAGCCCACCGAGATCAATGCGACGCCGGCCAGCGTCAGCACGATGCCCGCTTCCTGCGAGCGCGCGACTCGTTCCGACAGCACGGCGCGCGCGAGCACGATCGTCACGATCGGGTAGAGCGACGCGAGGACGGACGTGATGCTGACGAGCCCTTGTGAGGCCGCCGCTGCGAACAGGAGATTGCCGGCCATGTCGCCGATTCCGATCAGCGCGAGCGCAGGGAATTGCCGCGGTGTGATCACGAGCGGCGGCCGCCGAACCGCGATCGCGGCGAGGACGACCGAGGTCGAAGCGAGCCGAAAGAACAGTGACGCCCACCAGAAGTCTGCGCGGCCGGCGGCGTGCATCGGCGGGAAATATCCGCCGAACCCGATCGCCGCGAGCAGCGCGAGGCCGACTCCGGCTGCAAAGCGAGAACCGACGCGCCCCGGCTCGCGCGCGGCCAGGAACACCCCGATCAGCGCACAGGCGATCCCCGTCAGCTGCCAGGGGCTCGGCCGGTCGCCGCTCACGATCCCGACGATGACCGGCACGATCGCCGACAACCCGGCGATCGGCGCGACGACGCTCATCGCGCCGACCGCCATTCCGCGGTAGTACGCGTAGAGCCCGAGCGTCCCGGAGATCGCGGCCGGGATCGCCAGGAGGACGGCCCAGTCGCCGGGGCCGCGCCAGCGGATGAGGACGGCGAGCGCGATCACGGCGAGGCCGCCGAGCTGGGCCCAGACGAGCACGCGCAGCGCGCCGAGGGAGCGACCCCTCAGCGGCCCGAAGAAATCGGCAAAGCCCCATGCCAGGCTCGCGCCGAGCGCGAGTGCGATCGTCCCCATCGGGCGACGCTAGCTAGTTGGAGACGGGCTTCGTCGCGGCGACGGCGTCGAGCTGATTCGCGTGGTAGAGAACGGCGGCCTCGGCGGTGCGTGCAGCGCGCGCGTCGTGGTGGCTCGCGATCGCGTGCAGGAGCTCGGTGCGCGCCGCGACGTCGAGCGCGCCGGCGCGCTCCTCCACGAGCCGCAGCCCGAGATGCACGTGGCCGAGGAGCTTCCCCTCCGACGTCGGTGCGAACGCAGGGCCGGGGACGAGCTCGCGTGTCCGCCCGACATCGTGCAGGAGTGCCGCAGACAGCAGTAAGTCGGCGCGGAGACGCGGGTGGAGCTGCGCCAGCTCGCGGCAGATCGTCGCGACACCGACCGTGTGTTCCAGGAGGCCGCCGGCGTACCCGTGGTGGCCGTCGGGAGCGGCCGGGAGCCGGCGCATCAACGCCCGCTGCTCGTCGCCGAGCGCGCGGTCGACCGTTGCGCGCAGCCCGGCGTGCGCGATCTCCGACGCGAGGAAATCGAGAAAGCCGTCGAGCTCGTCCGCGTCACGGCGCAGCGCGGGCGCGAGAGATGCCGGATCGGTTTCCGGTGCCGCCTCGAGTGTGCGTACGTCGACCTGCAGGCGGTCGCGGAACTTCTCCACCCGTCCGAGCACGCGGACGGCGTCGCCCTCGCCGAAGCGGCCGTCGAGGAGCTCGACGTCGTTCCACACTCGTGCCTCGATGCGCCCGCTCGAGTCGACGAGCTCGAGCGCGAGGTACGGTGCGCCGCCGCGAGTCCGCAACCGGCGCTTGCGCGCAACCGCGTACGTGCCTTCGACGACGCGCTCCTCCGCCAGCTGCGCGATCGCGCTCACGCTGCAAGTCTAGGTCCGGCGACGGATGCTAGGTTCCGCGCCGATGGCGCAGATTCGCCCTTTCGCCGCTCTGCGCTATGACGAGGCCGAAGCGGGGCCGCTCGAGTCGCTCGTCGCCCCGCCGTACGACGTCATTTCCGAGGCCGAACGGCTGCAGTACCTCGGGCGAAGCCCGTACAACGTCGTCCACCTGACGCTGCCGGAGCGCGAGGAGCAGGCGGCCGCCGACCTGCTGGCGTGGCGCGAATCAGGAGTGCTCGGGCGTGACGACGCGGCGTACTGGGCGCTCGCGCAGACCTACGTCGGGCCCGACGGCGTCGAGCGCACCCGCCACGGGTACGTCGTCTCGCTCCGGATCGAGCCGTACGACCGCGGGATCGTCCTTCCGCACGAACGCACGCACGCCGGGCCGAAGGAGGGGCGGCTGCGGCTGTTGCGCGCTACGCGGACCCAGCTCGAGCCGATCTTCCTGCTCCACGACGGTGACCGCGCCGTCGTTCCGGGACGAGCGCCCGACCTCGAGGTAGGCGGCGATCGCCTGTGGCGCGTCGACGACGGCCCCGATGTCTCCGCCCTCCAGCTGCTGATCGCCGATGGGCACCACCGCTATGAGACTGCGCTTGCGTTCCACGCTGAGGACGGGACCGAGGCTAGTGCGTGGATGATGGTCGTCCTCGTTTCGACGCGCGAGGAGGGATTGACGATCTTTCCGACGCACCGCGTTGCGCAGGACGTCGACGGCGTCCGCGGCACGCCGATCGACGCGCCCGCCGACGAGCTTCCGGGCGTCGTGCTCTACCGGAACGGCCGGTACGAGCTGCTCGAAGGCGATGGGCTCGACGTCGAGCTCGTGGAGCGCGCCGCTCCACGCGGCATCTCCTACACACCGAGCCGCGCCGACGCTGTCGCCGCCGTTGACGACGGGCGCGCCGAGGCGGCGTTTCTCCTGCGGCCGACGAAGATCGACGACGTGTTCGCCGTTGCCCGCCGCGGCGACGTGATGCCGCAAAAGAGCACCTACTTTTTTCCGAAGCTGACCTCGGGACTGCTCTTCCACCCGCTTGACTGACTGGCTCGAGCTCTGCCGCACCGCGGTGGACGACGTTCGGCTCGCGCTCGCGGAGCATCCAACCCGGGCCGACCGCGAACCTGTCGTCGGCGCCGGCAAGGGCGGTGACGAGACGACGGCGATCGACGCCGCCGCCGAGCGCGCGATCCTGCGCCGCTTCGAGAACGCCGGCATCGACGCCGTCCTCGTCAGCGAGGAGGTCGGCGAGGTGCAGCTCGGCGCCGGCGGTGAGACGCGCATCGTCGTCGACCCGATCGACGGGTCGTTGAACGCGAAGCGCGGGATCGGGTTCTTCTCGATGTCGATCGCCGTCGCCGACGGTCCGGCGATGGGCGACGTCGCGTTCGGATTCGTCCACGACTTCGGGACGGAGGAGGAGTGGACGGCGACGCGCGGAGGCGGTGCGTACCTCAACGGGCACCTGCTCGACGGCGAGCGGCCGAAGGACGAGATCGAAATCCTCGTCTTCGAGGCCACGCAGACCGCGTTTGTCGCGGAGAAGGCAGGTGCGGTCGTCGACCTCGCGTACCGGCTGCGGATCATGGGCTCGCTCGCCCTCTCGCTCTGCCATCTCGCCGCAGGGCGCGTCGACGCCGTCTGCTCGCTGAAGCCGGCCCGCTCCGTCGACATCGCCGCCGGGCAGCTGCTCGTTCGCGAGCAAGGCCTGGCGATCGACCTCCCGGAGGCCGCGCCGTTCGCGGCCGCACCGCTCGACGTCGAAGGACGTTCACGCGTGGTCGCAGCGGGAACGCCCGACCTGTGCGCACAACTCTTCGCGGCGCTATCCGCATAGGCTGCTCAGGTTGGAACTACGCGTCGTGGAAGGACGAGTTCTACGGCGGCAAGCCGGCGCGTCTGTGGCTCCAGCACTACGCGCAGCACTTCGACACCGTCGAGGTGAACAACACCTTCTACCGGCTCCCGCTCGCGTCGTCGGTCGCCGCCTGGGTGGCGCAGACCCCGCCCAACTTCCTCTTCACGGTCAAGGCGAGTCGCTACCTCACGCACATCAAACGGCTCACCGACCTCGATACGGGGCTACGGAAGTACTACGAGCGGATCGAGCCCCTGGTCGCCTCGCCGAAGCTCGGCCCGGTGCTCTGGCAGCTCCCTCCGAGCTTCCGGCGCGACGACGAGCGCCTCGCCTCGGCTCTCGCCGCGTTGCCGAGCGGTCGCCACTGCTTCGAGTTCCGTCACTCGAGCTGGTTTGCGGAGCCTGTGTACGCGCTGCTGCGCGAGCACGGCGCAGCGCTTGTGATCGGCGATCGGCCGGAGGTCAAGGCGTTCCAGGCACACGAGTTCACCACCGACTGGACGTTCGTCCGTTTCCACTACGGCTCCCGCGGCCGACGTGGAAACTATTCCGACCGCGAGCTCGAGGAATGGGCGCGGCGCTTCGAGGACTGGAGCGACGAGGTGGAGATCTTCGCGTACTTCAACAACGACTGGGAGGTGTTCGCCGTGCGCAACGCGCTGTGGCTGAAGAACCGCCTCGAGCAACCGTCGAAGATCAGTGCCGGTAGCTGACGTCAAGCTGACGTCGGCCGACCGGGTCCTCTTCCCGGACGACGGGGTCACCAAGGGCGACGTGTTCGAGTACTACCGCGCGGTCGCGCCCGCGCTCATCCCGCATCTCCGCGATCGGCCGTTCACGATGAAGCGCTATCCGCACGGCATCGACGGGGAAGCGTTCTTCCAGAAGCAGGCGCCGAAGCACCTGCCCCCATGGATCCCGACGCGCCAGTTCCGTACGCACCCGCGCGAAGGCGGCTCGCGCCTCGTCGACTTCGCGCTCGTGAACTCCGTCGAAGCAGTGCTCTTCATGGTCCAGAACAACTGCATCGACATGAACGCGTGGTACTCGCGCGTCGACAAGCCCGACCGCCCCGACTTCGTCCTCTTCGATCTCGACCCACCCGACGACGGGTTCGCGCTTGCGATCGAGGTCGCGCACCTGATCCGCGAGCTGCTCGACGAGCTCGGGCTCCCCGGGTATGTCAAGACGAGCGGCGCCGACGGCATCCACGTCGTCGCGCCGATCACGCGCCGGTCGACGTTCGAGCAGACGTACCACTTCGCCGAGCGGGCGTCGCGTCTGCTCGAGGAGCGCCATCCCGGCAAGGTGACGACGGAGTGGCTGAAGAAGAAGCGGCAGGGGGTGCTGGTCGACCATCGCCAGAACGGCTGGGGCAAGACGATCGCGTCGGTGTACTCCGTCCGTCCGAAGCCCGGCGCGCCCGTGTCGACGCCCCTGCGCTGGGACGAACTGACCGACGACGTCCTGCCGCGTGACTTCTCGCTGCAGAAGGCGCTCGACCGAGTGAAGGCGCACGGCGACCTCTTCGCGCCCGTGCTCGAGAATCCGCGGCCGCTCGCCGCGGCGCAACGCGCGCTCGACGCGCTCGTATGACCGTCGTGCGTCAGAGGCAATGGACCAGGTCGTAACGCCGTACCTCCTGTACGAGGACGGCGAGGCAGCGCTCGAGTTCCTGCAGCGCGCATTCGGGTTCCGCGTCGTCGAGCGAGCGATCGGCGCGGCCGGCGGCCTGCACGCGGAGCTGGAGACGGACCGCGGCGGAAGGGTCTACGCGGGATCGGCCGGCGGCGGCTTCCGCGGCCCCGGCGACGTCGGCAGGACCGCGATCGTCTACGTGCTCGTCGCAAGCGTCGACGACCACTATGCGCGCGCGAAGGCCGAGGGCGCGCAGGTCACCGAGGAGCCCGTCGATCTTCCATTCGGGCACCGCCGGTACAGCTGCCGCGACCCGCAGGGGCATGAGTGGGCATTCGCGACGCCGGTCTGAGACTCGAGCGACCCCTGGTACGCTCGATCTGATGGAGCCGAGCCGCGACCAGCTGCTGGAGGCGCTCGGGCGCGTGATCGATCCCGAGCTCCGCCGCCCGGTCACCGAGCTCGACATGGTTCGGCGCGTCGACGTCGACCAGGGTCACGTCGCGGTGACGATCGCCTTGACCGTCGCCGGCTGTCCGCTTCGCTCGTCCTTCGAGGACCAGGTACGCGACGTCTTCCGCGACGTTCCCGGCGTCACGGGCGTGTCGCTGTCGTTCGATGTGATGACGCCGGACGAGCGCACGACGCTGACGCAGAAGCTGCGCGGCGGGCTCAACGAGCGGACGAAGGGCCTCTCGCTCGATGCGGCGACACGCGTCGTCGCAGTGTGCAGCGGCAAGGGAGGCGTCGGCAAGTCGACGCTGACCGCGAACCTCGCAATCGCGCTCACCGAGCTCGGGCAGCGCGTCGGCGTGCTCGACGCCGACGTCTACGGCCACTCGATTCCGCACATCCTCGGCATTCGGCAGAAGCCAGTGCTCGTCGACCGGATGATCGTGCCGCCGGTCAAGCACGACCTGAAGCTGATGTCGATCGGGTTCTTCCTCGACGACAACCAGCCGGTGATGTGGCGCGGCCCGATGCTGCACCGCGCGCTCGAACAGTTCCTCTCGGACGTGCACTGGGGCGAGCTGGACGTGCTCGTCGTCGACATGCCGCCCGGGACCGGCGACGTCGCGATCTCGCTCGGCCAGCTCCTGCCGCGAGCCGAGACGATCGTCGTGACGACTCCGCAGCCCGCCGCGCAGGAAGTCGCGGCCCGCGCCGGCGTGATGGCGCAGAAGACGGGGATGCGGCTGATCGGCGTGGTCGAGAACATGAGCGGCGATGTGTTCGGCAGCGGCGGCGGCGAGCGGCTGGCGCATGAGCTCGGGATCCCGCTCCTCGGACGCGTGCCGCTCGATCCGATCGTTCGCGAGTGCGGCGACGCCGGGCAGCCGATCACCGCCGCGGCGCCGGCTGCTCCGACGGCCGCCGAGCTCCGCCGGATCGCGTCGACAGTCGTCGACCTGCGCCCCGGGACGATCGTAAAGCCGCTCAGCCTCGTTTCGCAGTAGGCGGCACGCTGAGCGCGGCTGCGTTCTTCGATCTCGACCGGACGCTGCTGCGGCGCTCGAGCGCGCTGGCGCTCGCCGGTACCTTCCGCGAGCGCGGGCTGATCGGTCGCCGGCAGCTTGCGAAGGCCGCGCTGTGGCAATTGCTGTTCGTTGCACGCGGCGCCGACGCAGAGGCCGTCCGGCGCGGCGCCGAGGACGGGCTGCTCGTTCTGAAGAACGTCCGGCCGGAGGTGCTGCGCGACCTCGTTGCCGAGGCGCTCGAACCGGTGTTGAAGCCGCTCGTCTACAGCGAGCCGCTGGCGCTCGCCGAGCAGCACCGCTCGCGTGGTGAGCGCGTCTACATCGTCTCCGCCGCGCTGCAGGAGATCGTCGACGCGCTCGCGGCCGATCTCGGGTTCGACGGCGCGCTCGGCACCGTCTGCGAGGTCGAAGACGGTGTTTACACGGGCCACAGCCTGCGCGCGCTGCACGGAGGGGCGAAGCGCGCCGCCACGGTCGAGCTCGCCGAGCGGGAACAGATCGACCTCGCGGCATCGACCGCGTACTCCGACAGCGAGACCGACCTGCCATTCCTCGAGGCGGTGGGGCATCCCGTCGCCGTCAACCCGGATGGCGGCCTTCGTCGCGTCGCCCGCGAGCGCGGCTGGCCTATCCTGGAGTTCAACGCGGCCGCGTACCCGCACGCGCGCCGCCGCGTGCCGCCCGCACTCGTCGGGCTCCCGCTGCTCGTCGGCGCCGCGACGTACGCGTATCGGCGGCGTGGAGACTGACGCGCGGATCCGTGCGCTCGGGTTCTCGGAGCGCGACGCACGGACCCTCGCCGACCACTTCCTCGACGCCGAGCGCCGCGGCAAGCACGGCCACGGGCTCAGCCGCGTAGCGTGGCTCGCGTCGCTTCCGGACCTCGATCCCCAGGCGCGGCCCGAGCGCATCGTCGATGAGCGCGGTTACCAGCGCTGGCATGGGCGCGGTGCACTCGGCTATCTCACGCTCGACGCGATCTGCGCTGCGCAGCTCGCCGATCCGCCGGACGACGCGCGCATCGTCGTCGCCGACCGCTGCTTCCCGACCGGGATGCTCGGCTACTGGGCGCGACGAGTCGCGAGCGGCGGGCTCGTGTGCGCGCTGACGGCGACATCGCCGCCGCGGCTCGGTCATCCGGACGGTGGTCCGAAGCTGGCGGGCACGAACCCGCTCGCGATCGCAATCCCGAGCTCGGACGGCCCGCCGCTCGTCGCGGACGTGTCGATGGGCCGCGTCACCTACGGGGACGTGCTCGCGGGTCGAGCGGGGGACGACGAGCTCGTTCCGTTCGGCGGCCCGCAGGCGCACAAGGCCTTCGCGTTGGCGCTCGGGCTGCAGTTGCTCGTGGACTCGCTCGTCGGCGACCCGGGCTACGGTGCCGTCATGCTCGTCGCGCGCCCGCAGGCGGATCCGGTACCTGCGTTGCGTGCACGCGCGGCGGGGACGCGACTGCCGGGGGACGCATGATCGCCCCGCCGGCAGTCGTAGCGGGAGAGCTCGTGCGGCTGCAGACGTCCCAGCACGTCGTCGCGCTCACCTTCGACGGCGGCGGCAATGCCGACGGCGCGAAGGGGATCCTCGCTGTTCTACGGAAGGAAGAGGTTCCGGCGACGTTCTTCCTCACCGGGCACTTCGTGCGCGCGTACCCGCAAATCGCGCGCGCGATCGGCCGCCGGTTCGTCGTCGGGAACCACACGGTCAACCACCTGCAGCTGACACACCTGTCCGATGCGGGCGTGACGCGCGAGATCTCGACGGCTGCGACGGAGATCGAGCACGCGACGGGCCGTGACACGCATCCGCTGTTCCGGTTCCCGTACGGCGATCGCGACGCTCGGACGCTCGCGATCTGCCACCGGCTCGGCTATGTCTCGATCCGGTGGACTGTCGACACGTGGGGGTGGATGGGCAAGGCGTTGCAGAGCGTCGCCGGCGCGACGCGGCGCGTGCTCGCGAACCTGGCCCCCGGCGAGATCGTCCTGATGCACGTCGGTTCGGCGCAAGACCGCTCCACGATCGACGCGCAGGCGCTGCCCGGCGTCATTCGCGCGATCCGCGCGCGCGGTTATCGCTTCGTCACGTTGAGGGACGTTCGAGGACCGCGCTGAAACGCGCGTCGCCGCGCAGGGACACGAAGTCCTCGTCGTCGCGCGCACGATCACGGAACCAGTCGTCGATCTCGATCGCGCGTGCCACATGCTCGATCGCGTCGTCGTTTCTCCCGGCAAGCGCCTCGTAGCAAGCGAGGTTGTAGAGGAACCCGGGATGATTCCCGTGCTCGTCCATGTCCGCGGTCATCCCGGCGATCGCCTCGTCGAGTCGCCCGGCCTTCGCGAGCGGCGCGACGAAGAACCACGACTCCCACGCGGACGGCTCGAACGCCTCACCGGGCTTCCCGCCGACCGCGAGCACGAGGGTGTCGGCCTCCAGCGCCGTGGCGGCGCGCTCCACCCGCGGGTCGCGGATGAAGACGAGTGTGCCCGCGGGCGCGTCGACGTCCGAGTCGTCCAGGTGGAAGGTTGCGTGTCCGCGGACGACCACGTACATCTCCTCGTGTCCCAATCGCTCCTCGCTGTGCTCCTCGACGATCTCGCCGCCGACGCGCGAGGACGAGTACGCGTTCGTGCCGAAGGCGCGGATGCCGAGTCGACGGCGGATCGGTCGCCATTCGAGCCCCGTCTCGCCGGCCGCGATCCGGTCGAGCCCGTCGAGGTGGACCACGTCGTATCGAGGTTCGCCGCTCCCGCCCAGTCGTCAAACGCAAGCGGGAGGTCGCCGTCGTACCCGAGCGTCGTCAGTCGCTCTCGAAGCTCCGCGCGAAGCGCGTCGTCGACGTTGACCCAATCCTCTTCCGGCGTCACCCCGAAAAGCTCGCGGTGAAGCGCGTAGATGCGGCGCAGCTCCGCGACCGGCCGTTCGTGGTCGTCGACCCGAAGGTCGACGACGGTGTCCGAGAGGTTCGCGTAGCCGGCGTTCTTCTCGACCACGAGCAACGACGCAGACTGCTGTCCGCGACGGTCGCCACCCGCAGCCTGCGCAGCGGCGAGACACTCGATCAGACGCTCGGGCAGCTCGAGGTGGCCGTTGGCCTCAAAGGTCGTCGCCAGCGCATCGACGGTCGCGGCCGACACGAGGATGTTCCCCTGCGCCGCGTAGCCGTCGCCCGTCCGCCCGCCCGCCCAGTCGTGGCAACTGCTGCCGGTGAACGTCGCGCCGCGACCCTGTGCGTCCACGATGCCGACCTGCCTGTGGTCGCGGTCCTTGTCGGCTGCCGTCAGGCTGTCGATCGTCTCCTGCGGCGATTTGCCGTCGCGTAGAAGGGCAAGCCCGTCTGGGCCGTAACGCGGGTTCGCGTACGACTGGGTCGCGACCGCGCCCACGCCCGGCTCGGCCCACGGGACGACCGAGCCGACGGCGAGGAACTTCGACTGGACGGCGACGCCCCACTGCTGCGCGTCGAGGTCGCAGGCGACGATCGAGTACGTCGCGACGACGCGCTCAGCCGGCGGCACGATCCGTTCCATACGTCAGCTCGCGGAGGTCGAGGTCGAGGAGGTCGCGGCGTTCCGGTGGCACGAGCACTGTCGAGACCTCAGGTCGCGCGAGCGCCGCCTTCACGTCGTCCGGCGACGACGCACGCACGACGACGGGCGTTCCGTGCTGATGCGCGACGTGCAACCCGGTCGCGTCGGAGACGTCGTCGAGGACGAGCGCGCCCTCGACGTCGAGCTCTCCCTCGACCGCGATCTCGGGGACGCGGCGGCCGGTCGCGCCGAACCAGCGCTCTCTCACGCGGCGGCTCCGCTCACAGCGTCAGCGTCTGCCCCGGATCGATCGCCTCGACCGTGACGCCGCCTGCATGCTGCCTGAGCTCGTCCGGCGTCCCGGTCAGGAGGGGGAACGTGCCGTAGTGGCAAGGGACGACGCGGCTCACGCCCAGCAGCTCGCACGCGACGCCCGCCTCGCGCGGATCCATCGTGAAATGGCCGCCGATGGGCAAGACCGCGACGTCCGGCGAGTAGATCCTTCCGATCAGCTGCATGTCACCGAAGACGCACGTGTCGCCGGCGAAGTAGACCTTGCGACCGTCCTCGAGCTCGATCACGATCCCGGCGGCCTCGCCGGTGTACGCGCCGTCGTCCGCGCCGCTCGAGTGGAACGCGTTGACGAGGGTGAACTTGACGCCTTCGGCCTCGATGGTGCCGCCCTTGTTCGGCCCGGGCATGTCGTCCGTCTGCGCGCCCTTGTCCTTGAGCCAGCCTTTGAGCTCGACCATCGCGACGATCGGCAAAGGCCCATGCTTCCTGGAGATGTCGACGACGCTTCCGACGTGGTCGGAGTGACCGTGCGTCACCGCGATCACGTCACAGCGCTCCGGGTCCTTCTCGGCCTCGGGGCATTTCGGGTTGTCGAGCCACGGGTCGACGTACACCCGCTTGCCGCCGGGCGTGTCGAGGCGGAAGGATGCGTGTCCGAGCCAGGTCAGCGACGCGTCTGCCATCGGTCTCCTTTCGGTGGGCGAACGCGCCCGAGACTAACGACTCAGGCGTCGCTTTCGGCGCGCTTCGGAGGAACGTCCGGCCGGAGGCGGAAAGTGACCGGATGGGTCGGCGTGCGCTTCCACCTCTCCTGGCGGCCGTCACCCTCCTCTCGGACGTCGCAGGCGCGCACGGACTCGCGCTCGTGACGCTCTTCGCCGCCATCCCCGCCGCATTCGTCTACGTGCTCGACTGCTACGGCGACGCGATCGCCGCACGCTGCGGCGGCGTGCGGCCAGTCGTGGCTGCGGTTTCGCTCTTCCTGCTCGTGCTCAGCGCAGCGTTGCGCAGTCCCGCCGTCGTCGGCGGCGTGCCGCGCCTCGCCGTCTCCGCCGTCGGAATGTGCCTGCTGGTGTACGGCGTAGGAGCCGTAGGTGCGCTTGTGCCGGCGCGTGCCCGTGCCGGCCCGCGTCTTCGCCGAGCGGCGCCGGCGCCGGCCGAGGACGAGCGGCTCGCCGCCTGACGCTTGCCCGCGCTTCGCGCTCGGTGATAGAAGCAAGGTGATGCTCGGGCGGCTCGCGACGTTCGTCCACCGCAGGCGCCGCTGGGTGCTGCTGGTGTGGGTCCTCCTGACCGCGTTCGGCGCGTTCTCGGCGCAGCAGGTATCGAAGCGCTGGTTCGAGAGCTTCTCGATTCCCGGCTACGCGGCCTACGAGACGAACCAGAAGACGCTGCGAACCTTCGGCTCGGGCGAGCAGGCGCCGCTTGTCCTCGTCTTCCGTTCATCGGGTGACGTGACGAAGGAGCGGGGCATCGCGGGCGCGATCGGCGCCGCGGTCGCGCAAAACCCACACTCGCGCGTCAGCTCGTACTTCTCGACGCACAACGACATGTACGTCTCGCGCGACCGCCACACGACGTTTGCCGAGCTGTACCCGTCCGGCAACCCGGGATTCGGCGCAGCCGCGTTCATCGGGCGGACGCGCCACGCCTTGAAGGGCGCGACTCCGGCCGGTGTCCAGTCGTGGCTGACGGGCCGCGATCCGCTCGACCAGGACTCGAGCGGCGGAAACGGCCCGAGCGTGCTGACCGAGGCGCTCCTCGGCGGCCTCGGTGCGCTGATCATCCTGATGTTCGTCTTCGGGACGCTGCCCGCGATCGTCATGCCGCTCGTGATCGCGCTCGCGTCGATCCTGAACACGTTCACGCTCGTCTGGCTAGAGGAGCTCGCGCGCGGAGAGGACGTCGAGACAGCGCTCTCCGAGACGATGCAGCACGCGGGACGGTCAGTGATCGTCTCGGGATCGACGGTCGCGGTCGGATTGCTCAGCATGGTCGTGCTGCCCCTGCCGTTCATCCGCTCGATCGGCATCGGCGGGATGCTGATCCCGGCCGTGTCGGTGATCACGGCGATCACCCTCCTCCCGGCGCTGCTGTCGCTGCTCGGGCACCGCATCAATCGCCTGCGCGTGATGCCGAAGCGCGTCGTCGCCGTCAGCGACGGCGAATCCGGCGGCTGGGCGCGCTGGGGCGCGTTCGTGCTCCGCCATCCGGCTGCGGTCGCGGCGGTCGGCTTCGCCGTGGCGGGGCTGCTCGTCAGCTTCGGTTTGCAGATCAACCCGAGCGAGGCGCAGGCGAAGGACAAGCCCGGCGCCGGCGACGCCTTCGGCGGCCGCGATGCGCTGACGGCAGCCGGGATCTCGGCGGGCACGCAGAAACCGCTCGCGGTCTTGACCCGCGCGGCGGACGCGCCCGCGGTCGCAGCGAAGCTCCGATCGCTCGACGGCATCGACGGCGCGAGCGCTCCCGCCGCGTGGCGGAAGAACGGCTACGCGATCGTCGAGGCGATCCCGTCGGCCGACGGGGCCGCGAAATCCGTCCGCGGCACGATCGCGCGCGTGCGCGATGCGCTCCCCCCGGGAGCGTCGCTCGGCGGTGTCGCGCCGGAGGACCGCGACTTCGTCCACGCCGTGTACGGCAACTTCCCCTACGTGTTGCTGTTCGTGATCCTGCTCACGTACGTCCTGCTCGCGCGAGCCTTCCGGTCGCTCCTGCTCCCCCTCAAGGCCGTCGTGCTCAACCTCGTGTCCCTCGGCGCCGCGTACGGGATCATCGTCTTCATCTTCCAGTGGGGGCACGGTGCGCATGCGATCTGGGGCGTGCACGCAACGCAGTCGATCATCCCCTGGATCCCGCTGATGATCTTCGCGTTCCTGTTCGGCCTCTCGATGGACTACGAGGTCTTCATCGTCACGCGCACGCGCGAGGCCTACGACGAGACGCACCGAACCGACGACGCGGTTCGGCTCGGACTTGCGCGCACAGGCAAGCTCGTGACGAGCGCGGCTCTCGTCCTGTGCCTTGCCTTCTTCGTGCTCTCGACGGGGCCCGGCCTCGACATCAAGCAGTTCGGAATCGGACTGGCTGCGGGGATCATCTTCGACGCGACCGTCATCCGCGCGCTGCTCGTGCCGGCGGTGATGGGGTTGCTCGGCCGGTGGAACTGGTGGCTTCCAGCGTGGGCTGCCCGGCCGCTCCGCGTGCGACCGAGCGCGCCGGCGCCCGAAGCGCCGCCCGCGCTCGACCCCGCGTAGTTCAGAACGGAATCGAGTTCGCGGCGTGCTTCGCGAGGTCGATCAGCGGCTGCACGGCGAAGAACGACACGACCGTGACGCCGACGCACACGATCACGGTGCCCTGGAGGAGCGTCTCCCGGGGCGGGGATCCTCCAACCGGCGCTAGTTGCAGCTCCTCGCTGCGGCGCATGAACATCGCGCGGATCAAGCCGAGGTAGTAGTAGAGGCTGACGAGCGTCGCGACGACGCCGACGATCACGAGCCACGTCCAGCCGCGGTCGTACGCAGCGCTGAAGACGTAGAACTTCCCGACGAATCCGCCCGTGAGCGGGAAGCCCGCGAACCCGAGCATGAACGTCCACATCGCGACGCCGAGCAACGGCCGCTCCCAGCCGAAACCGGCCATGTTCTCGAACGTGACCGGCACGCCGAGCTCTCGCTCGCGCGCGGCGACCACTGCGAACGCACCGATCGACATCGCCGCGTACGGGACGAGGTAGAAGAGAAGCGCGCGGCCGCCGAGCGCGTTGTTGGCGGCGATCGCGATCAGCATGAAGCCGGCGTGGGAGATCGACGAGTACGCGAGCATCCGCTTGACGTTCCGCTGGACCAGCGCGGCGAGGTTTCCGATCGCCAACGAAGCGCACGCGATCACGGCCACCGCGACCGTCCACAGGTGCGCCTCCCCCGGAAATGCCGTTCGCAGCACGCGCAGCATCACCACGAGCGCGGCCGTCTTCGTCGCGGCGGCCATGAACGCAGTCACCGGTGTCGGCGCGCCCTCGTAGACGTCCGGTGTCCACATGTGGAACGGCGCGGCCGACGCCTTGAACGCGAGCCCGGAGATCAGCATCGCGAGCCCGAACAGGAAGAGCGCGTCGTGGCCGCGGCCGGCGGCTGCGATGCCGGGGAAGTCCAGTCGGCCCGATTCGCCGTAGACGAGAGCCGAGCCGAACAGCAGCACCGCTGAACCGAAACCGCCGACGATCAGGTACTTCAGGCCGGCCTCGAGGCCGCCGATCAGGTCGCGGTCGACCGCGCAGAGGATGTAGAGCGACAGCGACAGCCACTCGAGCCCTAGGAAGAGCGTCAGCAGGTTGTTCGCCGTGACGAAGAACAGCATCCCGCCGCCCGCGAAGGCGAGCAGCGCGTAGTACTCCGCGACGTGGTCGTCGCGCATCCGCTCGCGGAACGAGACGCCGACCGCGAGCAGGCCCGAGGCGGCGAGGATCATCTGTGCGAACTGGCCGAACCGGTCGCGGCGCAGGGAGTCCGCGATCACGCCCTGCGGGTGGGGGCTCCGCGCGTAAAGCGCGATCGCAAAGCCGAACGCCACCGCGTAGCCGAGCGCGCAGACGACGGCGCCGGTGGTGCGCCGTGCGCGGCGGGGGACGAGCACCGCAGCCATCAGCGCGAGCGCGCCCGCAGCGAAGAGCGCGGTCATCGGCGCGAGCGCGAACCAGTCGATGTGCGGCCGTTGGATCATGGCGTGGTCAGAGGTGCGGAGGTCGCCGAGCCTGATGTGAGCGTCGACGTGAGGCCGGCGCCCGGATGCTTCGTTCCGAACGCGTGACCGCTGATCGCCGCAGGCCATGCGGACAGGACGAGCAGGCACGCGAGCAGCGGCACCGTCACGCCGAGCTCCGCCGGCCGGAGGTCGAGCACGGCGTCGCCGAGGGCGGCGCCGACCTCACGATGCAGTACCGCGGAAATCAGCCGCAGCATGTACATCGCCGCCAGCACGATCGCGATCACCCCGACGACCGACCACCCCCAGCCGCGCCGGAAGACGCCGGCGAGGATCAGGAACTCGCCGGCGAACGCGCCCGAGAACGGCACCGCGAGGCCGATGATCCCGGTCGCCATCAAGACCGTCGCAAGCGCCGGTCGACCGCGCGCCATTCCGCCGATCCGGTCGAGGTCGCCCGTCGCCGCGCGGCGCTCGACCATGCCCGCGAGGAGGAACAGCGTTGCCGAGATCAGGCCGTGGTTCACCATCTGCAGCACCGAGCCGTTCAGGCCGAGGTCGTTGACGGCGAAGAGGCCCAGCACGATCAGGCCCATCTGCGCCAGCGACGAATATGCGACGACGCCGCGAAAATCCGGCGCGCGGAACGCGAGCAGCGACCCGTAGATCAGCCCCGTCGCGGCGAGAGCCAGGAACAGCCCGCGCAGGTCGTGCGTCGGGCCCGGGAACTTCGCGATCCCGATCCGCAGGAACCCGTAGACGGCGGCCTTCGAGACGACGCCGGACAGGACCGCCGACACCTCGGGCGGCGCCTCGGTGTACGCGTCTCGCAGCCACCCGTGGAACGGGAACAGCGGCGCCTTGATCGCGAACGCGGCGGCGAAGCCGAGGAAGATCCAGGTCGACCCGCTCTGCCCGATCGCGACCAGGTCGAACGTTCCCTTGGACAGGCCGTAGACGACGATGGACGCGAGCATCAAGAGCGAGCCGGCCATCGTGTAGATGACGAACTTGAGCGTCGCGCCGATCCGTCCCGGGCCGCCCCAGACGCCGATGAGGACGTAGAGCGGAATCAGCATCGCCTCGAAGAACGCGTAGAACAGCAGCAGATCCTGCGCGGTGAAGACGCCGACGATCGCGGCGTCGAGGAAGAGCATCAGGCCGAAGTACGCCCGCGCCCGTTCGCGTCCCACCCAGAAGGCGTACGCGACGCACGCGGCCGTCACGACGACGGTCAGACCGACGAGCCAGACCGAGAACGCGTAAAAGCCGACGTGGTACGAGACGTTCAGATCGCTGAACCAGCTGTGATGCTGCTCGAACTGCAGCCCGGTCTTCGAGAAGTCGAAGCGGACGACGACCTGGATCCAGATGCCGACCTCGGCGAGCGCTGCGAGGAGGCCGATCGACCCGGCGGAGACGCGGTTCAGCGGCAGCACCCAGAGGATGACTGCAGCCGCGAGCGGGATGATGATCAGTGCTGTCGTCATGTCACTTGATCGCGACGAAGACGATTGCCAGAACGGCGAGTGACGAGGCGATCGCGAGCGCGTAGGTGCGGAGCAACCCCGTCTGCAGCCGTGCGAACAACCCGCCGAGGTCGCGGGTCTCGTCGCCGATCTCGCGCCCCGAGCCGAGGATGAACGGCCGTTCGAACGATCTGGTCAGCGCCCGGGCGAATGCGGCCGACGGACGGTAGAACGCCGCGTCGTACAGCTCGTCGAAATAGAGCTTCCGCTCGAGCGTCCGCTGCGCAAACGCGAACCGCGGCACCGGACGGCGTCGGGCGCCGTAGAACACCCACGCGACGCCGATCCCGAGGCCGCCGAGCGCCAGCGCGAGGCCGCTCGACGTCCACTCCTGCCAGTCCTTCGGGCTGACGAGGGGCTCCGCGACGGGCGCGAGCCACGTCTCGATGGGGTGCCAGAACGGCGCCCACTGGATCCAGCCGCCGATCACCGAGAGCACGGCGAGGACCGCGACCGTCGCGCCCATCGTGATGCCAATGACACCGCGCTGCGGCGCGTGGAAGTGCTCGCGTGCGAACGCGCTCGGCTCGCCACCGAAGACGACGAAGAAGAGCCGGAACGTGTAGAGGCCGGTGAGGAACGTCCCGGCCAGGCCGGCGACCCAGAGGATGTACCCGTACGTGCCGCGGTCCATGGCCGCCGCGAGGATCGAGTCCTTCGAAAAGAAGCCGGCGAACGGGAAGATGCCGACGAGCGCGAGCGAGCCGATCAGGAACGCCCAGTACGTCTTCGGCAGCATCCGCTTGAGGCCGCCCATCTTGCGGATGTCCTGCTCGGCCGTCAGCGAGTGGATGACGATGCCCGCGGCCAGGAAGAGCAGCGCCTTGAAGAACGCGTGCGTCATCAGGTGGAACATCCCGTTGGCGTACGCGCCGACGCCGACGCCGAGGAACATGTAGCCGATCTGCGACATCGTCGAATAGGCGATCACGCGCTTGATGTCGACCTGGACGAGCGCGATCAGCCCGGCGACGAGCAACGTCGCTGCACCGAGTCCGGCCGCGAGGTCCTGCACCTTCGACGCGTGCTCGAAGATCACGTGCGTGCGGACGATCAGGTAGACGCCGGCCGTGACCATCGTCGCGGCGTGGATCAGCGCGCTGACCGGTGTAGGCCCCTCCATCGCGTCGGGAAGCCACGTGTGCAGCGGCAACTGCGCAGACTTCGCAACCGCGCCGCCCAGCAGGCCGAGCGCGATCAGATTCGCCGCCACCGAGCCGTGCACGCTGCCGAGCGCGCCGAACGAGAGCGAGCCGGTCTTCTGGATCAACGTGAACAGCGCGAGCGCCATCGTCGCGTCGCCGATCGCGTTCATCACGAACGCCTTCTTCGCGGCCGCGATCGCCGAGGGGCGCTCGTGCCAGAACCCGATCAGCAAGTACGAGGAGAGGCCGACCATTCCCCAGCCGGCGAGCAGCAGGATCAGGTTGCCGCCCTCGACGAGCAGCAGCATCGAGAAGACGAACAGCGACATGTACGCGAAGTACCGGCGCTCCTCGTTGTCGCCGTCCATGTAGCCGATCGAATAGGCCACGATCAGCGCGCCGACGCCGGAGACGATCAGCATCATCATCACGCTCAACGGGTCGACGAGGATCGAGAGGCCGGAGTGGTACGAGCCCCCCTGGATCCACGTCCACGCGGTGGAGATGTGACGCCGGTCGCTCGGGGTCTTTCCGAGGAGGCCGGCGAACGCAGTCAGCGCGCCGGCGAACGCGACCACGACGGAGGCCGTCGACACGTAACCGGCGGCGCGGCGCGAGATCCGCGTACCAGCGAGCGTGATTACGAGCGCGCCGACGAGCGGCGACAGCAGGCAGATCCAGGCGCCGGTCGTCAAGTCAGCCGCGGAGGGTGTTCATCCGGTCGACGTCAAGCGTGATCTGCTTGCGGTTCATCGCGACCACGAGGCCGAGGCCGACGACGACCTCGGACGCCGCGATCGCCATCACCGAGATCGCGAAGATCTGCCCTGCGCCGCTCGCCAGGTGCCGCGAGTAGCCGATCAGCGCGAGGTTCCCGCCGTTCAGCATGATCTCCAGCGAGAGCAGGACGATGATCGGATTGCGTCGCAGGAGGACGCCGAGCGCTCCCGTCGAGAACAGGAACGCGCCGACGCAGAGGTACCAGGCGACGGACGGTCCAAGCAGCGTCAGCACCTCCTCATGGCCCGGGGCCCGTACCTTCGGCGCGTAGCGCTCGAGCATCGGCGCTCCCCCACTGCTCCCGCCGCGAGTGCGAGCCGAGGATCACGCCGCCGACGGCGGCGACGAGCAGGATGATCGACGTCACCTCGAATGCGAGCAGGTGGTCGGTCAGGAACAGCCGGCCGATCTCTGCCGGGCTTCCGAAC
>VAXB01000002.1 GCA_005883995.1 Actinomycetota bacterium
CGTGGTCGTTCGCGACGCTCGCCATGCCGAAGATCCATTCCGCCGCCAGGAACGCCGCCAGCAGCCCGAGGACGTCGGCGAGCAGCAGCATCCGGCGCACGAGCCACCCACGGCGTTTCACGATCGCAGTCCTGCGCCGCCGGTCGAGGATGTCCAGCGTGCGGTCGTCGACCGCCGCCGACATCTCGTCGTAGTAGCGAACGCTGTCTAGGAGCGCGGTGCGCTCGGTCGCGTTCATGTTTTCCCTATCCCCCTCGTCCGTAGATGGAGCCGGTCAGGAGGTTTCGAACTGCCTCAGCACTCGTTCCGTCCGTCTCCTCCCAGATTCCGTCGCGTAGGAGGCGCAGCTTTCGTTCACGCAGCGAGATGTGCACGAGCGGCAGCCGCTGCGGGCTCGTCCAGCGCTGAACCTCATCCGCCTCCGCCGCGTCGTCGACGATGACGGCGTCCGGCCGGAGCGAGCGCAGCAACCCCACCACGTCCCCGCGACCTGCCGGGAACGACTGCACGTCGGCGATGTTCTCGAGCGCCGACGACAGCGCCTCGCACACGAGCGGCACGGTGTAGAGGAGCGCGATCCGCGGCTGCTCCCTCCCGGCAACGTTCACAGCGACGCGCCCACCGTCGTGAGCTGGTCCTGCGCATGCGCGTAGAACTCCGCCGCCGCACGGCGCGAGGCGAGCTCGAGCTTGCCGAGGATGTTCTGCACGTGGCGCTTGACGGTGAACTCGGAGATCGTCAGCTCGGCGGCGATCTGACGGTTCCGCGCGCCCTGCGCGACGTAATCGAGGATCTCGCGCTCGCGCCTCGACAGGATCGAGAGCCGCTCGCGCGTGCGATCGCCGTCTTCATGGCGGTGGATCGCTTCGATCATCAGCGCCGCCAGGTCGCGGGAAAGCGGTGCCTCGCCGCGGATGACACCGCGGAGCGAGCGCACGAGCCCTTGCGGCGAGATCTCCTTCCGGAGATACCCGGCTGCGCCGGCCCGGACGGCCGCGAGAACCGTTTCGCGCGTCGGCTCGAAGCTCCACACGATCGACTGCGCGGCGCAGTGAGCCTGCAGCCACTGAACCGCTGCAACGCCGCCTGCCGGCGGCAGCTCGGCATCGACGAGCGCGATGTCGGGGCAGCCCTCGGCGACGACGGCCTTGACCCCGTCGAGGTCGGTCGCCTCGGCGAACTCCAGGTCACTCTCGCGGGCGAGGAGGTTGCTGACGCCGCAGCGGAAGATCGTCTGGCTGTCGGCGACGAGTATGCGCGTGCGCGTCATCCGACGGAGACCTGCTTCGGCTCCGGCGCTTCGTCGGCGTACGCGTAGTAGCCGTTGCCGTAGCCGTAGCCGTCCTCGGAGTCGGCGCCCGTGAGGACAAACCCGAGCTTCGCCGCCGGGCTCGCGTCGAGGTGCCGCTTCAGCTCCGCCAGCATGTGCCTGCGCACGACGTCGAGACGTGTGACGACGACGACGGCATCGGCGCGTGCGCTGAGCGTCATCGCGTCGCCGACCTGCAGCGCGGGCGGCGCGTCGATGATCACCGTGTCGAATTGCTCGGTGAGCTGCGACAGGATCCGGTCGAAGACGACGGAGCCGACGAACTCGCCCGGGCTCGGCGGCGGCGTTCCTGCGGGCAGGACTGCCAGAGCGCCCTCGTCCTCGGCATGAACCGACCGCGCGTGGCCGTTCATGTAGCTAATGACCTTGCCGTTTCCGTTGCCGGTGCCGTTCTGCGACGGGCGGCGCTGCCCGTTGCGAACGTTCACGCCCGTGAGCGCGTCCACGAGCGGCACGCTGCCGACGGCAACGTCGACGATGCCGGGCCGTCCGCTGAGATCGAAGAAGCGGTCGATGAACGGCCGGCGCAGGTCGAGGTCGACGAGCGCGACCCGCTGACCGGCACGAGCGAGCGCGATCGCCAGGTTCGACGCGGTCGTGGACTTGCCCTCGCGCTCGACACCGCTCGTCACGACGATGCTCCGCGCAGGCCGCGTCAGCCGCATGAAGTCGAGGTTCGTCCGCAACATCCGGAACGCCTCGGCGCTCGCGCTGCGTGGCTCCTCCAGCATCGCGAGCCTGTTCGTCTTGCGCAGCTTCCGCGACGGCTCGGCGACGCGGCCGAGCAGCGGCAGATCGAGCTGCTCGCCGATCTCCTCAGCCGAACGGACGCGAGTGTCGAGCGCCTCGCGCAGGAACGCGAGCCCGATCCCGAGCACGAGCCCGAGCGCCAAGCCGAGGATCCCGTTGCGGACGGGGCGCGGCTGCACCTGCGTCGCGTCGTCCGCGTTCTGCACCGGAACCGCGTTCTGGGTCAGGAGCGCGATCATCTGGTCGACCTGGTTCCGCTTCGAGAGCAGCTCCTGGTACGCGTTCGATCCGCGCTGGTCGTTGGCGGCCATGGCACGCAGCTCACGGTTCGCGCTCTTCCGCGCGTTGACGTATGCCGCCGTGTCGAGCTGTCCGCGGTACTGCGCGAACGCGCGTGCATATGCCGTCGCGAGCAACTTCGCGATCCGCGGGTTGTGATCGGTCACCGAGAGCTCGAGCAGGTCCGCGTTCGTCTTGGCGGTCGCGTCGGATTCCGCGAGGAAGCGCTTGACGCTGCGGTCGAGGCGCGCGTTGTCCAGCGCGAGTTGCGCGACGGCCGGAACGCGAGCGAGGTCGGCCTGCGTCTGCGCACGCCGGTCGGCCTGCTGATACACCGACGGGTCCTGAATGCCGTTGAGCTGGTTCGCGAGCTGCTGCTGAACCAGCAGCACCTGCGCGGTTGCGCGATAGAGCTTCGTCTGATGCAGCGAGAACGCAACCGCTGCCACAGGCACCAGCACGAGCGCCTGCACGATGATCCACTTCCGCCGGCGGACTACGCGCAGGTAGTCGCGCAGGCTTGCGCCTTG
>VAXB01000084.1 GCA_005883995.1 Actinomycetota bacterium
AAGGCGTACGTGTCCGCGCTCCTCGCCGAGCTCGACCTGGAGCGTTCCTTGCTCGCGCCGCGGCTCGAAACGGTCTTCGTCGGAGGCGGGACACCGACGTTCACCGAGCCGGGCGCGTTCGAGCGCGTCCTCGGCGCGCTGCCCGAGGCCGACGAGGTGACCGTCGAGGCCAACCCGGAGACGGTGACGCCCGCGCTCGCGTCTGTCCTGCGCAGCCACGGCGTCGACCGCGTCTCGCTGGGTGCCCAGACGTTCCAGCCGCACCTGCTCGAGGTGCTCGAGCGGCGGGCCGATCGCGACACGATTCGACGTGCTGTACACACGCTCCGCAAGGTGGGGTTCGACAACGTCTCGCTCGACCTCATCTACGGAATTCCCGGGCAGAGCGCCGGTGATCTCGCTGCCGACCTCGAGGAGGCGCTCGCGCTCGACCCGGAGCACCTGTCGTGCTACGAGCTCGAGGCGAAGCCCGGCACGCGTTTCACGCACGCATACGGCGAGGAGCTGGGCCGGCAGGCGGACGCGATGGAGACGTATTTCGAGCGCGTCGTCGACCGACTCGTCGCCGGCGGGTATCGGTGGTACGAGACGGCGAATTTTTGCCGCGCGGAAAAGCGGCGCGACCTGCGGTCGCGTCACAACCTCGCGTACTGGCGCGGCCGCGACTACCTCGGAATCGGCATCGGCGCCGTTTCGACGATCGGCGATCGCCGCTGGCGGAACGCGCCGCGGCTCGCGCCCTACGTCGCGGCGTCGGCGGCCGGTCAGGCCCCGCCCCGCGAGCACGAGCCGCTGTCGCGCGACGTTCGCCGGCGTGAGCGGCTGATGCTCGGGCTCCGGCTCGACGAGCCGCTCGCGCTCGATGCCGTCCGCGCGGCCGTCGACGACGCGGCGCTCGCACGGATGACCTCGCTCGGCCTCGCAGAAGTCGTCCGTGCCGACGACGCCGCCACCGTGCGGCTCACGCGGCGCGGCCGCTTCCTCGGCGGTGGGGTCACGGTCGCCCTGCTGACCTGAGCTCCAACTAAAATGCGCTGCAAATGGCGCCCGACGAGCTCCAGCTGACGCCGCGGCAGCGCGAGATCCTCTCGCACGTCGTCCGCGAGTACGTCGCGACCGGCCAGCCGGTGGGCTCGCGGTACCTCGTCGAACGGGCGGGGCTGACCGTGTCGTCGTCGACGGTCCGGAACGTCCTTGCCGAGCTCGAGGCGCTCGGCATGCTGACCCACCCGCACACGTCGGCGGGCCGCGTGCCGACCGAACGCGGCTACCGCTTCTATGCCGAACAGGCGCTCGCGCAGCCGGAGGTGCGTACGGGCTCGTTCGCGCTCGATCTCTCCGCGCTCCGACGCGAGGTCGATTCGGCGCTCCAGGCGACGACGGAGATGCTCTCGAGCGTGACACGCCTGCTGGCGCTCGTATCGGCGCCGGGCCTCGAGACGACGACCGTGCGCCACGTCGAGGTGCTCTTGCTGCAGCCGCAGACGGTGATGGTGGTCGTGATCACGTCGACCGGCGGCGTCACCAAGCGGATGTTCGGGTTCGATGCGCCCGTCGATCCCGGCCTCGCGAACTGGGCACGCGAATACCTCAACGACCGCCTCGTGGGGGTACGGCTCGGGAGCGCGCACCTCCGCCGCCAACTCAACGACGCCTCGCTCGCGACGTCCGAGCGCGTGTTCCTCGACGTAGTCGCGCCTGCGTTCATCGAGCTCGTCGACGCGGAGCAGCGGCTGTTCGTCGGGGGGACAGCGGGCCTGCTCGACGAGCTTCCCGACGCCGAGCTCGGGCTGTACCGCCATGTGCTCGCGACGCTCGAGAAGCGGGCCGCCCTGCTCGAGGTGCTCGGGGCGACGCTCGACCGCCGTCGGCCGTTCGTTCGCGTCGGCGGAGACCTCGAGCACCCGGCGTTCCACGACGTCGCGCTCGTCGGCGCTTCGTACGGGCTGACGCACCGCGTCCTCGGCGCGGTGAGCCTGCTCGGCCCGGTCCGGATGGATTACGACAAGGCGATCCGCTCCGTGCGCGGCGCCGCCCAGGAGTTGTCGCGCTTCGTCGAGGAGGTCTACGAGGACAACTAGGAGGGTTTGGCGGAACGTCGCTCGGCACGGCCGATTGTTTCGTCAGACCCTCCTACTAATGCTGTGAGGACGCGGCGGTACGCTTGACCTGATGGCGACGGAACGCGACTACTACGACCTCCTCGGTGTCGCACGCGACGCGGGGCAGGACGAGATCAAGCGAGCGTTCCGTCGGCTCGCGCGCGAGCTGCATCCCGACGTGTCGCAGGAGCCCGACGCAGAGCACCGGTTTCGCGAGGTCGTCGAGGCATACGAGGTCCTCTCGAACAGCGAGCGCCGTGAGTTGTACGACCGCTTCGGGCACGCGGGTCTTCGCAGCGGCGGCTTCCAGCCCTCGACGTTCGACTTCGGCAACCTCACCGATCTCTTCTCCGCCTTCTTCGGCGACGACCTCTTCGGCGTCGGCGGTCGATCGGGCCGGGGTCGCGGCGCCGACATCGGCGCGCGGGTCGAGATCGACCTCGCCGACGCCGCGACCGGCACGACGCGCGAGGTCCCGTTCGAGGTCGCCGTCACCTGCGGCCGGTGCCACGGGGACGGCGCCGAGCCCGGCAGCGAGGTGTCGGCTTGTCCCGCCTGCGGCGGCACCGGCCGCCAGAGCCAGGTCTCGCGGAGTGTGTTCGGCGAGTTCGTCCGCACCCAGACGTGCGGGCAGTGTCGCGGCTCCGGCCGTGTGATCCAGCACCCGTGCCAGGAGTGCAACGGGGTCGGCCGGGTCGTCGAGGAGCGGACGCTCGAGGTGGACATTCCGGCCGGGATTCACGACGGGCAGCGCATCCGGCTCAGCGGCGAGGGCCACGCGGGCGCGGTCGGCGGCCATGCTGGGGACATGTACGTCGAGGTGCATATCCGGCCCGACGAGCGCTTCGTCCGCGAGGGGAACGACGTCTACTGCACCGTCGACCTCACGGTCGTGCAGGCTGCACTGGGCGCGACGGTCGGCGTGGCGACGCTCGCCGGCGAGACGGAGATGACGTTCGAGCCGGGGACGCAGCCGGGCCAGGTGCACGTCCTGCGTGGCCGCGGGTTCCCCGCGCTGCAGGGGTTCGGCCGCGGCGACCAGCGCGTGCTCGTGAACGTCCTCGTCCCGCGTCACCTGACACCCGACCAGCGCGCCTTGCTGGAAGAGCTCGACCGGACGTCGACGGACGCGACGTACCGCGCCGACGAAGGCTTCTTCGACAAGCTGAAGAGCGCGTTCCGCTGACGGGTACGCGCCGCGTGTCGGTCGAGGTTCCGCCTGCGCGGCTCGAGATAGCACGCGCACGGATGCTGGAGCTCTTCCCGTCCGGCTTCGAGGAGGTCGACCGCAACGACGGCGTCGAGCTCGTCGCGTACACCGACGCGCAGGGGGAGGAGCGGATGTGGCGTGCGTTCGGCCGGACTGCCGGCGCCGACGTGGACGACGGCTGGGAAGAACGCTGGCGCGAGTTCCATCGTCCGATCCGGGTCGGGCAGCTCTGGATCGGCCAGCCGTGGCAGACCCCGGAGGGTGGCTCGACAGCAGTCGTGATCGATCCCGGCCGCGCGTTCGGAACCGGTGCGCATCCGACGACGCGGCTCACGCTCACTCTCCTCGCCGACCTGCCGCGCGGAAGCCTCCTCGACGTCGGGTCCGGCTCCGGCGTCCTCGCGATCGCCGCGGCGAAGCTCGGTTTCGCGCCGGTGCTCGCGCTCGACTCGGAGGATGCGGCGGTCGAGGCGACCGGGCGGAACGCCGCCGCGAACGGCGTGGACGTGCAGGCGGAACGGCGCGACGCACGAGTCGGTGACCTTCCGGCGACGGACATCACGGTCGCGAACATCACGCGCGCGCTCGTCGAGGCGCTCGCGCCGCGCGTGGCCTCGCAGCACTTGGTCGTCTCGGGGTATCTGATGACGGAGGACGAAGAGCTTCCGGGTTTCGGGCATCTGCGGCGCGTGGCCGAAGACGGCTGGGCCGCCGATCTGTTCGCGCGGCAGTAGCATCCCGCCGTGCCGTCGTTCAGCGTTCGCTTTCTCGGGTGCAAGGTCTCGCACACCGACGCGCAGCTCGTCCGCGAGCGGCTGCTTGCCGACGGTCATCACGAGGTGCCCGACGCGGGCGACGTCGCCGTCGTCAACACGTGCTGTGTCACCCACGAGGCGGTCAGGAAGTCGCGGCACGCCGCCGCGCGCGCGGCACGCACGCACCGCCGCGTCTATGTCACGGGTTGCGGAGCGAATCTCGCCTCCGACACGTTCGCCGGGCTGCCGCCGAACGTCCACGTGATCTCGCGCCGGAGCGAGGACACGCCTGCTGTGGTCGCCGGAGACGTCGGAGCGATCGCATGCGTCCAGCGCGAGTGGCGGCTCGATCGCGTCCGCGCGTTCGTAAAAATCCAGGACGGCTGCAGCTTCTCCTGCAACTTCTGCGTCGTGCCGCTCGTCCGCGGGGCTTCGCGCAGCCGCAGGGCACCCGACGTGCTCCGCGAGATCCGGCGCCGCGTGGCCCAGGGTCATCGCGAGATCGTCCTCACCGGGATCAACCTCGGCTGCTACCGCGACCGGGACGCCGGCTACCGGCTCGCGCGCCTCGTCCGCGAGGCCGGGGCCGTCCCAGGAGTCGCGCGTCTCCGCCTCTCGTCGATCGAGGTCAACCACGTCACCGACGAGCTCGTGGCTGCCTTGCGGGAGACGCGTGCGGTCAGCCGGCACCTGCATGTTCCGCTCCAGTCCGGCGACGACGGCGTGCTCCGTGACATGGCGCGCCGCTACACCGCCGGTTCGTACCTCGCCCGCGTCGCTCCGCTCCGCGAGGAGTTCAACCTCACGACCGACGTGATCGTCGGCTTTCCGACCGAGGACGAGCGCGCGTTTCGCAACACGCTCGACGTCGTCGCCGCCGCGGGTGCGACGAAGGTGCACGTCTTTCCGTACTCGCCGCGGCCGGGGACACGTACGGCGGGTCACGATCCGGTGCCTACGGCCGTGAAGCGCGAACGAAGCGCGCGGCTCCGTCAGGCCTCGCACGACGCATGTCTCGAGCGCTGGCGCGGCAAGATCGGCCGCGACGACGTCGTCCTCGTCGACCGCCCCGGCCGCGGCTACGGTGACGACTATTCGCCATGGCTCGTCGACGCGCCGGTCGGCGAGCTCGTCCGCGTCCGCGGCGCAACCGTCTCGGAACGAGGGATCCTCGCTGCCTGACAACTGCCTCTTCTGCCGTCTTGCACGCGAAGGCGACCACGTCGCGAAGGCCGACGGCTTCGCCGCGCTGCACGACATCAACCCGGAAGCGGACGTCCATCTGCTCGTGATCCCCGAACGCCACATCTCGACGTTCCGCGAGATCGACGAGCTGTCCGCCGACGAGTCGAAAAGGATGCTCGAGTTCATCGCCGAAACCGCCCGGACGGCCGGGCTCGACGACTACAAGGTGCTCGTCAACGTCGGCGAGGGCGGTGGCCAGTCGATCTTCCACCTCCACTGGCACGTGCTCGGCGGCCGCGTCCGCGGAGTTCCTGCATGAGCCTGATCACGCGGATGGAGGACGAGGTGAAGCAGGCCATGCTGGCGCGCGACACCGAGCGGCGCGACGCGCTTCGCCTGATCCTGTCGAGCCTTCGCGCCGCCGAGAAGGAGCTGCAGCGGCCGCTCTCCGACGGCGAGGAGCTCCAGGTCCTCCAGCGCGAGCGGAAGCGGCGGCAGGAGGCGGCGGAGGCGTTCAGAAGCGGCGGCCGCCCCGAGCAGGCAGCGTCGGAGGAGCGGGAGCTCGACGTCCTGCAGGAGTTCATGCCCGAGCCGCTCAACGAGGACGAGCTCGAGGAGATCGTCGACGACGCGATCGCCGAAAACGGCGCGACGAGCATGCGCGACTTCGGCCGCGTCATGGCGGATGTGATGCCGCAGATCTCGGGTCGCGCGGACGGCTCCGCGGTCAGCCAGATCGTCAAGGAAAAACTCGCGTAAGGCGTTGTCGTGGGGCGGTCGGGGCCGCACCTACACTGAACAGCGTGCAGCAGGTTCTCGACGTGTCCAACGACGTTGCCGTCGAGCTCGGCGGGATCGGCGACGGCGTGCTCGAGGCGCTGCGCGACCGGCTCGAATGCACGATCCTTCTGCGCGGCAACCGGGTCACGATCGAGGGGGAGGACGTCAACGTCGCCGAGGCCCGCGCTGTTCTCGACGAGCTGGTCGAGCTGGTCGAGTCGGGACAGGACATCGGCCCCGGTACGGTCGATTCGGTCCTGAACGCGATCGACCAGGCGGAGAACGTCCAGGACGTCTTCGGCGACGTCGTCTGGCGCCACCGCGGCAAGCAGATTACGCCCAAGACGGTGACCCAGAAACGCTACGTCGAGGCGATCCGGAGCTGCACGGTGACCTTCGGGATCGGCCCGGCCGGGACCGGAAAGACGTATCTCGCGATGGCCCTTGCGGTCGCCGCCCTCCAGGAGCACCTGGTCGCGCGCGTGATCCTGACGCGGCCGGCGGTCGAGGCAGGGGAGCGGCTCGGATTCCTGCCTGGCGACATGCTGGCGAAGGTCGATCCGTACCTGCGTCCACTGTTCGACGCGCTCTACGACATGCTCGACGCCGAGCGTCTGAACACGTACATGGAGCGGGGCACGATCGAGGTCGCGCCGCTCGCCTTCATGCGGGGACGGACCCTCAACGACAGCTTCATCATCCTCGACGAGGCGCAGAACACGAGCCCCGAGCAGATGCAGATGTTCCTGACGCGCCTCGGGTTCGGCTCGAAAGTGGTCGTCACCGGCGACGTGACGCAGATCGACCTCCCGCGCGAGCAGGCGTCGGGCCTGATCCAGGTGCAGGACATTCTCGGCTCGGTCGACGGCATCGCGTTCGTCAGGTTCGGCCACCAGGACGTCGTCCGGCACAAGCTCGTCCAGCGGATCGTCGAGGCCTACAAGCTGCATGCGGAGGAGACGGGCACGCAGCGGCGGAAGTAGGGGCGATGGTCGAGGTCGAGGTCGTCAATCGAAGCGGGGCCGCGTTCGACGTCGACGAGGCGGCAACGCTTGTCCGCGACGTGCTCGCAGAAGAGGGGATCGTCGACGGCGAGATGGGGCTCGCGCTCGTCGGCGCCGACGAGAGTCGGGCGCTCAAGCGGGAGCACCTCGGGATCGACGAGGCGACGGACGCGCTCGCGTTCCCGATCGATGGGCGCGCGGAGCTCCCGAGCGGATTGCCGCGGCAGCTCGGCGACGTCGTCCTGTGTCCGTCGATCGTCGGCGACGAGGCGCGCGAGCGCTCACACGCGCAATGAGCTCGCGCCCGCGGCCGTCGGTCTTCGAGAGCTTCAACTACGCGATCGAAGGCGTCATCCACGTGCTGCGGACGCAGCGGAACATGCGCATCCATTTCGCGGTCGCAGTCGTCGTGCTCGCCGTCGCCGTTGCGGTTGGCGTCACGAAGATCGAGCTGATCGCGCTCCTGCTCGCGATCGCGTTCGTCTTGATCGCGGAGATGATCAACACGGCGATCGAGGGCGCGATCGACGTCGCCACGACGTCGTTCGACCCGATGGCGAAGCTGGCCAAGGACATTGCCGCCGGCGCGGTCCTGATCGCCTCGGTCAACGCGGTCGCGATCGGCTACCTCGTGTTCGCCGGGAAGGCGGCCGACAAGACCGCGCGTGTCCTCGACAAGATCCGCAACGCCCCGGCCGAGATCACGCTCGTGGCACTCGTGCTGACGGTGATCGTCGTGATCGCGACGAAGGCCTGGACCGGCCGCGGAACGCCGCTCCGCGGCGGGGTCCCATCGGGTCACGCCGCAATCGCATTCGCAGGCTGGATGGCCGCGACATACATCGTCACCGACACGCACCGCTTCCTCGTCTCCGCGCTGACGTTCATCATGGCCCTGCTCGTGGCGCAGACACGCGTGGAATCCGGCGTCCATTCGGCGCTCGAGGTCGCCTACGGCGGTGCGCTCGGCGCACTCGTCACCCTCGTCGTCTTCCAGCTTCTGTGACCGTCGAGCTCTACGAACGGGCAGTCGCGATCTCGCAGCGCGCATATGCGCCGTACTCGAACTACCTCGTCGGGGCGGCGGTGCGGACGCGCGACGGCGCCGTTTTCGAGGGCGTCAACGTCGAGAACGCGGCGTACCCGCTCGGCGTCTGCGCGGAGCGCTCGGCGCTCGTGCAGGCGGTGACCGCGGGCTACCGGCCAGGCGACTTCGAGGCGATCGGGATCACGGCTTCCCCCTGCGGCGGTTGCCGCCAGTGGCTGTACGAGTTCCGGATCGACGACGTGACGTTTCGGAACGATGCCGGGGAGATCGTGACCTATTCGCCCTCGGAGCTCCTGCCCGACACGTGGAATCTCCCCGGTTGAGGTCGGGCTTCGTCGCGGTCGCCGGCCGGCCGAACGTCGGCAAGTCGACCCTCGTCAACGCGCTCTGCGGCGCGAAGGTCGCGATCGTCTCGGACAAGCCACAGACGACGCGCCGGCGCATCCTCGGTGTCGCGAACGGCGAGGACTACCAGCTCGTGCTCGCCGACCTCCCGGGCTTCCAGCGTCCGCTCGACGCACTGACCGAGCACATGCAGCGGACTGTCGATGCCGCGTTCGAGGAGGTCGAGGCGATCCTGTTCGTCCTCTCTGCGCGCGAGCGCATCGGCGCCGGCGACCGCTTCATCGCGCGGCGCGTGTTTGCCGTCGGCGTACCCGTGGTGATCGCGCTGAACAAGGTCGATCGGCTGAAGGGCGGCCACATCGCGACGCAGATGGAGGCCGCGTCGCGGCTCGGCGATTTCCACGCGCTCCATCCGGTCAGCGCGAAGACCGGCGACGGGGTGGCACCCCTCCGCGACGAGCTCGTCGAGCTGTTGCCCGAGGGCCCGCTCTACTTCCCGCAGGAGCAGCGCAGCGACCTCTCTCTCGAGGCGCAGATCGCCGAGCTCGTGCGCGAGCAGGCGCTGCGGCTGACGAAGGACGAGGTTCCGCACGCGATCACCGTCGATGTGGAGGAGATCGACGAAAAAGTCGTGCGCGCGGCCGTCCTCGTCGAGACGGAATCGCAGAAGCAGATCGTGATCGGCAAGGGCGGCGCGATGGTGCGGGAGATCGGCCGTCGCGCGCGGCCCGAGATCGAGCAGGCGCTCGGCCACTCCGTCTACCTCGACCTGCGCGTGAAGGTGAAGCCGCGCTGGCGCCGCGACGAGAACCTGCTCGAGCGCCTCGGCATCTGAGGCAGCGCCTCACCGCCTGCGCGGCCGGTGGTACCGCACGAGCCAGCGCGTCAGGCCGTCGAGGCCGGGGAAGAGGACGCGCTCGGTGATGTTCGCCTGATCGAGCTTGTCGCGCACCTCCCACTTCAGCTCGGCCGGCAGCACGATGCGGCGGACGAGGTCGTCGTGGTCACGCAGCCATTCGTCGAGTGACGAGTCGGGGCGCGCCATCAACGAGAACAGCGCGTACTGGTTGACGATCCGGTCGTCGAACGAGGGCGGCTCGACGAAGATCACGAAGTCCTCGCCGAGCGCGCGCAGGTCGGAGGGACCGTCCGCGATCGATTCCAGCATCTCCGTGGTAAAGAGGTTCGTCCCGTTGCGCTCGAGACATTCACGCGCCGCCTGCGGAGCGAGCTGGTGCGCGCGGACGTAGTCGACCATCCAGACCGCGCCGTCGCGGTCGAACCAATCCGCCTTCGACGTCACGAAGTGGAGTGCGACGTACGGTGAGTACGTCCAGTCGAGGAAGCGGGTCGGCAGCCCGTGATGCTGGCCGAGCGCGAGCCAGTTCCACGGCGTGTCGACGGGAACCGCGCCCCGTGCCGCGTACTTGCGGAAGTTCCGCAGGAGGTTGCCTTCGAGCGCCGCCGCGTCGCCGCCGACCTGCGCGAGGCTCGTCGAGAGGTCGTCGGCAGCGTCCCAACGCCCGCGGAACGCGTAGTTCGAGCGATGGAGGCCGAGCTCCTCGTTCCACGAGCCGGCGAAGAGCTGCTCCTGGAGCTCGGCCCAGCTGTCGACGCGGATCTCCTCCATGCGCGGCGACTTTCCGCAGATCGCCCGGAGCTACACTCACTCGATGGCGCAGGCGCCCGTTCTTCCACGTGGATTCGAGCTTCCGCTCGAGCCGCGCCTGCCCCGGATCGGCTCGGTCGACGCCGTCGCGCTCGAGGAGCGGGCCGCGTCGCTGGCCAAGCGCTCGATCAAGCGCGAGGCGAAGGTGTTCGCGCTCGAGCTCGCGATCCGGATGATCGACCTGACGACGCTCGAGGGGCAGGACACGCCGGGCAAGGTCGCGGCGCTCGCGTCGAAAGCGATCCGGCCGGACCCGACCCACGCCGACATTCCGTCGGTCGCGGCGGTCTGCGTGTACCCGAATCTCGTGCCGACAGCCGTTGCGCGGGTCCGTGAGACCGGCGTCAAGGTCGCATCGGTCGCGACCGCGTTCCCATCCGGGCAGTCGCCGCTCGACGCGAAGCTCGAGGAGGTGCGCTGGGTCGTCGAGCAGGGCGCCGACGAGGTCGACATGGTGATCGACCGCGGCGCATTCCTCTCGGGGCGGTACGCGAAGGTCTACGACGAGATCGTCCGCGTCAAGGACGCGTCGTCGAGCGCGCACCTGAAGGTGATCCTCGAGGTCGCGGAGCTCGGCACGTACGACAACGTCCGGCGCGCTTCGCTGCTCGCGATGGCCGCAGGAGCCGACTTCATCAAGACGTCGACCGGCAAGCTTCCCGGCGCGGCGACGCTCCCGGTGACGCTGTGCATGCTCGAGGCGATCCGCGACGTCTACGAAGAGACGGGGCGAATGGTCGGGATGAAGCCCGCGGGCGGCATCCGCCAGGCGAAGCAGGCGGTGCAGTACCTCGTCCAGCTGCACGAGACGCTCGGTGTCGAATGGCTGACGCCCGACCTCTACCGGATCGGTGCCTCGTCGCTCCTGAACGACGTCTTGATGCAGCTCCGGAAGGAACGCACCGGCGTCTACCAGAGCGGCGACTACTTCACCCTTGACTGATCTCGAGCGCCCACGCGGGGGCGTACCCGCGCCGAAGGACTGGACGTACGCGCCCGCTCCCGAAGCACGCGACGTCGTCACGCTCGCCGACCGGTACGGCCATTTCGTCGGTGGCGAGTGGATCGAGGCCGAGGAGACCTACACGACGATCAGCCCTGCGACCGAGGAGCCGCTCGCGGAGATCGGTCAGGCGACGCCGGCCGAAGTCGAGCGCGCGGTCGCCGCGGCGCGCGACGCATACGACGACGGGTGGTCCACCATCTCGCCGTCGGAGCGTGCGAAGTACCTGTTCCGCATCGCGCGCATCCTGCAGGAGCGCTCGCGCGAGTTCGCCGTGCTGGAGTCGCTCAACGGCGGGAAGCCGATCAAGGAGTCGCGCGACGTCGACCTCCCGCTGGCGGCCGCGCACTTCTTCTACTACGCCGGGTGGGCCGACAAGCTCGAGTACGCGTTCCCGAACCAACGCCCGCGACCGATCGGCGTGGCTGGACAGATCATCCCCTGGAACTTCCCGCTGCTGATGCTCGCGTGGAAGATCGCGCCCGCGTTGGCCGCCGGCAACACCGTCGTGCTGAAGCCCGCGGAGACGACGCCGCTGACCGCCCTCTTGTTCTGCGACGTCCTGCGGCAGGCGGAGCTTCCCGCCGGCGTCGTCAACATCGTCACCGGCGACGGCGCCACCGGCGCGGCCATCGTGAAGGCCGAGGGCGTCGACAAAGTCGCGTTCACCGGCTCGACCGAGGTGGGCAAGGCGATCCAGCGCGAGCTCGCCGGAACGGGGAAGAAGCTGACGCTCGAGCTCGGCGGCAAGGCCGCGAACATCATCTTCGACGACGCGGCACTCGATCAGGCCGTCGAGGGGATCGTGAACGGGATCTACTTCAATCAGGGCCACGTGTGCTGCGCCGGATCGCGCCTGCTCGTGCAGGAGTCGATCTACGAGCCGGTCGTCGACAAGCTGAAGCGCCGCCTGGCGACACTTCGCGTCGGTGATCCGCTCGACAAGAACACCGACGTCGGCGCGATCAACTCGAAGCAGCAGCTCGAGAAGATCCAGGAGCTCGTCGCCGTCGGCGAGGAGGAAGGTGCGGAGATCTACCAGCCGCCTTGCCGTGTCCCGGAGAAGGGCTACTGGTTCGTCCCGACCGTGTTCACCAACGTCGCGCAGAGCTACCGCATCGCACAGGAGGAGATCTTCGGCCCCGTGCTGTCGATCCTGACGTTCCGCACGCCGGACGAGGCGGTCGAGAAGGCGAACAACACGCCCTACGGTCTCAGCGCGGGCGTGTGGACCGAGAAGGGCTCGCGCATCCTCTGGATGGCGGAGCGGCTGCGCGCAGGCGTCGTGTGGGCGAACACGTACAACCGGTTCGATCCGTCGTCGCCGTTCGGCGGCTACAAGGAATCTGGCTTCGGCCGCGAAGGCGGCCGCCACGGGCTCGAGCCGTACCTCCAGCTCGACGACAGCGAGGCGTTCGGCGGGTAGATGTCGCGGCTCCCGGTGAAGAAGACGTACAAGCTGTTCATCGGCGGCGCGTTTCCGCGCAGTGAGTCCGGGCGGACGTACGAGGCGGAAGGGCAGAACGTCGCCCGCGCCTCGCGCAAGGACGTACGCGATGCCGTCCGCGCCGCACGCGGTGCCTTGCCGAAATGGGCGGGAATGACGGCGTACAACCGCGGCCAGGTTCTCTATCGGATCGCCGAGATGGTCGAGGCGCGCGCAGCCGAGTTCGCCGACCTCTGCAGCGGTCGCGACGAGGTCGAGCGGACGATCGACCGTGTCGTCTGGTACGCGGGCTGGGCGGACAAGTTCGCGCAGGTGATCGGTTCCTCGAACCCGGTCGCCGGGCCGTATTTCAACTTCACCGTCCCCGAGCCGACCGGTGTCGTCGCGACGCTCGCGCCCGACGAGCCGCCGTTGCTCGGCCTGGTGTCACGGGTCGCCCCGGCGCTCACCGGTGGGAACGCCGTTGTTGTCGTCGCTTCGGAGACGCGGCCGCTGGCGGCGATCGAGCTCGCCGAGGCGCTCGCGACCTCGGACGTCCCCGGCGGCGTCGTCAACATCCTCACCGGGAACCGCGCGGAGCTCGCGCCGTGGCTCGCCGCGCACATGGACGTGAACGCGATCGACATCGCCGGTGCCGACGGGATCGCGCCCGAGCTCGAGCGCGCCGCCGCCGACAACGTGAAGCGCGTCGTCCGCGGCCGCGCCGATGCGCAGTCGCCGTGGGAGATCGCTGCGTTCATGGAGCTGAAGACCGTCTGGCATCCGGTCGGCCGGTAGCGTCCGGCCGCTCATTAATCTTCTCGCGAGCGATGGCGTCACGACGGTTCAGCGAAGCGATTGCCGAAGGGGACGGGATCTCCGTCCTCGTCGAGGTCCACGACCTCGAGTCGGCCCGCGCGGCCGAGGCCCAGGGAGCCGAGGCGCTCGTGATTCGCGGCGCGCTCGACGGCGTCCGCACCACGAGTGACCTGCCGATCCTCTGGCGCGGCGCGGGGCCGCTCGGCGACGCGGTGCACGCCGGCGCCGACGCGTGCCTCGTGATCCTCGAGCACCACGCGTACGACGGCGAGCGCCTCGAGGAGCTGCACGCGGAGGCGGAAGGGCTCGGCCTGGACTTTGTGATCGAGGTGCGCAACGAGGAGGAGCTCGACCTGGCGCTCGAGCGGCTCGATCCCGAGATCTTCCTTCTTGCCGGGACGCCCGAGGACGGCGAGGGCGCGCTCGAGCCGGCGCTCAACCTGCTCGCGGATGTCCCGGCGGGGAAGCTCGCAGTCGCCGACGTGCGAGTCTCCGGGCGTGACGAAGTCGAGGAGCTCGAGCGCGCCGGAGTCGATGCCGTCATCGTCGCAGCAGGGAACATCGCCGAGCTCGTCGGAAGCGCGCCGCCCGAGGTCTAGCGCCCTCAGGAGCGCCGCCGGGTCGCGATGGGGCGGCCCCACGACGCTGCTCGTAGCGCTCCTTGCGCTCGCCGCGGCGCTGCGGGTGGTGGGAGTCCGATACGGGCTGCCGTTCGGGAATCTCCTCAACCCTGATGAGCAGTCGATCGTCCCGCGCGCGTGGAAGCTCGTCCACGGCGGCGGCGGCGACCCGCACTGGTTCGACTATCCGACGCTGCTCATGTACGTAAACGCGCCGTTTCAGGCTTGGCAGTCGGAGCTGTCGTTCCTGACGGCGCGCATCGTCGCGATCGTGTTGGCGGTCGCATCGGTCGCCGCGACGTGGTGGCTCGGGCGGCGGGCGTACGGGCCGCACGCCGGCGCCGTCGCCGCGGCCGCGGCGGCCGTCTGCACGGTGCACGTCGCGTACTCGCGCGAGGCGGTGACGGACATCCCGCTCGCGCTCGGCGTCGCCGCGTCGCTCGCGTTGATGGTGTCGGGACGGATCGAGCTCGCGGGTGCGGCGGCCGGTCTCGCGACGGGGTTCAAGTACCCGGGCGTCTTCCTCGTCGTGCCGCTCGTCGTTGCCGCGTGGGGCGCCTGGCGACGGCTCGCCGCCGGCGTCGGCCTGATGATCGCGTGTTTCCTCGCGTCGAGCCCCTTCGTCCTCGTCCACCGGCGCCAGGCGCTGCACGACGCGTTTCGCGTCCAGCGGCGCGCGCGGCAGGGCTGGCTCGGTTTCGAGCACGACCATGCGGCGCCGATCGCGTTCGTCGACCGACTGTGGCACGGGTTCGGGCCTGTCTTGATCATCGCGGCGGTCGGGCTCGTTTTTGCCCTCGTCCGCCGGTCGCGCACGGATCTCGTCCTCGCGTCGTTCGTCCTCGTCTACTTCGTGGATCTGCTCACGCTGCGCGCCCACTTCGACCGCTACGTCCTGCCGCTCGTTCCGCCGCTCGCAGCTCTCGCCGGGCGGTTCCGCGCTCTGATGCCGGTTACGCTCCTGCTGCTCGTCGTCCCGCTGACGTGGACGATCCGCGACGACAAACGGCTGACGCGGACCGACACCCGGATCGTCGCCGCGCACTGGATCGAGCAGCACGTCCCTGCTGGGACGCACCTCGCGACCGATCCGTCGACCGCGCTCGTCGGCCGGTACCGCGTGCTTCCGTTGCAGCTGCCGGCGCCGTGGCAGCCGCCGGACCCGAACCGCGACGTCAAGCGCCTCCAGCGCGACGGTGTGCGGGTCGTGGTGGCGACCGGAGCGGTTGCCGATCGCGTCCGTGCCGCGGCCGATCGCTATCCACGCGAGGTCCGCTTCTACGACGACCTCCGGCGGCGCGGCCGCCTGCTCTACCGGATCGATGCCGGCGCCGGCCGCGCCGGGCCCTGGGTCGCTGTCTACCGGCTATAACGTTTTGACCGATGAAGCGCGCCGCCGCCCTCCTGCTGGTCGCCGTCGCGTGCGCCGGGTGCGCCTCCAGCGCCGCACGCCCGAAAGCGGCTGCCCCGGCCAAGCCGACGTGCACGCCCGCGCAGCTCGCCGGCTGGAAGAAGCTCGCGCGGCGGATCCACGCACCGGTCTACTGCCCGAGCTGGCTGCCGGATCCGCTCGACGGTGTGATCGGCAGCCGCTGGAACAACATCGACGCCGTCAGCCGCGATCGCAGCTACCTCGAGAGCTGGGTGTGGCAGGAGACGGGCATGGGCGCCGCAGGGGGCGAGCTTCACGTGAACCTGCGGGGTTACCCGGGGCGGACGCGCATCCCGAAATGCGTGGACGACGACACGGCGAAGCGCACGCTCATCCCCTGCTTCGATGACCCGCACGGCGTCGTGCACGGCCGGGGCCTCGCGGCGACCGTGTTCACCGTGAACCAGGACGCCGATCAGTGGCACGTCCTCTACGCCTGGCGGCACGACGGCTCGCTGTACACGATCAGCGAGCACGTGGCACCGCCTGTGAACTACACGAAGGTGCGCGTGTACCTCGACCGGATCCTGCGCGGCCTCGTCCTCGTCTCGGCGTGAAGCTGACACGACGCGAAGCGCTGGCGGGCGCCGCGGCGGCCGCGCTCGCCGGTGCGGGCATCTACGAGCTCGCCGACCGGCTCGGCGGTGACGCGCCGAAGCGGAAGAGCGTCGGCCGGATGGGTGCGGCCGACCAGCACGCGCTCGAGCTCGGCGTCGTCGAGCACGAGGGGGTGGAGGTCGTCGTGCCGCCGCTCCATCACCGGCTCGTGACTGCGCGGATCGCGGCCGGCGACCCGCGGACAGCGCAGCGAGAGCTCGAGGACGCGCTCGTCGCGCTCGAGCAGCGCTTCGACCCGACGACCCCCGCCGGCCTCGGCGTCACGGTCGCCTGGGGCCTGCCCTATTTCGACCGCGTCGTCCCGCACCAGGCGGCGGTCCACGTCCCGATCGACCGCCGGGCATCTGCCGAGCGGCGGAAGCGCGTCCTGCTCGACGCGGTCCGGTTCCCGAGCGATCCCGAAGAGACGATCCTGGAGCAAAACGACGTCGCCGTCCTGCTCCGTAGCGACGTCCCCGCGCACGTGAACGACGGCGCGAAGGCGCTGTTCCAGGACCTGCGCGTCTTCGAGGTCACGAGCATCCGCAACGGCTTC